>CADBQW010000123.1 GCA_902796925.1 uncultured bacterium | reverse complement strand
TGACTCCGCAGTGGCCGTCGCATTTAGGTTTACCGCAGTCGCAGCCCATAATTAAGATTCTCCTTTAAGATTCATAACTAAATTATAGCAAGCAAAAACCCACCAGTGATAAAAGTGCTGGTGGGTCTTAGAGCGGCATTAAATAGGGCCGCCATGAGTTTCTACGCCCTGAGCATAGAACGCATATGACGACGTGCCATTATATGTCTGGCGTTCAATACCATACCCAAGGGGAACATCACTGACCAAAGTAATGCCCGACCAAGTGACTACCGTAGCTATCTCGCTTGGCTCAATCTCTCTTTCGCTCTCTATCCTAGAGCCCATGCGTAGCTTACCAGTGTTATAGTACGGAGGCACTAAAGCAACACCACCTGCCGTGCTGTCGCCACTATAATTGAGTGGCACTCCATTGAAAATAACATCTTTGCCAATCTCTATTAGGTTGAATATGTCTCCTAAAGTATAGTGCACCGAGCTGTCAGCACTTGAAGTGATGTCGGCGACTGGAATTGCGCGACTAGAGATAAACTGGTTGCTCCCCTTATCGAGCCCACGACCACGCAACCACCAACTCTCGCCTTCTGCGATAGAAATATCCACCTCTATTGGCGTATCGTCTTCACATCCACCAGGTATTTTAATTGGCACTCCATCGTTGGTGTAGAGATAGATAGCGCCATTTTCTTCATATTTAACTAGCATATTATGATATGCGCCGTTCTCAGGCTTAAATTCGCCCGTGTCGTCGCCAAGAGCGGCTGGGATGCTATGAAACCCAATACCGCAGCATTTCTTAGTGTCTTTACAACAATTGCTCATACTATGATTATAGCAAGCGCTAAAGAGAGCCATCAAAAAACCACAGGGCCGCTGGTTGCCCTGTGGAGTGGAGCCGTACTTATGCCTACGGAGTTCACAATAAAATGATTATAACAGATCAATCATTTTATTGTAGATAACATCAGCTATCTTTAGATAACCATATACACTAGGATGTACGTTGTTATCTTGTCTAACTATCGTTTCTGGATTTCTTGACGAAAGTGGTTGTACCACAGTTGGATAGTCATGTTCACCATCAACATTAAAGTATAGCGTTGAAGCATAAACATTAGCCTGTGTACCAGTATATTCCTGTAATATTCGTTCTGACTTAGCTAACCGCTCATTTCTAAGCTCTTGAGCACTTTGCAATTGATTATGATTACCGCATCCGTTTTGGCCAGCACTTTCATGCATGGTATTGATAATAATCTTTACATTTGAATTATACTCATGTATTGACGTAATCATTTCATCAAGGTAATCAATAGTATCCTCAATTGTAGGATCGGAATTTGTACCGAGATAGATGCTAACAATATCTACTGATGGATAACCGGCATTAGTCATATAATATGAGAAGTCAAATTTTCCAGAGATTGGGTTAAAGAAAGGATTGGTTACACCACTAACACTAGCTTGAGTTACATAATCTCCTGCCGTCCATCCACCTCTACCTTCATGGCTAATAGTATAGGAATTTCCACCAAAGGTTACAGTTTCAGTAATTGTACCAAGTGAAGTAATACCATTGTTAGAAAGGTTATACTGAATTTCAGCTGGATATATACCATCATCAGTTAAACTATCACCAATGAAGATTACTTTTTTGCCAGTTAATGTTTTATCAGCAATAACTTTTAGATTAAATTGCTTAGTTTCAATGACAGTATTTGTTCTCTTAGAAATTAGATCTATTGTAACAGTGTGATTTCCAACACTGCTTGATGAAGGCGTAAATCGTAGACAATCAACGTAAGCATGAGCGTTCATACCACTTAGGTTAGTACAACGGCACTTAATGTAATATTGATCATTTAACCCAATTACAACATTTTCGTAATACATGTTCCACTCATGACCTGCAACTGCAATAGATTCTTGAGGTAAAACTAATTTAGGAACTTTCAAAGTTGTTTCAGCTAAAGCACCTACCTTACCTAATTCGCTAATAACAGATTTATCACTTGCATATTTAATGTAACCTGTATGCGAAGCATCAGCTAATGTGGCTTTAATGATATAAGCATCATTTGGGGTAGTTACTATTTGATCATAATTTTTTGCAACTACCGATGAACCACTTATAAAGCTACCATCAGCACGATAGAAGCCCATACTTACTGTATAATTAGCGTTGAATCCAGCATTATAAGTAATTATCTGATTTGGTATAGTTGGCAAAATAGCATATTTATAGACAGTAGAACTTACCGTACCACCAGTATCATCACGTACGTAACCGTCAATTAATACAACAGAGGCCTTAATATCATAGCCTAATTTATCTAGATAAAGCTCTAACGCTTCACCAATAATAACTAAATATGTGTTAGCACGCTTAACGTTAACAATGAGTTTTGCAGTGTTAGTAGGCGCAGTAATTAGTTTATAATTGTCAACTTCATTATTTTCAGCATTACTTAGAATGTTACCGCTACCATCAATAAAACACCATAATCTAGCTGCACCAGCACCAGTACCAGTAATAGTAAATTTATCACCGGCTGTACAATTTATTACGCAACAGTCATAAGCAGAGTTATTGACGAAAGAAGTAGGATCAACAGTTCCGGTATCTGTTTTAATATATTTAGTTAAATTCCAGTCATGTTGAATACTATTTCCGGTAATAGTCGTTAAATCAGATCTAAGTTCATCAACATCATCCGGATCAACACTAGCTTGGTACACACCACCTTGCTCCCAGCTATCACCGTCATAGTAATACCAGTAGCCATCAGATGTATTTACATAAATTTTTGTGGTATCGGTCATCTGAGAAACAGAAGAAGCAGCAAGCGGAGCCCCAGACGCTAGGCCATTGACCTGCGACTGCAGACTGCTATCAGCTGCAATGCGCGCCGCCTTCTCGGCGTCGACTTTGGCTTGGACTTTCCCATTATAGTAGCTTAACCCATCTAAGTCTAAATATTTCTTATTAACAGTTGGCATTTTTTGCTCCTTTCTATTCAGTTACTTCATCTATCTCATTATTCGTAATTGGCACAAATGCGAGAATGTCGGCCTCAAGCTGATTAACTCGGGCAATAGCGTCGACGATGAGCGACTGCGTTCTCGTCATGCAGCAACCATCTGGCGCATCCCCGCCATTAGCTAATATACTCAAAAGTTCTTCCGTCTTTGTCATAGTATGTTATCAATCTCACTATTAGTAATAGTATTAATCCCTAGGGCAGTAAGCGCAATATCCCCCTGGAGCGTAACACCGTTGATACTTGGCTTATTATCTATGCTGTTATAGTCATTATCGGTAGCTCCAGTCTGTAAAATCATAGCATTGCCCTGCCTGTCGTAGACAGCGGCAATATCATTCTTAGCGTCATACGCCCACTGACCACGCAAGTTGAGCGGGTTGGCGTCGAAGTCGTAATCATCGACAGACACTAGACCAGCCCAGGTAGTCATGATGCGGTGCTTATCGTCAATATAGAATGTCGTGTTGATGTCTGACACGTGGACGAAGCAGTCCGCTAAGTCCTTCAAGTTACTGACCGATTCTACGGTCAATGATGGGATAATTGCCTGTGGTGGGCAGCCAGGCTCCCGTGTGCGGATTGCCGCGCAAGTGCTACCGCAATATTCTTTGCACTGGCATCCTTGCGGCTTTCCGCAGCATTGTCCTTTGCAGTAGGCCATTGGTCTGCCACACTGCGTACATGGGGTATAAGTTTCATCGTTGTTCATGATTCAATTATAACTGTACCTGCGCCTAATCATCAAAAAACTAGGCTACAGGAGAGGCGACGCCGAGGCTAAAAACATAAAGAAAGGAGTTTTTGTTTTTGCGAAGAAAAAGCGAGGGGTGTAAATATATTTGAGAGTGTAAAAAGCTGACGCCGCCTACTCTATAGCCTAGTTAAGGTGCGATTATTTCTTTGCTACATTCTGAGCAATGGTGATATAGCCAGAGGTTGCTAAGCCGAAAACCATGCCTACTAAGAAGTTAGCTCCGAATACTAAGCCGCCGAATCCGCCAATAAGGGCAGCGACGATAATGGTTACAACTGCGCGCCAGTCCGCGTCAAACAAACGCTTAACTAACTCAGTTCCGCCAGCTACAAGGCCAGTAAGAACTGCTGTCGCTAATGCTGATAATCCTAAAATTTCCATTCTATTTCTCCTTTGTTCCTTCTACGTTACGTTCTATTCTATCCTGCGTGCGCTTATTGAGCCACAGTAT
>CADBQW010000122.1 GCA_902796925.1 uncultured bacterium | reverse complement strand
TTGTCATTAAAAAATGCGCTTGGCGCGATTCGAACGCGCGACCTATCCCTTAAAAGGGGAGTGCTCTACCTGCTGAGCTACAAGCGCCTACTTGCTATTCCCTTACGATTTACCATCTTTTTGGGGCCGACAGTTTTAAACCGTGCCAGTTCATGTTAGCAGGAACAAAATTTGTTGTCAACAAAATTTTTATTTATTTATATTATTGACTTTTGATTAAAAATAAAGCACAATAAACATAACATCGGAGGGGGTATGTCAAAAGAAACTTGTTTATGTTCAAAACACATTGAATTAGGGGCGAAAATGGTTGATTTTGCCGGTTGGTTCATGCCTGTTCAGTACTCATCTATAATTGACGAACACAAAAATGTCAGAGAAAATGTGGGACTCTTTGATGTCTCACACATGGGCGAAATCTTTATTTCCGGTAAGGATTCTGTCGATTTTCTAAATTCTGTTGTTCCGCAAGCAATAGACAAATTAGATTATGAAAAAGCCGTATACTGTCAATTGCCAAATGACAACGGAGGACTAATTGATGACTTAATCATATATAGATTAGGGATAGATTTATACTTGGTAATATGTAATGCCTCTCGTATTGATGAGGACATTAACCGCTTCTATCGACTGAAGAAGTCTTTTGATGTGAAAATTGAAAATAAGTCCGAAGAATATTCTCTCCTTGCTGTCCAAGGTCCAAAAGCTTACGATTTGATGAAAAACCTGGGTTACGATTTGGTTCAGGATTCTTTCACAATGAAATTAGCTAAGATAGCCGGATACAAAATGTATATTTCTCGTACTGGTTATACAGGAGAAGACGGTTTTGAGTTATTGATGGAAAATTCTGTTGCGCCCCTGATCTGGGATAAAATTTTGGAGGTAGGGAAAGAATTTAATATTTGTCCGGTTGGGCTTGGTGCTCGTGATTCCTTAAGATTAGAGGCCGCATTGCCTCTGTATGGGAATGATTTGGATGAAAATACATCCCCGGTTGAATCTGGCCTAAAATGGTCTATTCCAAAAGATAAGATTCAGGATTATCCGGGAAAAGGTGTTATTTTGCAGCACTACGAATATGGCGGAAACAAAAAGTTAATAGGAATTCGTATGACCGATAAATCTATAGCACGTCATGGTTATGAGGTGTTTTTAGATAATGAAAAGGTCGGGCTAGTTACAAGTGGAGGAGTTTCGCCAAGCACATCTTCAAATATTGCACTTTGTTATGTTAAAAATATTAAAGAAATTTGCATAGGCTCTACTCTAGAGGTTATGATAAGAGAAAAGCTACATCAAGCCACAGTTGTAAAGCTCCCGTTTATTGAAAAACATAACAGGGTAAAGAATAAGAAGAATTAAGAGGTAGATTTACAAAGGAGAAATAATGAGTATACAAGAGAAAATTTTATGTTCTAAAAGCCACGAGTATCTTTTGGATAATGAAGATGGAACCTATACAATAGGGCTTACAGATTATGCTATAGAACAATTGGGAGATATAGTTTTTGTAGAATTACCTGAAGTAGGAAGCGAGTTTCATAAAGGTGAATCTTTTGGGGCTGTGGAATCAGTAAAGGCTGCTTCTGAAATTTACATGCCAATATCCGGTAAAGTTATTGAAACAAATGTTGCAGTTATGGATTCACCAGAAACTTTAAATGAGGATATTTATGAGCAAGGATGGCTTATAAAAATAGAAAGTTCTGCCGATCAAGTAGAGTTTGCTGATTTGTTGGAATATGAAGATTATAGAGATGAGATAGAATAAAATTATAGGAAAAACGATGAGGAACTTTTCAGTACACAGTGATAAAACACGCAAGGAAATGCTCGAAAGTATTGGTCTGAGCCAAATAGAGGATCTTTTTTTAAGAATACCTCAGGAGGTAAGAACTTCAACTCTTGAGCTTGATAAGCCCAAAAGTGAAATGGAAGTTCAAAGATTGGTAAAGAGCATTTCATATAAGAATCATCCAAATTATGTTAATTTTCAAGGAGGCGGTGTATATAATAAATTTGTTCCTGCTGTTGTTGGTGATATTGCGAGGCGATGGGAATTTTTAACGTCATATACCCCATATCAGCCTGAAATTTCTCAAGGCTCGTTGCAGATAATGTATGAATTTCAAACTATGATATGTCGGCTCACAGGCATGGATATTTCGAATGCAACAGTTTATGACGGTGCAACAGCTTGTGCGGAATCATGTTTAATGGCAACAAGAATTTCTAAGAAGGATAAAGTTTTGGTTTCACAAGAAGTAAATCCTGAATATTTGGAAGTTATAAAAACTTATTTGTGGGCCGGAAATAAGGATATAGAAATTTTTGAAACATTACCGGAAAATACAGAAGAATATGCGGCTGTACTTATTCAAAACCCAAATTATTACGGTGAAATTCTTGATATAAAACCTGTCGGTTGTCTATTAATTGTTTGTGTGGATATATCAAGTTTATCGGTGTTGAAACCTCCGTCAGAGTACTGTGCAGATATAGTTGTAGGGGATATTCAGACATTGGGGATTCCAATGAATTTTGGAGGTCCGCACGCGGGTTTTATTGCATGTAAGGAAAAGTTTATGCGTCAAATGCCAGGTCGGCTTGCCGGAAAAACAACAGATGCTGAAGGAAAAGTCGCTTATACTCTCACTATACAAACGAGAGAACAGCACATAAAACGCGAAAAAGCAACGAGTAACATTTGTTCAAATCAAGCATTAATAGGTTTATGTGCGAATGTGTATCTTTCTGCATTGGGGGAAACCGGATTCAGACAGACGGGTTATTTATCGGCAAAAAATGCACATATGCTTGCTAAAAAGCTTGAAGGTAAAGGGTTTAAAATAATAAATAAGAATTTTTATAATGAATTTGTTTATGAGGTAGAAGATTCGGAAAAGACGTTGAAGCTTTTAAAAAATAATAATATACTAGGCGGGATCAAATTTGATAAAACACACATATTGGTAACGGCAACTGAAATGAATACTGAAGAAGAAATAGATCGTTATGCAAATGTAATAAAATAAATATAATGCACTTGCTATAGTATATTTTTGGGTTAATATAGAGAGGCGGAGAGGTGTCCGAGCGGTTTAAGGTGCAAACCTCGAAAGTTTGTGTGGGGGAAACTCTACCGTGGGTTCGAATCCCACCCTCTCCTCCACTTAAAAAGCCACCTTTCAAGGTGGCTTTTTAAGTGGAGGAGAGGGTGAGGGTAAGAAACCACTAAATGCGTAAGCATTTGTGGAGTTCGAGCGGATTTGCGTACGGCATTTATGCCGG
>CADBQW010000121.1 GCA_902796925.1 uncultured bacterium | reverse complement strand
TGGCATCCAAATATTCTTCCGGTTCATCAGGCGGCGGCGGATTATCAATGGTTTCCATCGCCACATCTTTTCCGGCCGGATCAATAAACCCAATTGCCACGGCCTGCAAGCCTTTTGATAAATCGCCCCAGTTCAAAAGCGCCAAATTAATGCACACTTCGCGATCCAGTCCCTGATACGACATCTTAAAAGTCGGCGAACTTAAATCAGCCTCTTTATTGACAATCGGCACCGACGGCTTAATGATAATATCGCCGCCGTACGGATTAACAATTCGGTTACCGCGCACAAGCAGCTTCGGCACCGCACCCGATTTGAGCAAAAACTCATTGTTTAACACCGTATCGGTACCATGAATCATATAAACTTGCCGAATATTATCGACAATCTGCGAAATTTGCGCCACCGTATAATTGATTTGCGTTAAATCATTTACTTTTTTCTGCGAAAAACGAACAAACTTGACGACCAAAATAACAATCAGCAATACCGCCGCAAGAATCAGCAAAAGAAGCATTTTCCATACCAGATTTCTTCTCTTTTTTTTCTTTTTTGCGCCGGCTTCCGGTGCCGGTTTAATGTCTTTCTGCTGCTCGGCCAATCTTCACCTCGTTTTTATCCGCTGATTTTTCCGTGACAATGCTTAAACTTTTTGCCGCTGCCGCAAGGACACGGATCATTACGCGCCACATTGGCAAATATATTCGCTTCACCGCTCTGTTCATCGGCAATAACTTCGCCGTTATGCACCGCCGACATTTTGCGATTTTGCTCCTTATCCATCGCTTGTTGCATTTGCTCCTGCGAATTGGTCTGAATCACCGTATGGCAAATCACCACCGTTACTTTCTCTTTAAGCATATCAAGCAAATTCGAAAACATCTTAAACGCTTCTTTTTTATATTCGTTGAGCGGATCGCGCTGCCCGTACGCACGCAACACAATCGTATGCCGCATCAAATCCAGCGTGGCAATATGCTCTTTCCACAACTGGTCCAAAACCTGCAACAAAATGCTCTTCTGCACCATTTTGACCACATCGGCCGGCAAAGCGCTTTCACGCTCGGCCATGCGTGCTTCAATTTCCTGCATAATCCGTTCTTTCAGCGTTTCGCTGTCAATTTCCGGCTCGTTGCACATATTGGCAATCGGCAAAACAAACCCCGTTGCCGCCTGCATATCTTGCTTCAAACCGTCTTTATTCCACTCTTCCGGCGTTGTTCCGTACGGCACGTGCGCATCAATAATCGCGCCCAAATATTCCTCGCGCATTTCCTTAATGGTGTCGGATAAGTCATCTTCTTCCATAATTTGCCGACGCTCTTCATAAATAATCTTGCGCTGATCATTCATCACGTTATCATATTTGAGCAAATCTTTTCTGATGTCAAAGTTGCGCTCTTCCACCTTTTTCTGCGCTTTTTCCAACGCCTTGGTAATCCACGGGTGAACCAACGCCTCACCTTCCGGCAAGCCTAGCCTATGCAACACATTCGACATCTTTTCCGAACCGAAAATCCGCATCAAATCATCTTGCATTGAAAGGAAAAACTTCGATGTGCCCGGATCGCCCTGACGTCCCGAACGCCCGCGCAATTGGTTATCAATACGCCGGCTTTCATGCCGTTCCGTACCCAAAATATACAACCCGCCGGCCTTCAACACTTTTTCTTTGTCTGCCGCCACTTCGGCCTCAATTTTAGCCTTAAGCTCAGCCACCTGCTCCGGCGTTTCATCGCCTTTAAGCATATCTTTGAGCTTCATATCCGGATTACCGCCGAGCTGAATATCGGTACCGCGTCCGGCCATGTTGGTAGCAATCGTAATCGCGCCCGAAACACCGGCCTGCGCCACAATCGCCGCTTCGCGTTCATGATACCGTGCATTCAACACTTCAAACTTCAAATCCGGCGCCGCCTGATGCAACAATTTGGCCACCACTTCCGATTTTTCAACCGACGTCGTACCCACCAACACCGGCTGACCGCGCTTATGACAATCAATAATCGTGTTGATAATCGCTCTGTATTTTTCGGCTTCGGTACGATAAACCTCATCTTGCAAATCTTCACGCAATACCGGCCGATTGGTCGGAATTTCCACACACATCAAGCCGTAAATATCATTAAACTCGGTTTCTTCGGTCATCGCCGTACCGGTCATACCTGCAAGTTTTGGATATAACCGGAAATAGTTTTGGAATGTAATTGAAGCCAGTGTTTGGTTTTCAGATTGAATTTCCACGCCTTCTTTGGCTTCAAGGGCTTGATGCAAACCGTCACTGAAAC
>CADBQW010000120.1 GCA_902796925.1 uncultured bacterium | reverse complement strand
GTTATCAAACCCGAAGAACTGCCGGAATGGGCGGGGCTGATCGAGTTTGATTTGTCGGTTATCGGCGACGAACTCTGTCCGGGCGCCCGCGTGGTAAAACAGGCGCCGCTGCGCGACCGCGAGGATCCTTCGTGGAGTTTAATCGCGACCGTCGCTCAACGTTTGCAAAATCCGTCTTTTCGGTTTGAAGCGCGCGGCTTGCACCTTATATCCGACGAACAACTTATGCAGTTAAAATCCTTGATTGCGCACCAGGTGCAAATCAACAAACTGTTTGAAGCCGGTTCGTCGTCTATGATGAAGGCGCTTGCCATCGTCAGCCGAATTTTTAACCGGAAGGATAAACTTTAAGGAGTGCTGATCATGGCTGAAATAATCCAATTCCCAGAAAAGAAAAAAGAAAATTTAAACGCGGTCCATGTCCTCTTGGCCACGGTCCGCAAAATGCATGACGAAGACGGGTATATTTTCACCGGTTCTTCGCTTGAAAAAAACGAACAGGGCGACGTGGTCTTAACCCTGGTATTACATCAACCCGAACCGGACGACCTTCCGGATATTACTGCTTAAGGAGTATAAAATGTCACAAAATCAAAGTGCGGGCAATGGAGCCCTTTTCAAAAACGATAAACAAGGCGTTGAAAGCCGTCCGGATTATACCGGAACCGCCAAAATATGGGATAAGGAATTCTTTATTTCGTGTTGGCTTAAAACGTCGCAAACCGGCAAAAAATATTTGTCGCTGGCTTTTAAGGTAAAAGAAGCCCAGGCGCAAGCGCAAGCACAACCGGCGGCCGCTGCTTCAACCGCTCCGGCGCAAACTTCGGCACCGGTTGACGACGATATTCCGTTTTAACTGAAAAGAGGGCAGAAAAATGAAAAATAAGTTATCCGATCTTAACAATCATTTATTTATGGCTTTGGAACGCTTGAACGACGAAAGTTTAACCACCGAACAGTTGAACTCCGAAATTGACCGTGCCAGAGCCATAAGCGGCGTTGCTGCGAATATTATCGCCAATCAATCGTTAATCTTAAAGGCCGAAATGGCAAAAGCGAACGTTCTTGATGCCGACTTCAAAAATCCTTTAATGATTGGGTGCGATCATGGCTCATAATTATACCGAAGAACAGCGCGAGTTTATAAATCAAAATTACCCCGGAATTAAAACCGCGGAACTCGCGCAAAAATTTAATGTCCGGTTCGGCACCTCGTTGTCGCGCAATCAAATAAAATCTTATTTATCAAACCACGATTTGCACAACGGTGTCGTTTGCCGGTTTGAAAAAGGCCACGTTCCCGCAAATAAAGGTAAAAAGATGAATGCTGACGTTTATGCTCGCGCTGCGGCGACAATGTTCAAAAAAGGTCATATTCCGGCCAATCATAAACCGGTCGGATCCGAACGGGTTGACGCTAAAGACGGTTATCATTTGATAAAGGTTGCCGAACCGAACGTGTGGCGGCTGAAGCACGTTGTTCTTTGGGAGCAGCACAACGGCCCGGTGCCGAAGGGCTTTAAGGTTATTTTTGCCAATCAAAACCGCGACGACATTCGTATTGAAAATCTGCTGCTTGCCAGCGACGCTCAAATGGCTGTTGTCAATAAAAGAAAACTGCTGCATTCGGATGCCGATATTACAAAGGCTTCTTTATCGTTGGCCAGTTTGTTGATCTGTGTTTCAAAGAAAAGCAAAAAAGGAAAGAAAAATGGATAAAAACTTGTTTTTGCCGCTGGCGGCGGTTTGGTATGACAAGATAAAATCCGGCGAAAAAACGACCGAATATCGCGAGTTGAAACCTTACTGGATGAAGCGCTTAAACGTCAAAAGCGTCAATCTTTTAGGCAAAAAGAACTCTGACGGTCCGGAAAGACGCCCGGCTTCCATTAATTGGAATTCCGGGTTATGGCCGGATTTTGTTATATTTTCGCGCGGTTACACGTCCGAGCGAATTTGTTTTGAAATTTCCGGTGTGTCTGTCGTTCCCGGTATTAATTCCGACTTGAAAATAGACGCGCCGGTGTTTGCGATTAAATTAGGTAAAAGGATTTATGAATATGAAAAGAACTGCTGAATATGTGTCCTTGGGGCATCCGGATAAAATGGCCGATTATATTTCAAGTTATGTTTTGGACCGTTTTATTGAACAGGATCCGCGCGTCAAATACGCGGTTGAGGTTATGGTTAAAGATAACGTTGTCGTTTTTGGCGGCGAAGTTACCGGTGACGTTCAATATTCCATCGGCACGCTTCACACCTGGGTTTATGATGCTTTGGCCGAAATCGGCTATACTGCGGAATACGCCTATCGCTGGTCCGGAATGTGTATTGATCCGAAAAAGGTTCAAGTCGTCAGTTTTATTTCCGACCAGTCTGCGGATATTGCCGACGGTGTGGAACGCGACGGCTGGGGCGACCAGGGCGTGTTTGTCGGTTATGCCTGCAAAGGTGCCGGATATCTGCCGCGCGAGTTATTCCTGGCGCGCAAACTCAACAACGCGCTTTATGATTTGGCCAGACACGTTGATAACCGGCTCGGCCTTGATATCAAAACGCAAATAACCTTGAATGATCTTGACGGCGTTGAAACGGCGATTGTGGCCGTTCCTATGCTGCAAGACGTGGATTTAACCGAATTTATTATC
>CADBQW010000119.1 GCA_902796925.1 uncultured bacterium | reverse complement strand
TGCCACGGTTATAATAATATCTGCCGCTATTTCAGCATACATAACCCATTCAAGATTTATATCACCTGCGACATAATAATCATTGGTATCTTTTTCAATATCAACAACTTCGTGTGTGACTTTATTTATAGTATCCGAATCATTTGCCCACGCACTGCGACTGGTACAGTGATAGCCATGTGGATATATATTGTCAATATTGTCGTTTATGTATTTTATAGAAACGGTATTATTTGCACCATTTCCAACAAATTCAGACAAAGAATCATGTTGAACGACCAAAATACCATACCATGCAGGCTCTGTATAAATATATTTAGAACCATCTTCAATGTTTTCTAAATTTGGGCTGACTTCTCCGTTTGGTAAACTGCGTTTGCGAGACAAAGTAATGTGTTGTTTCAATACTTTTGGCTGGGTTGAATAGTTTATAGTGATTTGACGGTCGCTGTCTGGAAAATTATAAACAATCGGGTCAAAAATAATAGTGGTTGTTTCTTGAATAGATTGTAATTCTGGACAATTTAAAATGCGTTCCAAAACTTCGGGGTCTTGCATGGTGGTTTGTGCCCAAAATTTTACTTTTTCTTCTTCGGTTTCAGAATTTATTTCGTTTGAATGTTTTTGCAAAGCATTGGAAAAAATTTCATTTGCACAATTTGTTGAATGGGTGCTTCTGTATTCTGCTAATAATTCTTCTGAGGTTTTTAAATCAGGATTTGTGCCGATTTCATCAATTGTCTGTGCGGATGCGCCATACACAAAAAAACAAGCAAGAAAAAATATGATTTTGCGCAACAATTTTCTCTCTTCCATTTATGAAATTATAAATCGTAAGGACCGTCTAAAATCATAACACGTTCAATATTTGCGATATTAGTTGGCCATAATGCAAAACCAATAGCAGCAACACCCGCAACACCCGCAACAATCCAACCTGCTACTGGGATAGTGGCACTTCCTGCGGCAATTAGGCCAAGGCTTGATGCTATGGCTGTACCTGCCCCTACGCCAGCCGCTATACCTGTCGAAGTCGCTGTTACATCACGCCACCCTGCACTTTGTGATGAGGTGTTTTGTGTTTGTTTTTGCACATTTAACGCAACCAAATATACAGATAATTGCTGGTTGGAACAACTGCCACCCTTTAATTTATTTGCAAATTGTCTGGTGCGTTCAATAGCGGTTTTAAGATTAGTATATGAAACAACCCTTTCTTCTGTTGAATAAGTCACATCTTCAATTATCAAACCAGGGAATGCACGATTATCATCTCCAACAGCAAAATCAATGAAAAATTCATTTGCTGAACCGCCATATTCAGTAAATATTGCCTGGCCTGCCTGATTTACAGCAGCGTCATCATCAAGATTATCCCATATTGCGTGGTCAGAACATTCGTCAGAGAAAAATCTGTACGGGTTGGTTTTGGAAGTGCTTTTTGGCAGAGAATCTTTCTCTAATATTTCGTTTGTGTGTAAATTTCTTTTGTTTATAACCAATATACCCGTTTGAATACCGAAATTATCGAATAGTTTATCAACACTGAAATTAAAAGCATAATCTTTGTTATTATGTTTGAAATTTATTTGACCACGTTCTGCGGATGTTTTTGCGATAGCCATAAGTTCTGTGCCACACAAACTTTCAAATCTGTTAGTTAACAAATCGTAAATTTTAGATTTATTTACTTCAACATTTGATTCGTCTAAATCTGTATTACCAAAAATTTGGGATATACCGTTATTCCAATTTACTTCATCTGCGGTGATTTTTTTCAAGCATTTTTCCAATGCACTATCCGCCGCATTAGCGTTCATAACAAACAAAATAGAAAAGATTAAACATAATAATTTTTTCATATTGTGAATACCGTTCTGCCGTTTTCTATGCTGGTTGTTGTAGGATCGTCTTGTTTTCTTTTGGCTGCTTCAATTGCTTCTTGGCGTGCTTTATATCCCTTGCATTCAGGAGCATTTGTGTTTGATGAACACCATTCTTCTTCCGTTTGAAATTTTGGTATTACATACGCGTGTTTCCCAGCAAATGGTTCATAGCCCTGTCTTGCATTTTCCATACGTTCTGTAAAAGACAAATCTGAATATGTTTCTGGGAAAGCAGTTGCGGACAGTTGTTCGCTGCCCGCACCATTTTGACGTTGTAATTCTTGTAATTCCTGCGTTCGTTCATTTATCTCTTGT
>CADBQW010000118.1 GCA_902796925.1 uncultured bacterium | reverse complement strand
GATGTTTTCAAATCTGTTTCGGCATGACCGCCGCGCACAAAATTGCCGTCTTGTTCAATCAGCACATTATCCCACAATTCCACCAGTGATTTTTGCGGTTTATAAACGCCGCGATTACCCTGTGCCGAACCTTTAGGGGTTTGAATATGCACACCGCCGAGCGCATCAATATGATCAATTTGCCGAGTTGAGCCCTTTTGCAAATAAACCACCATTTTGCTCGCGGTCAACTTATTATTGCCTTTGGTTACCAAAACTTTGCCCGACTTTTGTTGCCCGAAAAGTTCCACCCGATTTTGCGTCACGTCATAAACGGCTTCAGCGCCGGTTGCCGTTTCTTGCGGCGTGGTAATTTTAACATTGCCGTAAGCCTCGAGACGAAGCAATTCGCGCGGTTCCTTAGCGGTTATAAAGGTTATCACCTTATCGGCTTTGATTTTGTTCTGACCTTGTGTCATCACCACATCGCCGATTGAAACAATTTTATTTTCCTCATTATACCAAATATTTTCTTTTTCGGCGGTCACAACACCGTTTTTAGCGGTAACCACCGAGTGGCCGGTCAAAGTCAAAACATTGGTCTTTTTATCAAACGTCCACGCATCGGCCTGAAGCGTTCCCCAATCGCCGGAAGCATCAATATGCTCGTTGCCGTGACCGATATCGGTATTAAAATCAAACGCTGCACTTTGCGTTTTAATGTCGGTGGTTTCATTAACAACGGCATGAACATCATTAAACAGCTCCAACACGTTTGTCTGTTGATCAAAAAGCCCTTCTTGCGAAGAAAGCAATATCTCGCCTTTATCGGTCGGAACGGTTGCGTGCGGATTAACAATTTTAACTTTTTGCGAGCCTGGTTCGGTTTCATCTAAACTGTCGGCCGTCACATAATTGACGCGATTTTTAGAATCGGTCATGCTGAAAACCGTTTGTTCAACATGCAGCTTTTCCATTTCGTTTTTGCGCGGCATGGTTATGTTATTTTGCAAATCAACACTTTTTTTGATGTTAGGTAACACCATCACCACACCTATAAGCGCGGCCGCCAAACACGGGAATCCGAGTTTTACAAAGCGTTGCCAACCGGAAATAGCCGGCTTTGCAGGCGCGGTTTTCGGCCGATTAAGGCTGTCCGGATCGTTAAAATAAGCGTCGATTTTGCGCGAATCAAACATTTATCAGCTGGCTCCCGCCTTCAAGCAGTCATGAATATGGACAATGCCGATCGGCTTTTTACCGTCAACCACAAAAACATTGGTAATACCCTTGCCGGTGTTGTTCATAACATTTACCGCCTCGGCAATCAAAATATCTTTGGTGATGGTGCGCGGATTTTTAGTCATCACTTTTGAAACCTTTTCGGTAATCAAATTCGGCGACATCCAACGACGCAAGTCACCATCGGTAATCATTCCGATTAAGTCACCGTTTTTATCCAAAATACCGACGCAACCGAGCATCTTAGCCGACATGGTCATCAGAGCATCTTGCATAATCGCATCTTCGCCGATCAGCGGCATTTCATCGCCGGTATGCATAATATCGGATACATGGCGCAAAATCGAACCCAGCTTGCCACCCGGATGGCGCAATTTGAAATCAGCTTCGGTAAAACCGTTACGTACCATCAAGGCCGCGGCCAAAATATCGCCCATAACCAAAGTTGCCGTGGTTGATGACATCGGTGCAAGCCCGAGCGGACAAGCCTCCGGATTATTCGGCAGGCGCAAAATGATATCACTGTTTTTGCCGAGCGAACTTTCAGGATTTTTGGTAATGGCAATCAGCGGAATCGAAAAACGGCGGCAATAGGTTAAAATATCAAGAAGTTCTTTTGATTCGCCGCTGTTAGAAATGGCAATAACCGAATCATCTTTAGTAACCATTCCCAAATCTCCGTGACTGGCCTCGCTCGGGTGTAAAAAGAATGCCGGCGTCCCTGTCGAGGCCATGGTGGCGGCAATTTTACTGCCGATGTGGCCGGATTTTCCCATACCGGTCACAATAACACGACCTTTGGTATGTTGCAAAACATCCAAGGCTTGTCCCAATGTGTCATCCAGATTATTTTCCATCGTTTTGAGCGCTTCAATTTCGCGATCAATGGTTTGTCTGGCCACATGAAAATCTGAAATTTCAGTCAAAACAGTTCTCCTATTTTATTTTAGTTGCTTAAATCATACGATTTTTTATAAGATTGGCAAGGTTTATTTCTGTTTTATGCCCGATTGTTTAGGCTTTTTG
>CADBQW010000117.1 GCA_902796925.1 uncultured bacterium | reverse complement strand
GATGTGTACGGCACCTTGATCCTGCGTGTCTCGCCAGGGCTCAGATAGTTCAATTTTTGGGTGACAGAAAGGGGACGCTGATGAAAACTACGGCAATTAAGGTCATGGCAACCGTCATGACAGTGGCGGCTATCGTCGTTTCGTTTGCAGAGGACGAATCGCCGACGTACATCACCGGCGCGGAATACACGATCGAAGGCACGACCCTGGCTGTGACTTCGGGCGATGGCGTCCTCGTTGCGCAGACGCCCGACACGATCGTGCATCTCAGAATAGCCGAGGAGGCGTCGCTCAAGCTCGGGATCGACAATCCTTTCGGCGCCAACCATGCTCTTCATGTGTTCGGAAAACTTGATGTGAACGGAAAGACGTTCTCGGCCCTGCGCATCGCAAGCGCCGGAAGCATGGAGGATTCGCTGCGGAGTACGCACGGGCGCATCGTCAATACTTCGTCCACCGATTCCGAAATAATTACGTTGACAAGCACCGCCGGTTCCAATTATTACGGCACTTTCGAGGAAGCGCCGGGAAAGATCAGAATTGTCAGCTGCGTCAGCAATCCGTTCAACATGACCGGCTTGACTGAAAGTTCGGATTCGCTTTCGTTCATCGCCATGACTGGCGATTCCCAGCTGCAGGTCCTTGACAGGGCGAATTTCGTGAAGTTCGTATTCTATCCGCCGGTTGACGCCACAAAGCCGATGCGGCTCGGCGAGATCAGCATGACCTACAGGGGCGCGCCGGTGGCAATCGCCCGAGCCGAAGCGTCGTCTACGATGGACGACCAGAGTGGCGCCGTCTGGAATTTGATCGACGATCGGGCGAATTCCCATTGGCAGGCGGGGGAAGCGGGCGAACAGACCATTACGCTGTACACGTCCGATCTGGCGGGAATCGACGGCTACAGGATCACGCCGTTCGACGGGACGGACGGCGACACCTCCTACCGTCCGTCGGGGTGGGACGTGTACGTGAAGCGCACCCCTGCGATCGGATGGATCCTGGTCGATTCCCGACGCAACTGGCAGTGGTATTCCAGACAGAAGACGAGCGCTTCGACAAACATCTGTTTTTCGGCGAAGAACCGTCCAGGGAACCCGTTCAAGGCGACGACGGAGATTTCGGTGAGTTCAAAGGCAACGGCGTTCCGCGTTTCCAGCACGGGACCGATGGCTTTCGGCAAACTGGCGGGCTCCGGCGGAGTCTCCATCGAGGACGGCAGCGTGTTCGCTCCCGGCGATTTGTCGGACTATGCCGGGACGTTCACGGCTTCCGCCCGCAAGGCCTATCTGACGGGTTCGCTTGCGCTCACGGCATCCGGCGGCGCGGAGCAGGTCGTCTCCATCGCGAGCGCGCAGAATCTGGCCGTGGTGAACGGCGGCACAGAGCCCGTCTCGGTGCTGCTTGACGATACGCGCGCCGGGGAGCATCTTTTCGGCAAGCTTTCGGACGGCGAAAACGGCCCGCTCGGCCTCGTGAAGCGCGGCAGCGGCGAGCGCGTCATCGAAACGGAGGATGCGTCCTACACCGGCCCGACGGTCGTGCATGGGGGAAAACTCACGGTAGCCCGCAAACGCTCGTCTGTTACGGCGCGCTACATCCGCATCACGCCTCTCACGGTGTCCGGCACTGACGCGTCATTCCCGTGGGCTATGCATGAATTCCTGCTCCTTGACGAGAATGGAAATGCGGTGCCATGGCCAACCGGCGCAACTGTAACTAAACCGGCCAACACGCAGTCGCACGCTGACGCCAAATTAATCGACGGCGACATCTCCACGCGTCTGCTGATGGGCAAGTACACCGATGGTACGTCGGGGTATGCCCCGGCTACGATAAATGCGGGGCAGCCTGTGACGTTTAGTTCCTACAAATGGTGGTCCGGGCACAGACATGAATACGATGTGACGAGGCGTTTGCCGACTTCATGGAAAATTGAGATTTCGGACACGGGCATGGACGGATCGTGGACAACCATAGACGTGGATTCATATCCCATGTCGCAGGAAGACATCAATGACTACAAGGCGACGACTGCAAGGCTCAGCAGCAGCAACTGGGCGGCGGCCGGCAGCGGAGATGACCTCAACGGTCTGCCTCGCGGTTCGTTTTCATTGGAGGGATCGGCGCAGTCTTCCGGCACGGTATTCAGCACGCTGGGCGAATCGCTGTTTGCGTCCGGCACGACGCGCGACACGCACCGCAAGTTGAAGGCGCAGTACATCCGGTTCACGGT
>CADBQW010000116.1 GCA_902796925.1 uncultured bacterium | reverse complement strand
TAAAAATGTGGCAAAAACAAAGATTACAACATCAAAGCATACTACCCCTGTTAAACGGGCGTTAAAATTCATTCTATTTATTTATTTTCAATATTCACTCCTTACGGTTTTGCTTATTTAATATTTTAAACTCAATTATAATGATGCCAAAAGAATAGACCTGATATCATCTTCCATTAGAGGAACATAAGCCTGATCGAGTCCTTCATTCACAGCAATATGATGTGCCATCTCATCAATACGGCTATCGTCAATTCCAACATCCTTTAAGTGCATTGGAATACCTATTGATTCGAAGAACTTATAAGTTTCATCAATCGCTTTGTTTGCGATTTCGTACTTGTCAAGATTTTTATCAATCCCAAACACATTAACACCATATTTTACAAATCTGTCTATTGTTTTATCAGATAAAATATGTTTCATCCAGCGTGGTGTGATTATTGCAAGTCCTTCACCATGGGTAATATCATAATAAGCACTTAATGCATGTTCAATCGCGTGACATGGCCAGCCTGATGGAGAATTACCCAATGATAAAATTCCATTACAACCATATGTACAGCACAACATCATCTCTGCTCTTGCTCTGTAATCTTCCGGGTTTCTCAGACATGCTCTTGCATTTTCCATAAGACTTTTAAATTCCGCTTCACAAAATCCGTCATTCAAAAGAGTTGTATCAGATGTAAAATACTGCTCCATAACGTGGTTCATTGCATCAGCACATCCTGCGGCTGTTTGTTTTTTAGAAACGCTAAATGTATAAACGGGATCCAAAATTGAACAAACTGGGAATAAAACAGGATCAAGATAGCCAATTTTATCGTTAGTTTCCGTTCTTGAAATAACACCGCCACAATCAAACTCTGAACCTGTTGCAGCCAAAGTTAAAATATCAACAATAGGCAATGCCTCTTTTGCTTTTACTTTATAAGTAATTAAATCCCAAGTTTCACCATCATATTTTGCACCTGCGGCTATCGCTTTTGAACAATCCAAAACACTTCCGCCGCCGACTGCTAAAATTACGTCAATATTTTTCTCCTTACAGATTTTAACTCCGTCTAAAACGCTCGGATTGTATTTAGGATTCGGTTGAATACCAGATAATTCATAGAGTTCAAAATCTTTTAAAAGTTCTTTGACCTTATCATAAAGTCCAAGTTTTTTAATGTTTCCACCGCCATAAGTTAATAAAATTCTTTTCCATGGTTTCATAACTTCAGGTAATTTTTCAACAGAATCTTTTCCGAAAATAAGTCTTGTTGGTGTACAATAATCAAAATTTTGCACAATCTTTCTCCTTTATTTAATACTTATTTATTAACAATTCTCAAACCTACATACTCCATTTTTATTTAACAGAATATTAGCATGAATATGTCAAAAGTTCTATAAAGTAAGGTATAAAAATTTGAAAAGATTTTACTCGTTTTTCTGTTTATTAGGGCTCTCGTACTCAATTCCCATTTCCTTAAGGGTATTGATAAAATTTTGAGCACAAATTTTTTGAGCTTCCGGAGGAACAATTCGGAGGATTTCAACAGTTTTGGAAATTACAGGATCTTTGTCGTACCAACGATTGTTGGCATTTACCGGTTTCACCATAGCATAAAACTTATCAATAGTTTCTTTTGAAACTTTTTCTTCTATCTTTTGCAGAAAAATTTCGGCCTGTGCTCGAAGCTCAGTTTGGTAATTTCTTAAAAGCTCTATTACCTCAAGCAACAATGGATCGTGATCATACCAGCGTTTATAAGTAGGACTCATTATGTGTACCCTCCGACAGAATTGCGGAATCTTCTTCCTCACATCTGCGTTCTATTTTTCCTCCTAACAATCTTATCTTATTTTCAAAATTTTCGTATCCTCTATCTATATGATGTAGGTTTTCTATCGTTGAGGAACCATCCGCCATAAGTGCCGCAACAACCAGAGATGCGCCTGCTCTTAAATCACTCGCCGCAAGGGTTGCACCTGTTAATTTTTTTACCCCTTTGATTATTGCATGGTTCCTGTCCTGATGAATATCCGCACCCATGCGTCTCAATTCAGGAACTTGCATAAATCTGTTTTCATACAAACTTTCAGTGATAATCCCTACGCCATCAGAAGTCGTTAAAAGTGTCATCGCCATAGACTGCAAGTCAGTAGGAAACCCCGGATAAGGTTGTGTTACAAAATTTATTGATTCCAAACGATTCTTACAACTAACTTCAAGAACATTTGGTTCCACAAGTTTTATCCCTGCACCCATTTTTAAAAGTTTATTTGTAAAAAATGTTAAATGCGCCGGATAAACATTTTTTATAAGAGCTTTACCTCGTGTTGCAATAATAGCAGACATAAATGTCCCTGCCTCAATTCGGTCAGGAATTGTTGTATATTCAATTCCATGAAGCCTGTCCGGTGTTACACCGTTTATAACAATTTCCGATGTTCCTGCTCCCAGAATATCCGCACCCATTGAATTCAAAAAATTAGCCAAATCCACAATTTCAGGTTCTTGTGCGGCATTTTGAATAGTTGTCGAGCCTTCGGCAAGAACTGATGCTAACATTAAATTTTCTGTCGCTCCAACTGACGGTATATCAAGATATATCTCAGCTCCTTTTAATTTTGGAACTTTTGCATGAACATACCCATTTTCAATTTTTATTTTTGCCCCTAATGCCTCTAATCCCTTTATATGAAAATCGACCCTGCGTTCTCCGATTGCACATCCACCGGGAAGCGCAACAATTGCCTCTTTACATCTTGACACTAATGCTCCAAGAACAACAAACGATGCTCGCATTTTGCTTACAAGTTCATATTTAGCTGTAATACTTGATAGGTTTGTTGCATCAATAACCAATGTCTTTGAATTTTTATCGTAATCTGTTTTTGCACCCAATTGCGCAATAACACTTAACATTATCTCAACATCTGTTAAATCCGGAACATTATGGATAATGGTTTCACCTTTTGCTAAAATCGCAGCGGCCATAAGCTTTAATACAGAATTCTTTGCTCCACCAATTGATACTTCACCTTTTAGAGGGGTACCGCCTTTTATATAAAATCTTTCTTTCAATATTTCCTCCGGAATTTTGTCTGTTATTATAAATATAATACAATCATATAGTTTTTATGTAAATAAATTAAATAATGTAAAGATAATTAACATTAAAAATGGGATACGGTATAAAATATCGTATCCCATTAAACAATAAAATCTAAATTATTAAGCGGCTTTTGCCCCTTCAATTTCTCTTATCAAATATTCAGCAACCCATTCAAAATCTTTATTGTCATGTGCAGCTTTTTTTAGATACTCAACTGATTCAGAACCGATTCTGATGAGAGTCATTGCAACGACACCGCGTTTGATACCCTTTACAACCTGAAGTTCATTAACAAGTTCGGGTAAAACTGATGATCCCATGCTCACCAACTCATTCTCAACACTATTCTTTACTGCATTATCTGCATTGTCTAACCTTGAAAGAATCTTATCTACTGTTTCCATTTTGATATCTCCATTACTTTTTCTAATCTATGTTTACATTATAAATGTAAATTTACAAAAACTCGAATTTCCTTACATAATCTTTATATCTGTGTAAAGATAGAATTTATAAGATACGGAAACAATCATGAGAGTGCACGAGTACTAGAGGATATTTTGGTATAAAGTTACACATAAACTTTCAAAATTTACACTTGAAATTTTACAAATAGTGTGCTATGCTTGGATGGCAGTGGCATTTAGCGGTATACGGCGGCGTTTTACGCGAGGCGCAGCAGACAACCTAAAATTGATAATTAAATATGGGCATGTGGTGCAAGCCGAGCAGAGCCGGGAGCGAAGCGACAGTTCGACACTGAAACGGCGTCACGAAGGTGACGGCGTTG
>CADBQW010000115.1 GCA_902796925.1 uncultured bacterium | reverse complement strand
TACACTTGAATAATATAATGCAATATGTTAAAATGACTATATATGAGGATTTTAAAATGACAGGATAATTGATTGGAATAAGTTAATGAAAGGCAATAGGGCAATAAGGCAATAAGAGGGGGAATGTCCCTTATCCTTGTCACTGGGGTTTTATTGAGGGCAATAAGGCAATAATATAATAGGGCAATAAGATAATAAGGCAATAAGGCAATAAGGCATTAAGTAAGGTAGGCTTCAGCCTACCGAAACTAAGAAAGGACAGGAATATATGAAAAGATTAAAACTTAACAAAAGAGGTTTCACTTTAGCGGAAACACTTATAACTTTAGCAATTATCGGCGTGGTTGCTGCGATAACGATACCAATGATTATTACTAAGTATCAAAAACAGGTTACTGTCGAAAAATTAAAGAAAATGTATAATAACATGAACAGCATTATGCAAATGGCAGTAAACGACAATGGAGATATGTCAACCTGGGATTTTTCAGAGCAAGGTCTGTTAAATGCTAATTCCAATTTTTATAAAACGTATTTCGAACCATACATAAAAACTATAAAGAGAAATCGCTACTATATTAACAATTCTTCTTATACAACCTATATTAATAACATTCATGGTAATAATTTAATTCAAGGTGCATCTTGGCAAATATTACCTGATGGATCTTCTCTTTGTGTTTATAAAAATCCAAATTTAGGTGAACCTTGGCTTTTTACTGATATAACCGGACCTAAAAGACCAAATAGACTCGGAAAAGATATTTTTATGATGGATTTGGATATAGAGCATAATAAAGTTAGATTCAATTGTGAGTCTTGCAATGACTCCCGGATTATGTCAACAAGTTCTGGCTATTATGGATGTAATAAAATGAACCTAAGTGACTATGCCGGCGGAAACTGTGGAGCAAAAATATTGAAAGACGGTTGGAAGATCTCGGATGATTATCCGTGGTAGGCTTTAGTGTGCATTACAATACATGAATATAAAGGTTATTTCTCATATCTTCGCAACTTGTTTAAATATATGGAGACCGGAAATAAAAACTTTGATTAAAAATTTCAACCAATTTTTATATCCAAATATTTTGCAGAATTCAGACCGTTTTTGAATCATAAATTTGATGGTTAAAGGTCGAATCTTTAGATTGTTCCGTATGTTCAGTTTTGTTGTATAGTCATTGTTATATCGTTTATTTCCGCAGACATAGCCTGAGTTTCCGGCATTTAATTTGTGCCTTCTGTAACCTACAAGAGGAGCATATATTATTGCCGAACCTCCAATAAGTTGCATTAGGTTAAAAATAAATTTGTCCGGACAAACTCGCCAATTGTCTGTATCTTCATATAACATTACAATTTCAAGTGCGGAACGTCTAAACATAGCGCTGCTTGTCGGAGACCAATACCAACCCCCAAAAGGTTTGTTATTGAGTAGTTTAAAATCGAGTTTCTCTATATCAATATTCAAAAGTTCATCCAATTCTTTTATCTCCATAGCAGGATTGGTCTGAGGGCTTGATGGAGAGTGAAGTGTATGGATATTGTCGTTTTCATCAATTTCAATAATTTGAGCACAGGTAAATGAAACATTTGTTGCAAGATGAATTTTTAAATGTGCCTCGGTATAATCCTTTATTATAACATCATCCGAATCTATAAATGATACAAACTGTCCTTTAGCTTGTTTCAACCCTGTTATAAAGGCACTCAATTGACCTTTGTTCTTTTTATGTTGTATCAGTTGAATCCTGAGTCCCGGATTATTTTGGATAAAATCTTGTACAATTTCTACAGAATTGTCTGTTGAACAGTCATCGACGATAATGATTTCTATATTCTTATAGGTTTGATTCTTAATACTTTCAAGGGTTTTAAGAATATATTTTTCATAATTATAAGATGTTACAACGAAAGATACCAAAGGAAGATTAAGCATTATTTTCCCCTTTGCCGGCAATTAATTTGTTCATTTTGATATTGTATTTAATTGAGGAAATCAGAGCTGAAACAATAAAGATTAGTCCAATCAACCCTGTAATAACTTCCGGAATTTCTTTTACAGTAGAAATTAACATCAAACAGGCAAGAGCACCTATTGCCCAGTGTGCACCATGTTCAAGGTAGCGCAATTGTTTTAGTGTTTTCTTTTCTACCAGCATAACTGTAAGTGATCTTACAAACATGGCGCCTATTCCTAAACCGATTGCAATGATCACAATATCTTTGCTTAATGCAAAAGCCCCCAAAACTCCGTCGAGCGAAAAAGATGCATCTATTAGTTCGAGATATATAAAACTTATTAAACCGGTGCATTTGAGAGGGTTTTCACAACATTTAGATTCTCGTATATGTTCGTGTTTTTCAAGAAACTTTGTAAATCCGTCGATTGTAAGATAAGTTATTACCCCAAAAATTCCTGCTGTTAAAACTGAAGTTTTTGATTCAAAGGGAATAAAGTTTGCAGTTATAATTAACATAATAAGCGATAAAATAACCTGTAATCCTCTAAAATGATCAAGCTTTGAGAGCGGTTTTTCAATCATGTGAATCCAATGAATATCTTTTTCGTGGTTGAAAAAGTAGTTAAAAAATAACATCACAAGGAACATTCCGCCAAATGTAACTATTGGTGCGTGAGTTTGTGTAAGATAAAACGCATATTTATCAGCATCTGAAAGTGCTATCTTTAAAACTTCTCCCATTGAAATTTGAGCAAATATGGAGACAACTAATATTGGGAACAAAAATCTCATTCCAAACACTGCAATCAAAATTCCCCAGGTAAGAAACCTTCTCTCCCAGATTTTAGGCATCTTTTCCAATTTCATTGCGTTTACAACAGCATTATCAAATGACAAACTTGTCTCCAATATTGCAAGCACCAAAGCAATAAATGCCGCCTGAATACCAAAACCGGATTGAATATGATTACCCCATAAAAATGCAGCTATTATACCTACAATTGTTACAATGTATGAACTTAAAAAATATTGTGTCATCTCAACCTCTTTCAAGGTTAATTTTACAATAAATTTAAAAAAATGTAAAATAAACTAATATAAAATATCTGCTTAAATTTAAAACTTGTGCTGCTATATTTTAAATATTGAAGTGTTCGCGCATTTTATCATCAAAAAGCTTGTTTATTTCTTTTGCATTCCGTTTGATATTATTTTTATTGAAGATAATATCCATTATCGTAGCAACATTTTCATACATTTGGTTCTCGCCAAATGTATCGAGAAAATATTTTTCAAATTCTTTGCTTAACAAATAATCTTTCTCCGGAGTTAGATCTTGAAGCCTTTTACTTACTATATTTCTTGTAATATGCCCTATAAAATCAAATAAGGGGATTGTTTCATGTTTTGGTTCAAGCGGTTTTTTATTCAGAATGAATGTCGCAGGCTCATCTTCATTATAGTAAACTGTTAGATTAACGTGTTTAGGATTATCAATATCTGCATAGTCAATAGTTTTTGCAAGTTTTAGCGCTCTTTTAAATTTTTTCCAATCTTCGCCCGTAACATTCCCGTCTAAAGAATAGAGATGTTCATGTATATATAGGTTCGGGGTATATTTAAAACTTTTAATATTATTGATACCGGTAAAACTTACGTTCATAATTTCTCCTTAGTTAGTTACATCAATTTAAAAAACGGTAAAATTTTTTTTTGCTATTATTTTGTGTTATACTAAAGCTGCTTAAAAATTTTATACGGAGGGTATAATGGTAAATATAAGACAAGAATTTATAGAACAGGCGGCTAAACTGGCAAGAAATTGTGAAGTTTTGCCTGGTGGAATTGAAGAATTAGCTGTAAAATTACAACATGCAAAGGATACAAATACCCCATTGAGAGTAAAACTTGGTATGGATCCGACTCGACCTGATTTACATTTGGGTCATACTGTTGTATTGAGAAAATTAAGAGAATTTCAAAAACTCGGTCATCAAATTGTTTTGATTGTAGGCGGGGCAACGGCGATGATAGGTGACCCATCCGGTAAATCCGAAACAAGGCCGGCACTTACCAAAGAGCAAGTTGAAGAAAATGCCAAAACTTATTTTGAACAGATTTCGAAAGTTATGGATATATCGGATGTAGAAGTTACAAATAATGCAGACTGGCTGCATAAATTGAACTTTACTGAACTTTTGCAACTGGCCGGAAAAGTTACGGTTGCACAGATGATGACACGTGATGATTTTGCCAAACGTTATTCGGAGGGCAGACCTATTTCTATTCACGAATTTTTCTATCCGTTGATGCAAGCTTATGATTCTGTTGCAATTGATGCCGATATTGAATTTGGCGGAACAGATCAGCGTTTCAATACCTTATTAGGCCGGGATATTCAATCTGCTTATGGTAAAAAATACCCGCAGATGGTTATGCTATTACCGCTTATTGAAGGTACAGACGGGCTCGTTAAAATGTCAAAGACATATCCTGAACACTGTATTTCGCTTACGGATAGTGCAAAAGAGATGTTCGGTAAGTTGATGAGTATTCCTGATACTTTGATTGAAAAATATTACTCTTTGTTGACGGATATCGAGCCTTCAGAATTAAAAATTATTGAAAATCAGATAAAATCCGGTTCTGTAAACCCTCGCGATATAAAGATGAATCTTGCCATGACTATTACCGAAGAATACCATGGAGAAGAACAGGCGGAACACGCAAAGGAAGAATTTATAAGTGTATTTTCCAAAAAGGGAATTCCTGATGATATTCAAGAATTTACCGGCATGAACGGTAAGAACATACTTGATGTTTTATGTGAATTAGGTTTCGTATCAAGCAGAAGCGAAGCCAAACGTCTTGTTTTGGGGGGCGGAGTCAAACTTAACGGAGAAAAAATTACCAATATAGCGCATATTGTTAATTTGGATTCTGAGATAATATTACAAGCAGGAAAAAGAAGATTCGCAAAATTGGTAATATAAAATGATTGATACGATAAAGCGAGGAATCAAAAATTTAAAAGATGATATAAGTGTAATATATGAGAAAGATCCGGCAGCAGGCAGCTTGTTGGAGGTAATACTTTGTTACCCGGGATTACATGCTCTGATTGCACATAGAATTGCGCATAAATTAAAGAAGTGGCATATACCTTTAATTCCAAGAATGATATCATATATAACACGAATTGTTACAGGTATTGAAATTCATCCCGGCGCTCAAATTGGTAAAAGGTTTTTTATTGACCACGGAGAAGGTGTTGTGATAGGTGAAACAACAGTCATCGGTGATGATGTTTTAATATACCAGCAGGTTACACTCGGCGGTACCGGAAACGAACACGGGAAACGCCACCCAACACTTGAAGATGGTGTTATAGTTGGTGCAGGTGCAAAAGTTTTGGGAAATATTAACATAGGTAAGTATTCCAGAATTGGTGCAGGTTCCGTTGTGGTTGATAATGTTCCGGAAAATTCCACTGTCATTGGTGTTCCGGGTAAGGTTGTTGTAAGAAAATTCAAAGACGAAAATGGTATTCTTATGCACAACAGAATTCCGGATCCCGTAGAATGCGAAATCCGCAGACTAACTTATGAAGTAAAAGATTTAAGAGAGCAGATTGAAAAGTTGAGAGGCTAAATTTATGAAAGCAGTTGTTTTTAATAAGAATAATGAATTAAAATTTGTAGAAGATTATGCAAAACCGGTTCCGCAAAAAGGCGAAGCTCTTGTGAGAGTTCTTGTTGCAGGTATCTGTAATACTGATTATGAGATAACAAAAGGTTATATGGGTTATGACGGGGTTCTGGGACATGAAGTTGTCGGAATCGTTGAGGATGTGAATGGAGAGGATAAATCGCTAATCGGCAAAAGGGTTGTACCTGAAATAAGTTACGGTTGCAAGGATCCAAATTGTTCATGGTGCGGGCAAAAGTTATATCGCCACTGCCCTGAGCGTCATACTTTAGGTATCTGGAAAAAAGATGGTTGTATGGCAGAATACTTTACAATGCCAACAGAAGTTCTTTTTGAAGTGCCGGAAAATGTTTCTACAAACCAGGCCGCATTTACAGAACCACTCGCTGCAGCTTGTGAAATTACTGAGCAATTGCATATTAAACCAATGGATAAAGTTGTAATTCTTGGTGATGGCAAATTAGGATTAATTACCGCTCTCACTCTCAATGCAATGAATTACGATGTTTTGCTTGTTGGTAAACATCAAAATAAACTCGATATTGCGAAAAATCAGGGAGTAAAAATTCAACTTTTACAAGAATTTAAAATTGAAAAAACATATGATGTTGTTATAGAAGCTACCGGTACCGCAGGAGGTTTTGAAACAGCAATGATGCTAACAAAACCACGCGGCACGTTAGTCTTGAAAAGCACAGTTGCAACCGGTAAAGAATTGAACCTGGCACCAATTGTAATTGATGAAATAACGGTCCTTGGCTCTCGGTGCGGACAATTCCCGCCGGCTTTGAGACTTTTGGCATCAGAAAAAGTTGACTTTACCCCTATGATTTCAGGTATTTATCCTGCTGAAAAATCGATTGAAGCCTTCGAACGTAATAAAGAAAAAAATACACTGAAAATCTTGATTGAATTTAGCAAATAATAGGCAGCAGCTTGCACTTTGGTGAGTGAATTGAAGGCAATAAGGCAATAGGGCCATAGGAGGGTTCCGTTCCCTATCTCACAATTGGGAAAGAAAAGAATTTGTCAGCAGGTAGGGTTGACTTTAGCCAACCAAATATTTTCGGTAGACTGAAGTCTACCCTTGCTTAGCGATTTATTGTGAAATAAAATAAAAAAGGGACAGAGACTTAGTCCATCCTAGTTTTCGAAACTTATCGTGTAGATTGTCCTGTCCTTTTCCATAACAACGAGACTTAAGAAATACCCGTTTCAATACTACGAACTACGAATTTTGTATTTACCATGGGTAACCATCAGGTATTTTCCATCCATTATCTTGAATTACCATTCCACAATTCCAGCCATTATAAAGATAATTCGTACTTTTATCGCAAAAACCTCGAGGAAATTTTGGTGTGTATCCTACAATACAATCACCTTCTTTACAGTATTGATGTAATATAAAAACATCTCTTCCTGCTCTATTCGGTTTTCCAAAACCATTTATATCAGCTGCAATCAATAAATAATTTCCTCGGGCATAAAAAGATATTAATCTACCGTCTGAAAGAATAATTGAACCTGTAGGATCTATTGTTGTTTGATTAAGAGTGTTTTTTACAATGTAGTTATATTTATTTACGATATCATCTGCAGATACAAATTTTGCATTTTTTAAATAAGGCAAATAATATTTTTCAAGAAATATCTTTGTGTCTGATTTATTATACTGTCTCGGATATTCCCAAGTTGAAGGGTTATCATAATCGTTTATTGCTCTATTATGAACATTTAGTATATCATTATAAGTTTTTTTTAATCTTATTACTGTTTGATTCTTTTGGTACTTAGTAATCATTATTGGAATCGTTATTGCTGCAACAACACCAACAATTGCTAAAGTTATCAATGTTTCCGCTAAGGTGAAACCTGCTAAAACCCCGCCAATTGTACTTTTTAACTTTTTAATTCCTCGTTTTTGTTGATATGATTGACAT
>CADBQW010000114.1 GCA_902796925.1 uncultured bacterium | reverse complement strand
TTGGCGGGGGTACTCCTTCATTAATTCCGGTTAATCTTCTTGAAAAGGTTGTAAAAAAATTTAATTTCAGCCATAGTTGCGAAATTACCACAGAATTAAATCCGGATGATATATCGGAAGAATATTTAGAAGGGCTTAAAAGAATAGGAATAAATCGTATCAGTATTGGTTCACAAAGTTTTGATGACAAAATTTTAGAATTAATCGGCAGAAGACATAATTCTGAGCAAATAATTAGTTCGGTAGAAATTGCAAAAAAAACAGGTTTTGATAATGTAAGTCTGGATTTGATATATGGATTGCCTAATCAAACAACAGCGAGTCTGAAACATGATTTAGAAACAATTATAAATCTTGACATACAACACGTTTCGACCTACGGTCTTAAAATAGAAGAGAACTCATACTTTGGTTTACATTTACCTGACAACCTTCCCGATGACGATATGCAAGCTGATATGTACGAACAAATTAATGAGTTTCTTGAAAAAAACGGATATTTAAGATATGAAGTCAGCAACTTCGCAAAGATTGGTTATGAATCAAGACACAATTTGAATTATTGGAATAATGGTGAGTATTACGGTTTCGGAGTTTCTGCGCACGGGTATGTTGATGGAATTCGATATTCAAATCACGTGACAATTGAAAAATACATGGAAAACCCTAATTTACACAAATACGGGAAGTTTCTGACAGAGAAAGAAAAATTGGAAGAAGAAATTTTTCTGGGATTTAGAAAAACAGAAGGCATCAACATAAACATTATAAATGAGCGTTATAAAATTGATTTTGAAAAAAAATATGAAAAAATACTGGAAAAATATTCTGATTATTTTGAAAAAACTGATATCGGGTATAGATTAAACCTGCAAGGGGTTTTACTAAGTAATATCATTTTGGCTGATTTTATTTGATAATAAAAGCTTAAATATCGTATTTCGTTACAATTTTATGGTTAATTGTAAAGATTTTGAAACAACTTGACTTTTTTTGATGTAAAATAAAACAAAGTACGAAAAGTATCGAATTTACCGGTCGAAAGAGGAATAGAGAATATTATGATGAAATTTTTATTATCAGTTTTTACCTTGTTTATGACACTTCAGTCTGTTAGTGCAATGAATGTTGATGAGTTTATGGATAAACACATTGCTCCGGTTTCTGACTTTGTTGCTGACATAATATTCTTTCCGATTACAATTTACGGAAGTAAAGTTCCTTTGATAATTTTTTGGATATTGATTGCCGGAATATTTTTCACTATATACTTTAGAGGCATGGCTATTTGGGGCTTTAAACATGCAATAGATGTTGTATCAAAGCCAGCGGGAAAAGGTAAAGACGGATGTGGTGAAGTTTCTTCATTCCAAGCTTTAGCTACAGCTTTATCCGGTACAATCGGAATAGGAAGTATTGCAGGTGTTGCAATTTCTATTTCTATAGGTGGCCCCGGTGCCGCATTTTGGATTTTTGTCGGTGCAATTTTAGGTATGTCAATAAAATTTGTCGAAGCAACTCTTGCTGTAAAATATAGAAGATTTAACCTTGACGGTTCTGTATCAGGTGGACCGATGCATTATATCGCACATGGTCTTACAAGAAGAAAGATGCGCTGGCTGGGTCAGCCCCTGTCAGTATTATTCGCAATTCTATGTATAGGTGGTGGCTTAACAGGTGGGAACATGATCCAAATCAACCAAACAGCTCACCAAATTGTATTTATAACCGGTGGAGAAAATAGCATATTCCACGGCTTTACTTGGGTAATCGGACTTGTTGCGGCTATTCTTATAGGAATGGTTGTTGTAGGTGGTATCAAAAGTATAGCAAAAGTTACAACAATTTTGACCCCAACAATGTGCATTTTATATATTATTTCCGGATTAATCGTTATTTTTGCAAATATTAAAAGCATGCCTCACGTTGTATCGCTTATTTGCCACGAAGCATTCCACCCGACTGCTGTTGCAGGCGGAGTATTTGGTACAATTATTATTGGTTTAAGACGTTCTGTTCAGTCTAATGAGGCAGGAACCGGTGCCGCAGCCATTGTTTACGCTACGGCTCAAACTAAAGAAGCTGTTTCACAAGGCTTTGTAGCGCTTCTTGAAACCTTTTTAACAGGTGTGCTTTGCTTGTTTACATCTTTAGCTATCGTATCATCAGGGGTTCTTGATATGAATACGGTTGGCGAAATCTCAGGTATTGAGCTTGCTTCAAATGCTTTTCAATCGGTAATTCCGTTTTTCCCTGTTATACTTTCACTTATTGCAGTTTTATTTGCTATGTCTACCTTAATCTCTTGGGCATACTATGGTCAAAAGGCTTGGACATTCCTGCTGGGTGAAGGTAAAAAACGTGTTCTTACATTTAACCTTATTTACTGCTTGTTCATTATAATAGGTTCTGTTATGAATGTTAAATCAGTTATTGATATTACAGATGCCATGATGATAGCTCTTTGTATTCCAAATGTAATTGTTTTATACATCTTGGCTCCTGAAATCAAACGTGATTTAAAGGCATATTTAGAAAAACACAACATGAACTTTATGAAATTCTAGAGGTAAGGGGGTAAATACAAAAGGGTAAATACAAGAGGGTAAATATAAGGGGGTAAATATAATGCAAATCCAATCAACTTCAAGCTTAAATTTTAATGCACTTTTGTATCCATACCCGAAAACTACAAATACAAAAGTTTGTGAAATGTTCGAAGAAAAAACCAAAGATTTTTCAAAATATGTGTTAAAACAAGATGACATTTCATATTTTCACAATGATTATTTTCAATTGATAGACAAAGAAAGGTCAAGAGTTATGTCGCACGGATATTTTTCTTTTACACGGAACCGTCCAAAAACTGTAGACCGTATCGTAGACAGGTTAGTTGAAATATTTGAAACACTAAAGGACGCGCCGCTTCCGAATATGCATAAGGATATTATTTGATATCTTGAGCAAGGTTTTTATCGTTGATGCGGTTCATAAATTTGGCATATAAATCACTGCCTGTATTTACAATATAATGGTATGCTTTTTTAGTGTAATGTAACAATACGGGAGTTACCCCAAGAGCATTATAATTTTCAAGAGATTGTTTTAATTGATAGAGCCTTAAAGGATCTTCCGATTCTTTAGGTCTTGCAAATTTTAATAATGCTTCCGCCATTTTGGCTTCTTTTTCGTTGTTAATATTTCCGTCATTACCATAAATGATTTTCAGATTTTTAGAGATTGGTAAATTAAAATCTATTTTTGGATCAGCCATATTTTTTATCCTCTTATTTATATAAAGTATTTTTCTTATAAGAAATTGCCCCATATAATTATTTTCTTGATAAACTGTTTATATGGCAGTATATTTAGATGCAGGAACAACTTATTCCAAAGTTATCACAAATGACAAAATTCTTGATGATAAATTTTGTCTGAAGAATTTTGACGGTAAGAATTATTACATTCTGCCATCCAAAATTATAAAAGAGCAAAATATTATCCCGACTCGTTCTTGCGGTCATATGGCAAATGCTAGCGAAAACGAGATTATAGCACTTGCTAACGGGGCAAAGAAATTGAATATTGATAAAAATGGAACAGTCTTAGATTTGGGAAGTCGTGATGCAAAATGGATAAATTTTAAAAATGGAAAATTTCACGATATGGACTGGAATACTTCTTGTGCAAGCTCGACAGGCGCAACTGTCGAAATGTTAATGAAATTTTATGACGTTAATTCAAACGATTTAAAATTTGACGAAGAAAAATTTGTTGTTACTTGCGGAATTTTTGGTATGGAAAAAATTATGGATTCTATATCAAGCGGAACAAAACCTGCTAAAGCAATTTCAAAATTTGTTCACGGAATTGCTTATAACGCTTGGAATTTTGCTAAAAGACCGGATAAGATTTATTTGTCAGGCGGATTCTGCGAGAACAAATGTTTCTGTGAATCGTTAAATAAATATAGCGAGGTCATACCTTTAGGCAGGTTTGTTCTATGTGAAGGCTTAATGATATAAATACATTTTGTATGCATAAACAAAAACAATAAGCTTTACGCTAATAATAAATTTTTAAATTTAACTGCAAGATTCTTCTTAATTGTGTGAGTTTTTCTCGCAAATAACTTTAAACAAATTGTAAATTTTTGTAAACATGTTTCTAAAATCATGCAATTTCGGGTGAATTATATCCTTTTTATATATAGAGAAGATATAAAAAGGATTATATTACCATGGGTGATACCATTAATACAACAATTAATATAAATGGCAAAACGGCATACCAAAACAGTTACCGCTTGGGAGGTTGCTGCTGCAATAACAGTTATAGTATGAGTTGCTTCGGATATGGGTTTCCCGATATGGGTGCTGCAATCGGTTTTGGTATGGGTATGGCTGCAGTTGCTATAGGAGTTCCCCTCTTACCTAAATTCTTCAACTGGATGGGCACAAAAGCATTACCGGCTGTTTGGAACGGTTTTATAAAACCTATTGGTATAGGTATCGGCGAAGCAGCGGCTTGGGTAGGAAAAGGAATTGCTAAAGGTGTTGCCGGTGCAGCAAAAGGTATTAAAAATTTATGGAATAGCATTTTCCATAAAAAATCTAAATCTAAAGTTGATAAGTAAAATCAGGAAAAACCAAAATTGAACGTGGAAACTCGTCAAACGTCCGTATCACTTGGCTAACACCTTCAATCCCTTTATAAAATTCAACAGGTTCAAGTGATGCTATAGCAATAATTTTACCTATACCTGCATTTTTTGCGGAGTTTATTCCTGCAATAGCGTCTTCAACAACAACGCATTCTTCAGGTTTTAGCCCTAATTTTTTAGCTGCGATTAAAAAGATATCAGGTGCCGGCTTTCCCGGAATTGTGCCGTCTGAATATACTATGTTATCAAGGTCAAACCAGTTTTCAAGATGAAATTCTTTTATATAAAACTCTACATTATCCCATTCTGACATTGTTGCTATAGCTCTTGGAATATTGTTTGCTTTCAGATAATCCAATAGCTCTATTGCCCCAGGGGCAAGTTTAAATTTTTCGGGAGTTAGAAGACATCTTTTACGATATACGGCTTCTTTTTCTTTCCCGTACTTATCAACCATCTCTTGTGAAGGCTTTTTGCCAATCAGGTATTCTATAATGTCGGAGTTTGTATGCCCGAACATTTTTTCTCTCATTTCTTCATCCGTAAAAGGCTTTTCTCTTAAAAGAGCTGAATACTCTCTCCAAGCATCATAATGAAGTTGAGAGTCCCAATATAGCGTTCCGTTAAAATCAAATATTATTCCCTTCATAGTTAAATTATATATGAAACAAACTGCTTAAATAAAAAAAATATGATATAATTAAGGCATGAGGAAGTTATTTATATTGTTAGCAGTATTATCAATCTCTCTTTCGGTATTTGCAAAAGCACCGAACAAAAAGTTTAATAATCTGCCGAGCGGAGTGTTTAAGAAAACGTGGAACGGTAATATTGTGCAGTACGATAACAACGGTAAAAAAATTCATACTTATAAGATGAAAAACGGTAAAATAGCAGGAATAAAATGAAATTTAATCTAAGTAAGGAAAACGTAAATTATATAAAAATTAATTATCAGGATAGCAGCAATTTTTCACATTGTATAAAAACCGCAATTAGGCTAATTAACGATTTTGAAATATTATCAAGCGCTAAGTCTGAGGAATATTCTTTTGTCGCAACTCCTCAAACCGTAGAGTTAGGAATAGCTTGTGATAACGGCTTATATAAAGCAAAAACGACTTTGCAAAAAGTTGAATACGATGCCCCGTATATTTTATTCTCTATGAAAAGACCGGAAAATATGGAATTTCAACAAAACAGAGAGTACTTTAGAGTTAAACTTCAGGAAAATGCAAATATAACTTATATGGAGGGTGAACAACCCGTAATAATTTCCGCTGTAACTTATGATATATCTGCAAAAGGTGTTCGTATAGAACTGGAAGAAGATGTTGACTTGCCTGAAGAAGTTACACTTACTTTATGCTTACAGGGAAAAATTATAGAGCTTGGCGCAAAGTACATTAGAACTGACACAGATGACAACATTAAAAAGGCTTCTTTCCAATTCATTGATATATCAGATGCGGACTTAGATTTTATATCTCAACTATGTTTCAAAACCCAGCTTGCTGAACGCAGAAAGAACCTAATGTAAATTTTTGTAACAAATTATTTTAAAAAAGGCAAGTTTACTAAAAAAAATGTTTTTCATGTAGTAGAAGATGTGTGAAAAACTTTTTGGAGGTTTGTATGTCAATGTCAGTAACTTTTAG
>CADBQW010000113.1 GCA_902796925.1 uncultured bacterium | reverse complement strand
GAGTCAATTTTATGTTTGATAGTGTCGAATATGCAAATAAAGTCGTAAACTTTTTAAAGAATACAAGAAAAGGAAATTGTTCAGAGAATGCGTTTTTAGCACAATTTATTCTTAAATTAAACGGATTTAAAGATGTATACAGATGTTCACTTTCGAAAAACAAATATAAAGTTGATCATGTCGTATGTATTTTTAATCGTGATGGCAGCGAATATAACGGTGCAATAAAAAACAATCAAACAATAATCCTTGACCCTTGGGCAGGAATATGCGAATTTGCGAATAAAGCCTTCAAAATATACGAAAACCAATTTAGAAATTCGTTTGCTATTCCGGCAAAAGGTCATTTTTATTTTAGAAATATAATTGAAATGAATTTTACAAACAGACAACTTGAAACCTTAAGGGAAAAATATCCCAATCTTATTTTTTAGACAAAGGTAATTTATCAAATATTTTATTTATGTTAGAGTAAAGTTATGCGTGTAAGAGATTTCAAGCAATACGCAAAAGATTTGTTATACATTGCCCTTCCTATAATAATGGGGAACCTTGGTTTTATTATGATAGGAGCGGGTGATGTTTGGGTTGCAGCAAAACATTCTACCCAAACTCTTGCGGCAATTAGTATTGCAAATGCTATTATAAGTTGTATTTTAACAGTATGCATTGGTCTTGTCGGAAGTGTTTCTCCGGTTTTATCAAACTTAAGAGGGCAGCATAAATCGGCTAAAAAATATTTTTATCCGACACTAAGATTCGCCATGACTCTTGCGGCAATCACTTCTTTTTTAATCCTTCTTACTATACCGTTAATAGATAAGATGAATTTTGCTGACGGGTTAGCTCCGATGATAAAACAGTATATGTTTGTAACAGTTTTTTCCACTTTTGGAGCTACATTACATATGGCAATGAAGGAATTTTTACAGGCTTTTGAGATTGTTTTTGTGCCTAATTTAGTTACTGTATTTTCTGTATTTTTAAATATTCTCCTAAACATAATTTTCGTTTTTGGAGCAGGGAATATTATTCCTTCAATGGGGGTAATCGGTCTTGCAATTGCAAGTTTGATAACAAGGTATTTTATGGGACTTGTTTTACTTATATATTGCTACAGCAAGATGAAACTGAGAAATTATAATGAGAAAGGATATTACAAAACACTCATAAAAGTTGGATTGCCTATATCGCTTGCCGTAATGGTTGAATTTGTTGCATTTAACGGTATAGCAATATTTATGGGGAGAATGAGCGGGGTTTATGCTGCTGCGCAAAATATTATATGCACCTTAACAACTGTTTCATTTATGATTCCATTTGCGATATCCAATGCTATCGGTGTAAAGGTGGGATTTGCGAATGGAGAGGAAAATTTTGTTGATTTGAAAAGATATTCTTACATAGGCACATTGATGAGTGTCATTTTTATGGCTTGCAGCGCAGCGGTTTTTGGTTCAATTCCAAAATATCTTGTAGAATTTTTTACTAATGATACAGAACTTATAAATATATGCATCCCAATTATATACATACTATGTATTTTTCAATTATTTGACGGAATACAAATATCTTTAGCCGGAATATTCAAAGGGATAAAAAAAACCAATTATGTTCTCTTGGCTAATTTTGTGGCCTACTGGTTGGTATCTTTACCATTGGGATATTACCTGGCATTTGTGAAAAATTTAAAACTTGCCGGATTTTGGATAGGTTTGGTATCTTCAGCATGCGTTTTATGTACTATTTTGGGAACACTACTTTTTAGAGAATTTAAACTTCTCAAGGCTAAGTTTTGTGACAAATTAGTACGATAATATTTTTTATGGTACTATACAAAATATAGTGAAATTTTTAATAAGAGGAGTTGACATGAAACAAGTTGAAAGAACATTCATCGCAGTAAAACCGGATGGAGTTGAAAGAGGTTTAGTTGGAAATATTATAAGAAGATTTGAACACAAGGGTTTCAAACTTATTGCCATGAAAATGTTAAATGTTACCCCTGAAATGGCCAAAGCACATTACGCGGAACATGTGGGAAAACCTTTCTATGAAAGATTGATAAACTATATTCAAGCCGGACCTATTGTTGCCATGGTTTGGGAAGGATTAGATGTAATAAAAGGTGCCCGTGTAATTATGGGATCAACAAACCCTAATGAGGCTCAGGTTGGTACAATTCGTGCGGATTTTGCACAAGTTATGGAATACAATGTTGTCCACGGCTCTGACAGCTTGGAAAGTGCTGAACGCGAGATTTCAATATATTTCAAACCTGAAGAAATTTGCGATAAATACGAAAATATGTCGGAAATTTTAAAAGAAAGATTGGGATAACAGTATAAATAAGTTGATGAGTAAGTAAGTGCAGCAATACTTTAATTTCAAATTATTAAAAAAATCTGAAAAATCAAATGCACGCGCAGGAATTTTCCTAACTCCGCATGGTGAAATTAGAACACCCATATTCATGCCTGTAGGGACTAATTCTGCGGTAAAAACTTTAACCTCAGATCAGGTAAAAGATACCGGTGCTCAGATAATTTTGTCAAATTCATACCATTTATATTTGAGGGCCGGTACAAAACGAATAAAGAAGTTTGGTGGAATTCACAAGTGGATGAATTGGGATAAACCTGTATTAACTGATTCCGGTGGATTTCAGGTTTTTTCGCTCGCAAAATTGAGGAAAATTACTGAAGATGGCGTCGAATTTCAAGACCCTAAAGATGGCTCAAAACACTTTATATCACCTGAGGTTTCCATGGAAATTCAGCAAGATATAGGCGCTGATATCATTATGGCATTTGATGAATGCGCACCATATCCTTGTGATTACGAAACTGCAAAAGCGGCAATGGAAAGAACACATCGCTGGCTCGACAGATGCTTTAAGGCAAAGACGAATCCCCAACAAGCGTTGTTTCCGATAGTTCAGGGAGCTTTTTTTGACGATCTGAGAATGGAAAGTGCCAGGGTTGTTTCAACATATAACGCTGAGGGTTATGCAATTGGCGGTGTAAGTGTTGGAGAACCGGATGATATAAAAAATCATTTTGTTGAATTAACTGCGCCTCTATTACCTGAAAATAAACCTCGATATCTTATGGGAGTCGGAACACCTATTGACCTTTTAGACGGAATAAAACACGGAATAGATATGTTTGACTGTGTTTTACCGACCAGAAACGCTCGTCACGGTTCATTTTTCACCTGGGAAGGTAAAAAAAATATTAAAAACAAACAGTTTCAAGATGATGAAAGACCATTGGATGAAAATTGTCAATGTTACGCATGCAAGAATCATTCACGCGCTTATATAAGGCATTTATTCAAATGTCAAGAAAATACTGCACTAACATTACTTTCTATACATAATATTCAATTTTTAATTGAATTTTCACAACGCTGCCGACAAGAGATACTCAATGGAACCTTTGAAGAATTTTATGACAAGTATTATGATGTGTTTAAAAAATAGCAATATTCACCTGTTTGTAGTATGGATTTGAATTAAATTATTCTATATTATAAATTTATGACATCAAAACCATACAAAAGTATGGGTTTCTTTAAGTTGTTAGGGATGAATGTAGAAAAAAGATACATAAAAAATGGCAGAAATGGCAAATTCAAAGAATTGGTTTGCTTTAATAAAGAAACCGACGAGAGTGAATTACTGAAAATCAATGAGGAAGATCTACCTGATCTATATTCTTGATATAACAAATTTTTGTACTATCTTAAAAGATATGAGGAAACAACAATGGAAT
>CADBQW010000112.1 GCA_902796925.1 uncultured bacterium | reverse complement strand
GGAATTGCCGTTAAACGCGAGTGAGCAAGACAATCCACCCCTGCCCACCACTTTTTAAAGAGAAGTCGAAAGACTTCTTTTTTTATTTCAAGGTAGTAGGATGAGAAATACCTACAGACTTATTTTGAATAAGGGGCTTGTTCTGTCGCTTGACCCTGCAGTCTATTTTCTTGTGCCGACAAGAAAATAGACGAAAAGAAACTCTCTCATGTCATGCTGAATTTATTTCAGCATCTTGGTCGCGTTACAATGTACCGATTTTCGTTTTATCAAAGGGACCCTGCCTATTGCCTCGGTCGTAAGATCCTGAAACCCCGTTCCCGCCATTTGCGTGGCGGGCAGGATGACAATTCTTATTGCCTTATTGCCTTATTATCTTATTGCCCTTTAGCCTTATGGCCCTCAATAAAACCCTCGTGGCAAGGATAAGGGACATTCCCCTCTTATTGCCTTATTATCTAATGGCTTTCAATTCGTGCACTAAAATACACGAAAATAACCGTTAATTTTTGGCAAGAAAATTATTAATGTACTCTTGCAACGACATTAAAAGCATGTTAAACTGTTGTCGGTTCTGTATGGATGCTTATTTTGTTCCTACATTTATTATAACGGGAGATTAGCTCTATATGGATGTGAAGTATACCCGCCGAGAAATTCTCGCCAGCGGGAAACGGATAATCCAAGGCGGTCACCCACCTGCGAGAACACGCAGGTAACAAAATCACATCTGTACAGGGCTTTTTATGTCGGATTACGTCTAAAATATCATAAAGATTACTTGTCTAACAATTCATCTTGAGCTTTAAGTTCTTTTTTCTTATAATTATGCATAACCGCATCGACAACAAGCTCATATGATTTTTGGTTTTCTATCCCCGGAAACTCTGACTTTAACTGGTTACGAACCATTTGTTCTAGTTTTCTTTCCAAATCGGCAGATTTCAATTCTTCGACACCCGATATCATTCTGATATAGTCGGTTGAACTTCTGTTTATACCGCTCGCGTTGTGCATTAACCAACGAAGTTTAGAGCTTATTCCTTGTTTTAAAGTTTTTACAAATTTTAAGTTTCTACCGTTGAACATGTTTCCTACCTTTTATTTTTTTATTAACCTTCTGATATCATAATAAAGTAATATGAAAAAAATAATTTACTTTTTTACATGAATTGTAACAATAAATTTACAAAAGCCTTAAAGCCAAGCTACAGCTTGCTAAAATCTGCAAGGTACTCGTACTTTTCTTTTAACAAAGATAAAAGAACAAGTCTATTTTTCTTTATTTTTTCATCATTATCCATTACAAGAACATCTGCAAAAAACTTTTCCACAACAGGATTAATGGAAATTAGCGAACCTAAATACTTTTTATAATCGTTTGTTTCCGAAATTTTATTTATAGCCTCGAAAAGTTCTTTCTCAGCATTTTCCACAAATAATAATGGATTTACTGAAGTTTGAACTGGTTCTTTTAAAATTCTCAGAACCCTGTTCGCGCATTCTAATAATTCTTCATTGTTTACCGTTGAAGTTATTTCTACTCGGTCTATATAATCCGGAAGGTTTGTTAAGGCATGTTTTTGACATGCTTCAAGAACATTTTTAGAATATTTATCACTCAAAAATATAATCAATCTTTGTATGAAGAATTCTTCTATTTCATTTGCACAATTAGATTTAATAGGAAGAATGGACAATGATTTTTGGATTAAATTTGAGATATTCAATTTCAAATTAGCATCTAAAATTGTTCTTATAATTCCGAGAGCAGCACGACGGACTCCGAGAGGATCAGAAGAACCTGTTGGTTTTTTGCCGTCAGCAAATACCGCACAAATTGTGTCAATCTTATCTGCTATTCCTACAATTTGTCCTTCAATAGATTTAGCAGTTTCGCTTTCGGCATTCAATGGGAAGTAGTGTTCTTTTACCCCTTCTACAACCCCAATTGGTTCACCTGAAATCTTTGCATAATCCGAACCGATGAAACCTTGAAGTTCCGTAAATTCAAAAACGAGAGAAGTAGAAAGGTCAGCTTTAGATAGTAATGCCGTTCTTTCGATAGTTTGAGATTCTTGATTAAGTTCACCACCAATATACTTGGAAAGTTCAACAAGCCTATGTGCTTTGTCGAACATTGTCCCCATACCTTTTTGGAAAGTCATACCTTTAAGACTTTCCACGTAGTTTTCCAGAGGTTTTTTTGTATCTTCATTAAAGAAAAATACTGCATCATCAAGTCTTGCCTTAATTACTCTAACATTGCCGTCTTTAATATTTTTAAATTCGTCACCGATATAGTTGGTCATTGTAATGAATTTGTTAATCAATTTACCGTCTTTATACAATGCAAAATATCTTTGATGAACTGCCATAACAGTGACAACAAGTTCTTCCGGAAGTCTTAAATATTCACTTGAAAATTCACAAACCGCGGGAACCGGATACTCTGTAATAAAAGTAACCTCCTCTAACAAATCATCTGTGTAATACGGAGTTGCGCCGAGTTTTTCTGCCTCTTTTTTAGCGAGTTCAATAATTCGTTCCCGTCTTTCGTTTTGATCGACAATAACGCAAGCGTTACGCATAAGTTCAACATAATCATCCGGATTTCCTATGATTACCTTCTGTTGAGCGAAACGATGCCCCCTGGAAATATTTGAACTTTCTTTATCTATAATCTTAATTTTAACTTCTTCGTTATCTAAAATTGAAACAATCCATCTTATAGGACGTGAAAATTTCGCATCATTATAACCCCAGCGCATAAAATGTGAACCCTGTAAATGCAAAACAATTTCGGGAACACCATTTTTAAGAAGTTCAATTATCGGTTTACCTTTAATAACAATTTTTGCATGTAAATAATCATTCTCGATATATAAATCTTTTTCATCTAAATTATTTTTGCGGCAAAAACCCAATCCTGCAGGAGAGAGGGTTCCGTCTTCATTATATGCTACCTTTTTAATAGGGCCTTTTATAATTTTTTCTTCATCTTTACCAAATTTATCAAGTCCGCTTACTATTACAGCAAGCCTTCTCGGAGTAGCATAAACTTCAATATTATCGTAATTCGTTTTATTTTCTTTTAAAAATTTTTCAAAGCCATCATTCAACTGTTTTATTGCAGAAGGTATAAATTTATAAGGTAATTCCTCTACTCCAACTTCCAATAAATACTTGCTCTTATCGCTCATAGTCTTTCCTCGCATAATCTTTTATCAAGATTATATAGCGATAAAAAAGTATTGTAAAGTCCGAATATTTAAATAAATCTTTTGTATTAACTTTAGCTGTGGAAATTATATCCATAGCAAATCCGGAATAACAATATTGTTATTCCGGCAAACTTTATATTATTATGACCCTATAACGTAAAACTAATCAAGTTCATCGTCATCAATGTCATCATCAAAGTCCTTAGATTCCACTTCTTGTAGATCTAAATCAGAATCTTCATCAACCTTAATACGAGGGGTATCAAATCTTTCTTGCTGTAAAGATTCAATCTGTTTTTGCTGATCTCCTATTTGTTCCAAAAATTCAGCTTCCATTTCTTTTTGTGCTTCTATCTGTTGATTTAATATTTCTTGCGTTCTCATTGCTGCAAGTTCTGCCTGCTCATTCTTTAGTCCTACGTAAGTGCCGACAAGTGTACGATTCCTCTTACTTGCATGATTTACAACATTCAAGAATGCTCCTAAGCACAATGCAAATGGTGCAATGGCAAGTGAATATTTACCCGCAGTTTTTAATGATTTTGGCATTTTTGCTTTTAAACTTTTAGCTTTTTCACCAATTTTATTTAAAATCTTGTTGGCGTTTAATTTTTCAGTGAATTTATTAAAACGTTCTGAAATCTGTTCATTTTTCTTAGGGTGTTTTGTCAAATATTCTAAATATTTATTGCCGCCTTTATTAGCTAATCTGGAAGCGGTCTCAACAGCTCCATACGCAGCCAAAAACTGTAACATTGTAGATATGAACGGTTGCTTCTGTTCAAATTTACGTATTGATTTTGAATTATCCCTTAGTCCTCGCATAGCCATGTAAGCAAGGTCAATAACTGCAAAGCAACCTGCCCAACCGGCAAAATTCTTTAGTCCGTATAATAACTTATCAGCGTTCTTACCTTTCTTGAGAACCGCTGAGGCTATACCGGCAACAACAGGTGTTCCGAGCAAGACTGCCTTATTTATCTTACGGTGTCTTTTTTCGTTTAAGTGTTTATCAGTAACCGCTTTAGCTAAATACTGAATTTGACGATCACTTAAATTGATGAATTTGTCAATGTTTTCCATTGAATAAGAGTTATTATACCCAAAATTTTGACTACTTACAGACTGTAATTGCATAAGACCACCTCACACCTTTTACACATTTATTATACACACATAAAACATGAAAATCTATTTTTTTGCCACTATATTAAATCTTCTTTATAAATGTTTACAAAATATTGTCTTTTACTTATTATAATTGAATGAAAAATTTTTACATCCATACGATGGGCTGTAAGTCCAATCAATTTGAAAGTGCGGTTATTGAAGAAAACCTTAAAAACGCAGGTTTTCAAAAAACTGAATCTCCTGAAAAAGCGGATTATTTTATACTTAATTCTTGTACAGTTACTCACAAAAGCGACAGTGAGGCCCTATATCTTTTGCGAAATATTAAACATAAAAATCCTGATACAATTACCGTTTTAACCGGATGTCTTGCACAAGTCGAAAAAGAAAATTTGTTAAATAATGACTTTGTGAACATAGTTTTGGGTAACGATGAAAAACTTGATATTGCAAAATATTTGTCAGATGAAAAGAAATTTGCAGCTCGAGATCTAATGACAAAAAATGATTTTACGAGAGTGATTCTGAATGATACCTCTAAGACTCGTGCAAATGTGAAAATTCAAGACGGATGCGATAACAGATGTTCTTATTGTATAATCCCCTACGCAAGAGGAAAAAGCAGAAGTGCCGATATTGATTTTATCATTAATCAGATAAATGAACTTTATACAAAGGGTTTTAAGGAAGTTGTTTTAACCGGAATTCATATTGGTCAATGGGGTAAAGATTTTGACATGTCTTTGATTAACCTTTTAAAAGAAATTGAATCTCAGACAAAAATCCCACGGTATCGTTTGGGCTCCCTAAATCCTCTTGAAATTGATGACGAGTTGCTTAAATTCTTATCTGATTCAAAAAGTTTTTGCCCCCATTTTCATCTTTCGCTTCAATCCGCGTGTGACAATACATTGCGAAGGATGAATCGATTTTATAAAACTGAAGATTATCTTAATCAAATAAATAAAATAAACGAAATTTTTAATCTTCCATTCTTAGGTGCTGACATAATTGCCGGTTTTGCAGGTGAGACAGAAGAAGATTTTTATACAACTGTAAACAACTTAAAACGCTCAGGGCTATCAAAAATTCATACATTTCCATACTCAAGACGCAAAGGAACCCCCGGCGACACAATGCCCCTTCAGGTCGATGACAAAACTAAAGAACGCAGAGCTTCAATTATCAAAGAAATTTCGCGTGAAAAATTCTTGAATTTCATGAATAAAAACGTAGGCTCAAAGCAGGAAATTCTCATTGAAAAGCACCCGGATAAAAATGGATTTTTGAAAGGAGTTACCAGAAATTTCCTCACTGTTATTCTTGATTCAAAAGACTTATCTCTTACAAATACTTTGGTATTTGCAAATATTACCAATTGTGAAAACGGAAAATTATATGGAAGAATTGCGTAAAGTTTTGTAACAAATACTACAATTATAGTAGACAAATTCTGAAAGATATGCTTAAATGGTTCTGTTAGTGTGAGGTGAATTGTGCCGATAAATGGAATATGCCCTATATCAACGAATAACAACATGTTCAGCAGAAATTTTGGAAACAATTTTTCTGGAATGAATTTTGAGCGTTTGAACGAAATTGATAAGCAAACAACAATGCAGAGAATTAATGCCCAAACGCAATTACAAATTGCCGATGCAATTGATTCTTCCCTGAAGGAGCAACAAAAAAAGAACGAAAGACCTTCGTTAATGTTGTTGGCGGCACAGTTGGAAAATATTCAACATCGCTATGCTGCCCAAAGGAGTTTATTGGCAGCAAATCATAATATGTTATCGTTCCTCTCATAGTGTAGTATAAAATTTGTTGGTTTTTAAGTAGTGGAATTTATTGATTCCATTGCTTTATGTTAGGGATATAACAATGATTGTTCATTTCGCAAAGGTCGAAACTCTAGCTTACCTTCAAAGTATAGCAGCGTGCATTATAATGCATGTAAAATAACAGTCGGTTTGAGAAGAAAGAACACGTATTCTGAGAATTTTTTGATGCAAAAGCACCTAACAAAAATATTACAGACCTACAAACTTTTCCAATCCTATAAACTACACATTCTTATTCCATAGTTTTATCCAAAAATTGCCTCTTTGATTGAAGAAATCTTCTTTATTCCCGCTTTCACGATTGAAATCGGCATTGAACTCTTTGTCATAATTTTTTTTGAAAAATGTTGTTTCTCTAAAATTCTTATTTATATCTTCCCAAATCGGTGCAATATTTTCTTTCCACCAATTTTCATAAATTGGTGCGTGTTCTTCACCAACAAGACGATTGAATTGTTTTTTATTTTCAGGATCTAATATTCTTCTAAAGATATTGAATATAGGAGCAGTGCCACTATCACTTCTTGCAGGTTCAGTATCAATAAATGCGACTTTTGAAGATTCTATCGTCCCTCTTGCATTGAATAATGTATTTCTAAAGTATGTAACGTCAGGTATGATTACTTCTTTTGACGGATGATTTTCAAACGCATCAAAAATTCTATTCGTAAGTTCCAAATCTTTTGCAGAATTATACCAAGGTTTTTCAGCTTTTGTATATCTGCCTAAATAATCCATAAAAATTTTCATATCTTCTGTTACAATCGCGACCTTTGCTCCAAACTTTTGTTGATTGTTATAATTATTTATTGCTTGTACTTGCATAATATGTACCCCTTAAATGTATTTCTGTTGCGTTTAGTATATCATAAAATCATTTTTTACAAAATTTACCTTTAAATTATTGAGCAATGTTTGAATTCCCACCTAAAGCAATAACTTTTAAAAACCAATATTGTGACAAACATTGCAAATGAGCGGACTTTTTTGTTACCGAAATAGCAAGTAGGGTAGACTTCAGTCTACCGATACATTTTGGTTGACTAAAGTCAACCCTACTTATTAGTGCAAATATGTGCAAATAGGGTGCAAAAAAGTGGTGCCGCGTCTCACTCTGCCGAGAAAAACAACTATCAGTTGTTTTTCGAGAGGGTTTGGAACAAACTCCGAGATG
>CADBQW010000111.1 GCA_902796925.1 uncultured bacterium | reverse complement strand
TTTACATCCAACAATTATTTTCTTGTCATTAATTTTAGGCGGGAAGTATTTCGGCTTTATCGGAGTCCTTTTCGGACCTGCAATGGCAGCAACAATTTGTGTTTTACTTGATGAATTATATGTAAGAAACATAAAAGTAAAAGAAGAAGAAACGGTTGAAATAACAACAAAGGAGAATAATTAATATGAAAAAATTACTAAAAGGTATTTGTGTGTTATCATCACTTGTACTTTTCACAGCAGCCGCAAATGCTGCCGGCATGATTAAAGATTATCACGCATACAGAATAAAAAACCAAAATATAAGAACAGTCGTTCCTGTTGTTGATGACCTTTTAAGCAGAGAAGTCGAAGTTAAAAAACTTGCAAGAAATGCCTATTATGCAACATACGGCGGTGAACACTATTATATGAAGTTCTACCCGGCATTGCATGATACGGATGTATACATTGTATCAGACGCAACATACAACAAAGATAATAACGATGTTACAGAATTCTTTAAAAGTCAGAATTACAGATATGAAACACTCGAAGATAAAGATGCTTATAAAGAATATAAGTTTGATTTTATAGATTATGCAAGATCAGGTGCATTAGATGGTTTATTCACACTTCCTGACGGTTTAAAACCGCTTAAAAAAGGTATGAATAAATTAAATGATAAAATGTCAAAAGGAAATGAAAAGACCTCTGCTATTCCATATTCAGAGGATAATGATCCGATTAATTTAACGTGTATTGATTCGGAAGAATTTTATAATGAAAAAGCAGATGTTTCGGTAACAGTTAATGAATATCGTTTAAAAAACAAAGAAAATAAGTATGTTCATGCATTTGAATATATTGTTAAAAACAATTCAAATTCAGATATAAAAGTAGAGAAAGTTTATTCTGAAAGACTTGCCGGATTAAAAGATGTTACTACATCAACATTTGTTGATTTAGATAGGCTTGATTTGGCAGATAATCTTGCTGTTCCTCTAGCTTTTGTGACAGGTGGAGCTTCTCTAGGCTTTACCGTTGCAAACAATGTAAGACTTGGAATGGTTATAAAGGAAGCGACAAGATTTGCTCATTCATTACCTGAAAATTATGACTTGAAAGCAAATTCTTCTATGAGAATACTTTGTTTGAAATTCAAAGATGACCCAAAACCGCTTGAATTTACGGTAAAAAAACTCAGTCATACATATAATTTTTCATATTAATAAATTTTAAAATCGGGTTGGTTATCCAACCCGATTTTTTATCATTAATGTTGTTGGACTAAAAGCCCTACTTACCTAAATAATGTAGGTTTGGGTTTCTACCCCAATAACAATTTCTCCCCCAACAATAACTATCCCAAATAATATTTTTGTAATATTATACTTATATGAAAAAGATTTTTAAAATAGTATTCTTTACCATAATAATATTTGCGGTTGGTTTATATCTTGGAATAGTATTTTTATTACCGCAGATAATAAATAATAAGGCGACGACAGATAAACTCCAATCATTAATTCTTGATAAAACAGGAATGAAATCAAATATAACGGGGTTAAATTTAAAAATATCGCCTTTGTTAGATGTTAAATTAACAGTAAAAAGTATAGATATTAAAGATAATAATATTGTTGGGTTAGATATTCAGAATTTGAATACATCTGTTAACGGATTAAAACTAAAAAATTTAGATGCGGATTTAATCTATGCAAACCTTGATATCTTAAATAAAATAAAAATTGAAAAGAAAAAAGACACTAAAAAGAAAAAATCTTTTGAATTAAATAAAATACCGAATACAAGTATTAAAAAAATAGAGATTGTAAGATATGAGGGCGAAAAATTATCAATATCATCAAATCAGTTTGTAATTAAAGAAAATAACGGTGGTAAAAATATTGATGTCGTTCTTAATATAAAACTTGACAGAGTTTTGCATCCGATAGTAATAGGCGAGGTCGGAAGTTTATATATAGAAAATAATAAGTTAATAGCAAAGGATTTTCCTCTTGCAGTCGGTAAAACGCATGTCGTTTTAAATGGCAGTATTCTTAATGATAAAAAATTGGATAATTTCACAATTAAAGGAGATAAAATTCCTGTAAAAGAAACTCTTGCAACGGTGTTATTCTTGCAAAAATACACTGAACATGAAAGAAAATTCATAGAAAATTTTACGGATTTTAAAGGTAGTGCAAATGTTGATTTGGTCTATAAAAACAATGATTTATCAGGTGTAATAACGGGCAATGATTTGTTTGCTAAATTCCTTCCGTTTTATGTTCCTGTGTATTGCAAAAAAGCAGAATTTTTTATAAAAAACGGTGAAGTAAAATCGTCTGCCGTCGGAACATTCGGAACAGAGAAACTGACTCACGAACTTCTCATAAAAGAAATGTATAACAGAGAGAAAAAAGAAGTTTTCGGAAAAGTTAACTCAAAAATAACAACAGCTTTAGCAAAAAAATATCTGCCTTCCAATATAAAGGTTAAAAATTATCTTGATATGGAAGTTGATTATTACATAAAGCAAAAGAAACCAAATGCTAAGTATTATATAAATATACCTGCTGATTCGGGCATAATGATTAATGATTTCCATGCCGGAATTAAAAACAAAAATAAAAAAATATTTGCGGAAACTCAAAAAATTGATAAGGAATTTTTCTTAAAAGATTACAGATTTTCTGTTCAAGAAAACAATAAGTTTAGAGACATATTATACGGAAACGGATATTTTAAAATTATAAACGGTAATATGACTCCGCAATACATAACTTTAAATACAAACGGCTACGTTCCAAACTCCTTTGTCGGTTCTTTCAAGCAATATGTATTAGGCGGTAAATTCAATGGAGCTTTAAAATATAGCTTTGTTACAGAACAAATTACAGGCAAGTTTGAAGTTATTGATACCATTTTTAATCATTTCCATGTAAAATCCGCTAACGTTATTGCTGACGATAAAACTGCCAAAATTGCAGCAGAAGGAACATATAAAAAAGAAAAATTTAATTGTAAAACAGAAGTTAAAAATGATTTTAAAGACAAAATTTATGTAAACTCTATGGATTTGTTCCTTGATAGATATATTGTTAAGAAATCCGATAAACCTGCAACACAAAAAGAAAAATTTGATTTTAATACTCCAAATAAAGAATTGAGCTCAGGAGTTCGAGATATCAATATGGATATTGATAAATACAATATTGATGTCAATTCCATTATTGTTAAAGATTATCCGATAAGGAATATCAAAGTATTTGGCAGTCTTAAAGATGCGATTTTTAAATATAATACTTCAGAGATTGATTTTGCAGACGGAAAACTATCAGCAAACGGAACTTATGATTTTAATATTGATTCTTCTATCATTGATTTTACGGCAAAAAATATTGATTCTAATATAATTGCTGATAGATTTTTCAATCTTAAAGATCAAATTCAAGGAAAAGCTAATGCGGAAATTCATTCTAAAACCGGCAAAGATTGGACTAATTGGGATGCAACTGCAAAATTTGATATCCAAGACGGAGCTATACCGGGACTTGAAGAATTGGAATTTTCTGTCGATAAAAACTTGAATAAAAAAGCTAAAGTTTCTGATTATGTAAAATTCAATGCCAAGAAAAAAGGAAATATAAAATCTCATATCAGCGGTTTCTTTAGATGTGATGATATATTTATTCGTGACATAGATATTCGTATGCAGCACGAATTTACATCGGCATATATTGAGGGTTTTTATAATTATATAGTAAAACAGGGTAATATTGATATCTGGGGAAAATATGATAATTTGGCAATAAAAAAGATTAAAGTTCTACATATTCCTCTTAATTGGATAGCAAATATACTCGTGCCGACAGAAAGAAAAAAAGCCGAAACACAAAATCTTTTAGATAAAATTCCTCCAATCGGGGTTGACAACAATCGCGCAAAATATTTTAGAATAAATTTAAAAGCAAATGAAAAAGATCCGACAAAAACAGATGTTACAACAAAATTAATAAAATAATTTAAATTTAGTGCTTTTAGTAAAAAATATAAAAATACAAAATTTTTAATGTATAATTTGGATAACAAAAGTTTGGAGAGTATATGTATGAAAATTGATTGGAAGAAAAAAGAAACAAAAATTACAGCTATAATACTTGCTATAGTTATAATCCCTATTTTGTGGAACCAGGGAAAAACTCTTGTGATGAGTATTCTGACAAATTATATAATGAATCAACCAAAAGTTGTTCAGGTATCAAAACCTATAATGAAAGACATTCAACCTACATTTGATACTACAGGAAGAATTGAGGCAAATTTATCAGTTGATATAATTGCTCGTGTTAGCGGATGGCTGCAAAAAAAATACTTTGAAGAAGGTGATCGTGTAACAAAAGGACAAAAACTTTTCCTAATTGAGCCGGATGAATATATTTTGGCATCACAAAATGCAAGAGCAACTGTAAATGAAAATTCTGCCGTTTATAAAAATTCTCAAATAGACCTGCAAAGAGCCGAACAATTGCTAAAAGACGATCTTGTAAGTCGTGAATATTATGATAATGCTCTTACTCAAAGAAACAGAAATAGAGCCGCACTAGACGGTGCTATTGCTCAAATGAAACAAGCAAATTTGAATTTAAGTTATACAAATATAACATCCCCAATGAATGGAAGAATAGGAAAAGTTAATATTTCCGTAGGAAATTATGTTACCCCGTCAAGCGGTGTAATAGCCCAAATATATTCCACAAATCCTATGAAAGTAATTTTTCCTTTAAACAGCGGTGATTTTATCGAACTTAAAAAATATTATATAGCAGCAAGCGAAGAAGATAGAAATGATGAAAATGCTGTTTCTGTGCTTTTAGGGTTAGCTGACGGAACTCAATATGAAACAGAAGGTAAAATAGAATTTGTAGACAATAAAATTGATGAAAGCACAGGCACCGTAACACTTCGTGCTATTTTTGACAATCCTAATGAATTACTTGTTCCGGGAGATTATGTAAAAGTAACAATTAGAATTAACAAACCATATAAGGTTATGATGATTCCTCAATCAGCAACAAAAACAGATGTTGGTACAGGATATTATGTTTGGGTTGTAAAAGACGGTAAAGCTGTTAAAAAAGATATAAAAGTCAACCAAAATATTGATAATAACTGGATTGTTGAAAGCGGGCTTGATGAAAATGATGAAGTAGTCGTAAAAGGGATTCAGGACATTTATAAATCCGGACAAAAAGTTAAGGCTACTCCTTATGTAAAAGAAAAAGAAACTAAAAATAAAACAAAATAATTTTAAAAAATTACAAAAAGGGAAACGAGAATGGCTATAAATAAGGAAGATTTATACTTTTTTATAAAAAAACCAAGATTTGCAGTTGTAATATCTGCATTGATTGTTATTATAGGTTTACTTTCGCTGTTTAGTTTGCAGCAGGAGAAATATCCAAATATCACACCTCCGCAGGTTACGATATCTGCAAGTTATCCGGGAGCAAGTGCTGAAGTTATAGAATCATCTATTGCATCATTGCTTGAAACACAATTAAACGGTGTTAAAGATATGCTATATATGAATTCTACCAGTTATGACGGTGCATATTCATTAAACATCTTCTTTAAAACAGGTACAAACAATGACTTAAACTTGATGAATGTCCAAAATAAACTCCAACAGGTTCAGTCAATGCTTCCCCAAGAGGTTATACAACAAGGTATTACGGCGGAAAATCAGGTAAGCGGTATCGGAGCAATAATACTTAATTTGTCGTCGGAAAACGAATCTTGGAATCAATTAGACTTAACCAATTACGCAAATATATACATCAAAGATGCCATAAAAAGAATAAGCGGTGTTGGAGCAGTCAATGTGTTTGGTGCTGATGATTACAGCATGAGGATCTGGCTCGATCCTGCAAAACTTGCAAGTTATAAGGTGACGGTATCTGAAATCCAAAATGCAGTAAGAAATCAAAATGCTCAAATTTCAACAGGTGCATTAGGCGATGAACCGTCTTTATCAAAACCGAGTTTAAAATTAACTTTGCTTACAAAAGGCAGATTATCATCAGTTGAGGAATTTGAAAATATCGTAGTCCGCTCAAATCCAAACGGTTCAAAAATTAAGTTAAAAGATTTGGCAAGAGTTGAATTGGGTGCAAAATCATATTCAAAATTTGGTTTAATTGATGGAAAGCCAGGTGCATTAATTCAGGTTATGCCTTTACCGGGAGCAAATACCGTTGATATTGTTAAAAATGTTCACAAAGAAATGGATAAATTATCCAAGACGCTTCCTGATTCTTTAAAAATAGACACAATGATGGATAGTGCCATATTTATTACAGAATCAATGAACGAAGTTGAATTTACAATACTTTTAACTTCATTAATCGTAATTTTAATTATATTTGTATTTTTAGGCGATTTTAAAGCAACATTAATCCCCTGTGTTACGATACCTGTTTCTTTAGTCGGTACATTCGTTGCACTAAAGATGCTCGGAATGTCATTAAATTTATTGACATTGTTTGCACTTGTTCTTGCTGTTGCGGTTGTTGTTGATGATGCGATAGTAGTTATAGAAAATGTTAAACGCCACATGGAAGATGGTAAATCGGCCATAGATGCGACTCAAATAACTATGAAAGAAGTTGGGGGTTCTTTAATTGCCATGGCATCTGTTTTAATGGCTGTATTTGTCCCGATGTGTTTTATGAGCGGCTTATCAGGAACTATGTATAAGCAATTTGCAGTTTGTATTGCAGTATCAATTGCAATATCAGCAATTTGCGCCCTGTCTCTATCTCCTGCAATGTGTTCTATTTTACTAAAAAAATCAAAACAAACAAAAGAAATTACAAACGAATATTTAAAATTAATTTTGTCATATATACAAAAAGGGTTGGATTACTTCAACAAATACTTTGATATATTAACACAATATTATATGGAAATGGTTAAAAAATTCGTTTTTAATAAAAAATTAACCGTTATTACATATATTGCTATTATGATTTTAATGCTTTGTTTGTTTAAAATAATTCCTACAGGATTTATCCCCGATGAAGATCAAGGGTATCTGATAAGTGCTGTAACACTTCCTGATGGTGCTTCTTTGAATAGAACCGAAGATGTAATGATTAAATTTACTAAAGCAATTGAAAATATTGAAGGTATAGAAAAAGAAAAAATAATTGCTTTTGGTGGTATGGGCCCCTCAAATCAAGGATTTGTAGTAATAAATTTGAAAGAATGGGGAGATAGAAAAGTCAGTATTTTAGGTAAGGTAGTAAGATTTGTACAGGGTAGACAGACAGATTTATCTCATAACGGCATTTTATCGGAAATATATAAAAAAACTGCCGATATAAATGAGGCATCAATTATTACATTTTCACCTCCGGCAATTGACGGTTTAAGTATGTCGGGAGGATTTGAATATCAATTACTATCGTTGAATAATGCTAAAGTTCAGGATTTATCTGCTTTTGCAAATGAATTTATACAAAATGCTAATGCCGATTCAAATTTAGCAAATGTATATACTCAATTTCAGGCAAATGTCCCTCAATATATTTTGAATATAGATTATGAAAAGGCTCTTGCACAAGATGTTGACATAGCAGAATTACATAATACTCTTGCTTCGACACTTTCATATTCTTACATAAATGACTTTAATAAAATAGGAAGAATTTTTAGGGTATTTATGCAGGCAGAAGGTAATTACAGAGATAAGATTGAAGATTTGCAGAGAATATATGTAATGAATACACAAGGGAAACCGGTTCCAATATCAACAATGATGACAGCAAAGCAAATTACGGGTGCTGTATCAATAACAAGATTTAATCAGTTCCGTTCCGTACAAATTATGGGAACTCAAGCAAACGGCAAAACATCAGGTGATGCTATGAATGCCATGGAAAAATTATCAAGTAAACTTTTACCGAATGATTATACTTTTGCTTGGTCGGGAACTTCCCTGCAAGAAAAAGAATCAGCGGGACAGACAGGTATCGTTGTCGGTTTTGCATTGTTATTTGTATATTTGTTTCTCGTGGCATTGTATGAAAGTTACATGATACCTGTTGCAGTACTTTTAATATCTCCGGTAGCTATTGTAGGAGCACTTATTTTCCAATTAATGATGGGACAGGCGCTTGATTTGTATTCTCAAGTCGGATTAATTACCTTAATCGGTTTGGCTGCAAAACAATCTATTTTGATTGTGGAATTTGCAAAAGAAGAACATGAGAAAAATGGTTTAACAATTTATGATGCTGCGATTAAGTCAGCTTTACTAAGATTTAGAGCAATTATGATGACAGAAGCCGCATTTATATTGGGTATTTTACCTTTGTTATTCGCATCAGGAGCCGGTGCAAACAGCAGAATTTCCGTAGGCTCAACCGTAATTGGCGGTATGATAGTTGCAGCTACTTCAGGTACGGTTTTGACTCCGGCATTTTATGTAATAGTACAAGAATTTGTTGATGAACATTTTAATAACAGGAAAGATGAAGAAGAATGAAAAGATTTTATATAAATTTTTTAATTGCAATATTAATAACAGGCACAATAGGAATAAGTTCTAATACTGCTCAGGCTTTCGGATTTAAGTATAAAAAGGATCCTCAAACGATAGTCGTTCCGATAAATCAAAAAAAGGATTATAATATTAAGGATAGGGCAAAATACACAAACGATATGCATTCTGTATTTTCATTAGATGACTGTGTAAGAATTGCAATAGGATATAATCCTTCAATACAGGCTTCTTTTTACAATCAGGATGCTTATAAATCCAGAATAGGTCAAGCTTGGGCTAATTTTTTCCCATCCATTAACGCAGGAGTTGAACTTTCGAGAACAGGAAATCATTACAATAAAGAAATACCTCCATATTACAGAAGGAGCATTTATAATACATTAGGTTATGTACCTACCGTTTCCGCCAATATGCTGTTATTTGATTTTGGTAAAACGAAAGCTGTTGCAGATATGACAACACGACAGTATGAAAGTGCTCAAGAAAGTACAAAAGAAAATATTAATGTAATTATTTATGATATAAAAGCAACTTATTATAATATTTTGTTTGCACAAGCACAAGTACAGGTTTATCAAGATACAGTTAAAGATTATGAATTGCAATTAAGTCAAGCAAAAGGATTTTATGAATATGGTAAAAAACCAAAACTTGATATTGTTACCGCAGAATATAATCTTGGAAAAGCAAAATTAAATCTCGTTAAAGCCGAAGAAATTTTGAAAGTTGCTAAAATTAGACTCTCTAAAATAATGGGCATTCCAGAATATACAAATTACGAACTTTCAGACGAGATGTCTTTAAGTAAATTTGGCATAAATTCGGATGAGGCAATTAAACTTGCATTCGAAGTAAGACCGGAATTAATATCTGCTCAAAAAGAAATGGAAGCGGCAAAGATGAACTTAAGAGCAGAAAGAAGAAATTATACTCCTAATATTGGAATATTTGGAAGTTACGGAAACAATTTAGGTAATGAATATGATGTTCGTACCGGGCAAGTTGGAGTAGGTCTGAATTATAACGGGTTAAATATTGTAAGGATAAAAAAACAAGTTGATGAAGCTCGTTCTACATATAATATGACGAAAGCGCGATACCAAGAGGTAAAGGACACAGTATATTTTAATGTAAAAAAATGTTATACTGAACTGCAAACAGCAGCGGAAGCAATCGTTATGGCAAAGCTTGCACTTGACCAGGCAAAAGAACAATACAGACAGGTTACAGGTCGTTATAAAGCCGGTGTTGGTGATGCGATAGAATTAAAAGATGGTGAGAATACATATCTGAATGCTCGTTTAGATTTTTATAACGCAATATTAAATTACAATGTTACCGCTGCAAATTTAGAACAGGAAATAGGCATCCCTCTTAAACAAGTAGAAGAAAAAGTTATTGATATAACACAAGAAGATTTGTAAAATATGCTCTTAACAACATATCTTTATAGCTTCTTTGGGGCAAACATGTGAACATAAAGAACAAAAAAGTACCGTAAAAATCCAAAAAGAAAGGAATTAATAGAAATTCTATAAATTGTAAAGATTTTTATAGAAACCCTAAAGTTTAAAAAAAAAATACCGATAACTGCGATATAGAGATGCAGGTAAAAGGTATTTATAATGTCAATTGACAGGCTAACATTACAAAATATAAAAACCTTTAGACAGTCAAATCCGACGTTAAGCGGGTTGTCTGACGAACAGATTTTGTCAATAATGACTGCAAATCCAAAGATGATAAAAACTGACAAAAACCTAGATATAATCTGGGATTGCAACCTCAGGGGGGGGGCAACTACAGGCCTCGAGATAGAGCTATCAGATGACACCTACCTGAATAAACAACCTCTAAACAAAAACGAAAATAATAAATACAAAGTAAATACACCTGCCGAATTAAGAACCATCAAATCATCAGTAAACGGATTTCAAGTCTCAGAAAACTATTTAGATGGTGAACTCATATCCAGAACCATTTCCGGCATAGGCGAAGAAAATTATAAGAGATTTTTCGAATAAGTATTTTACCCATCGTTTTCTTATTGAAAAATAATCTTTACGTGGGATAATGCCTTTGTTAAGGAATTATGCTATGAAAATTTTAGTCGGAATGTCCGGCGGTGTGGATTCATCCGTTACCGCTCTTATATTAAAGTCACAGGGCCACGAAGTTGTCGGCGCTACAATGTCTATTTGGAGCAAAGAAAAACGCGAACGCCTCGATAAAGGCTTGATAGGTGTTCATTCCTGCAAAGATGCCTGCTACGGCCCTAACGAAAAAGAAGATATTGAAGAAGCTCGCAAAATTTGCGAGAAAATCGGGATTCCATATCACGTCTTTGATTGTTCCAAAGAGTATGAGAAAATCGTTCTTGATAATTTTAAGGAAGAATACCTTTCCGGCAGAACCCCTAATCCCTGTATCAGATGTAATAGTATGATAAAATTTGATGTTTTGCCATTTTTGGCTCGTCAGGCTGGAATCGAGTTTGACAAATTCGCAACCGGACATTACGCCAATGTTGATTACGATCCCGAAAAAGCTCGTTATATCTTGAAAAAAGGGATTAATCCTAAAAAAGACCAAAGTTATTTCCTATACAAACTAAAGCAAAGGCAACTTGAAAATATAGTCCTTCCGCTTGGCAAATATGAAAAGGAAGAAATCAGAAATATCGCTAAAGACTTTGGTTTAAAAGTTTTCGACAAACCTGATAGCCAAGATTTTTACGCAGGAGATTATAACGAATTATTAGAAGTTCAACCAAAAATTGGAAATATTGTTAACCGTGAAGGCAAAGTATTGGGAACCCATCAAGGTATATGGAATTACACGGTAGGTCAGAGAAAAGGTTTGGGCATAGCTCACAGTGCACCCTTGTATGTTATTGATTTGAAGAAAGAAACAAATGAAGTAGTTGTGGGCGAGATTGACGAAACTTTTAAAAATGTTTTAGAGGCAGTTGATCTGAACTGGGTTTCTATCCCAGGTATTGAAACTCCGATAAAAGCTACGGCGAAAGTTCGCTCTGCACAGATACCTGTCGATGTAACAATACTTCCTCAGGGCGAAAAAGTACTTGTAAAATTTGATGAAATGCAAAAATCATTGACAAAAGGACAGTCTGTTGTATTCTATAATAAGGATATACTTCTCGGTGGCGGAATCATAGATGAAGTTGACCTGGAGGTGTAAATTAGGTGCCGATGTAGCTCCCACAGCGGAGTTGCAAACGGAGCGTTGTTAAAAATCTGTAGAGCAACCAGTTGCTCGATCTTGAAAAT
>CADBQW010000110.1 GCA_902796925.1 uncultured bacterium | reverse complement strand
TTCGTTTTCATTAGGAATAATTTCTTCTAAAGAATTTAAAAAAGTTTTGCGTTTAAATGTGTCGTGCTGCTTATTTTCTAATATCAATTGTCTGCATTTTGTAGTTTTGTGTCTTAGTTTTAATGCTGTACTTGGTGAAAGCTTTCTTGACATCAAATCTACTTCATCAAGTACATAAAATTCTTCCAGCTTAAGTTTCATTAAGCAGTTATTGTAAAGCATTTGGAGGCAGTTTTTAATATTGTCATCAGGATTAAGCATAGAAAAATCTTTAAATATTGCAAACATTGATTTTTCTGTAGGAAGCAGGCTGTTGTAATACTGGCTTAGAAGTTCTACTATTTCTTCTGAAGATTTGCATTTTTTCAAGCCTTTTTCAAAACCTTTTAATGCAGTTCCGGGAATAATTTTTATACCACGATATGGACAGGTAATATCTTTCAATCTTCTCAAAGGTTTCCCTGCTGAGGTTGAACCTTGAAACGGGATATCGTAGTAATAGTAGAGGTAATTTTCTTCGGTTATTCGAGGTTTGTGTGACTGCGACGGTTTGGACACAGTTGGATAACTCCTATTTAGTGTATTATGTGGTGTATAAAAAGAAACGGACTGAATACGCATAACAACTAATCTTAAATATACTTTCATGATATCAAATTTTTTAAATGTACGCAATATTGTAACTATGATATAATTTTTTTGAGGTTGAATATGTCAAGATATATTGCTATTACTGATATTCATGGTGAATTAGATAAGCTGGAGAGTGTTTTATCAAAGCTCGAAACACGACCTGATGATATATTTGTGTTTATGGGTGATTATATTGATAGAGGAAGTAAATCTAAAGAGGTTGTAGATAGGGTAATAGAGCAAGCAAATTATAATAAATGTATATATCTGATTGGTTCTCACGAATACGCTATGATGAGAGCTAAAACTGATGAATACTACGGCTGGCTTTTTGATAACTACGGAGGGCGTGCAACGGCAAAGAGTTATGGCGGATATGATAATATTATGAAAATCCACGGTGATTTTTATAGAAGTTTAAACTTTTACTATTTAACCGACAAATATCTTTTTGTTCATGCAGGGATTAATCCTGAATATGATTTGGAAGACCAAAATGAAGTTGATTTGGTTTATATAAGAGGCAAGTTTATTTATTCAAAACACAATTTACCTCAAAAGATTATTTTTGGACATACCGAGTTTGATGAGCCTTATATAGATGAAGGGAAAATAGGAATAGATTTAGGGTGCGGAAAATATCCAAATGCACACCTTTGTGCATTAATATTAGATGAAAACGGAAAAGAAGAATTTATTTATTCATAAAAATAGGAGAAAAATATGAAAAAAATTTTAACAATTATTGCAGTTATTTCAATGGGGATTATAATGTCAACCGGCGTTTCTTTTGCATCAGATGTTGTTCAAGAACAGTCAAAAGTAGAAACAGCTTTGGAAACAGTTTCGGTTATGTCACAAGCAGCTGCTGAAAAAACAGCAGAGAGTGTAAAATCAGGCTCTAAAAAAGCAGGAAAAGCAATCGCAGAGGGTTCAAAAGAAGCCGTTGAGAAAGCAAAGCCTCATATAAAGAACGGTGCTGATAAGGTAAAAAAAGCAACTATTAGAGGAGCAAATAAAGTTTCTAATTCAACAGCAAAAGGCATGAAAAAAATGGGCGAAAAAATGCAAAATTCTGCTGAAAAAACCATCGAAAAAACAGATAAAGCACTGGAAGAAACAGCCCCAAAATGTAAGTGCGGCTGCGGTTGCGGTGAAAATTGCAAATGCCACGAAAATTAAAACAACAAAGAATAAGTTTTTATTATAGATGATTTAACAAAGTCGCATTAGTTGAATCAATTTGAATATCATTAATATTAAGCCTTCCGATAGGTACGGTTTTATTAGAACCGTGCCAATCACTACCGCCTGAAATAAGCAATTGGTTTTCTTTTGCACATTGCAGAAGAAATTCAGCTTCCGGCATGGAATATCTGGAATAATAACATTCTAAACCTTGTATTCCGCATTCAATCATTGTTTTTAGTTTCGGTAAAAATTCTTCTTTTGTCAGGTGTTTTTCACCTTCACCACCGAGAGGATGCGCCCAAACAGGAATTCCGCCTGCTTTTTTAATTGTTTGAATTGCAATTTCTCCGTCAAATTTTGTATTACCGGTTTTGCAATTATCTAAATACTTTTCCATAGCAATTATATTATTTTCAGCCAAACCTCGTTTAACAAGAATATTTGCAAGATGAGTTTTAACAACGCTTTGCCTTGAATAAAGCCAATCGAGTTCATCTTTTGTAAGCTCGATATTCCAAACGTCTTTTAGGTGTTTAATTCTTGTTTCCAGTTTTTGATGACGAAGTTTTTTACCCAATTCAATTAAGTCAGTTAAATCCTTATTATCAGGATTAATATTATATCCCAAGATATGACTGTTTATATTACGAGTTTTGCAGGTCAGTTCAACTCCTTTTATAAATTTTATTTTAGGCGGAATAATTTTTTCTGCACTACTAACTCCATTTACGGTATCGTGGTCGGTTAGGGCAAATATTTCTATTCCTGATTTTAAAACAGTTTCTACAAGCTCTTTAACGCTTGCACTTCCGTCAGAATTATTGCTGTGAAGGTGTAAATCAAATTTAGCCATATCACAGTTATATCATAAAAACAAATACCCTCTCCGAATGGAGAGGGATAGAGCGGGGTGG
>CADBQW010000109.1 GCA_902796925.1 uncultured bacterium | reverse complement strand
GCAGAAATATTCAAACGTGCCGATATTGCTAATGTCGAACATAGTATCACCTTTTAACAAATTAGGGGGCAGATATTTTAGAAATATCCGCCCCCTATAATTCTTTGTTGGATTTGCAATGCTATGCAAGATTTCCAAGTATTTTCATTTCCGGTGAATTCTTAAAGCTTTCAACATTTGATTCTGTTCTAATATCTTCTATTTTTCGAGCCAAACCTTCTAATTCGTCTGCTACATTTTGATCTAAATATGCAAATCTATTTGTTGTTACACCGGCTAATCTAAGCATTGTATTATCAGGATCTAATGTTACCTTGGGATTTTTATTTTCAACTTGTAGACGATTTACATCACTTATATGCTTAGCACCATTATTTTCCGTCAAAGGTATCTTAATATCTGCTACCGGTAAAGCGTTTTCTGTTTTTTCTGTTCTAATTTTACCAGGTACTTTTCCAAAATGAATTCCCAGATTTGTTCTGAAATTAATAGGGTCCATACCGTTCTCCTTTATTTATATTATTCTCTTTCTCTTTAAAATCAATTCCTGTTGATTTTCACATATATATAAAGTATTTTTGTATTTAAAAATTGCTTAAATCGTATATATTTTTTATTTATTCGTTACAAAAGTTAACAATGGAGGGAAAAAACCCTTATTTTAAAATATTTTGTACGGGTTAAGAATGTTATTAGGATCAAAGGTTTGTTTTATTGTTCTCATGTAATTAAGTGCAACAGCATTTATAACGCCGGGGAGATATTCTTTTTTAGCGGATCCGATTCCGTGTTCGCCTGATATTGTACCACCGAGTTCGGCAGTTAATTTGTATATTTCGGACTTTGCGAGTTTGTAATTTTTGTATTCCGTCTCATCTTTATAGTCAATAGGAATTTGTGGATGAATTGAACCATCCCCCACATGTCCGACAAGACATGGTGTAAGATTATATTTCTCACAAATACATTGGATCCTCTTAACTAATTTGGAAAGATTTTCCCTTGGAACAATGACGTCATCTGTCGTAACATTCGGCTTTAACATAGCACAAGCCCCCATCGATGAACGCCGTGCCATCCATATTCTATTGAATTCATCCTCGTTCGACGAATATTGAATATCCGTGGCATTGTGTTCTTTCATTATATTAATAATATTATCTTTCTGGTATTCAATATCACATTCAAAGCCGTCTATTTCAATTATTAAAGCGCATTCCTTATCAATTCTCAAATTGGCAGGGTAAAACCTTTCTACAGTTTGCAGAGCATTTTTGTCCATAAAATCAATTGTGGAAGGCCTAATTTTTTTTTCAATAATTGAATTTACGGCCATGATTGAATTCTCAGTAGTATCAAAATATGCCATAAGAACTTTTTTCACTTCGGGTTGAGGGATAAGTTTCAATGTTGCATCAACAATTATACCTAATGTCCCTTCAGAACCCGTGAATAAACTTGTCAAGTTATATCCTGCTGCATTTTTTATGGTGTTTGATCCTGTCTTTAAAATTTGACCGTCTGCCATTACGACGGTAAGATCAAGAACATAATCCTTTGTTGTTCCATATTTAAAGGATTCCGCCCCTGCAGAATTTTGCGCAATACTGCCTCCAATTGTTGAAACTTTCATATTTGATGGTGCCGGCGGATAATATAACCCTTGTTCTTGTGCAGCTTTTCGGATATCTTCTACGATTACGCCCGGTTCAACTTTTATTGTCATATTTTGAGAATTTAAAGAAAGAATATGGTTCATTCTTGAAAAATTCAAAACTATTCCGCCACAAGGAGTTGCGCAAGCGCCGACAACATTTGTTCCTGCACCTCTGCAAATTATGGGAATCTTGTGTTCATTTGCTATTTTTACTATTTTTTGAACTTGTTCAACATTTTCAACAAAAACTACTGCATCCGCAATTGATGAATCACCTTTTGGATTGGAGGCATCAACTGAGTATGCATAGCATTCCTCTCTTGAAGAAAGAACATTTCTTCTTGGTAAATTATTTTCTAAATCTTTTATCAAACTATTCTTCATCGACATAAGATGTTATTTTTTCTATACTTAGAGTCAGTTTGGCAAGTTCTTTTTCCAGCTTGTCAAGTTTTTTGCTTACGATGGATTCGGAATGTTCTTCCATTGCCATAAGTATATTATCAAGCTTCATTTCCAATCTGTCAATTCTGAGTTCTTGCGCTTCAAATTTATGGCCAATTTCTTCTATTAATTCAGATTTTTCAGGGACACTTTCTTTTAATTCATCAAGAGCTCCTTTTACATCAATAATTTCAGAAGTTTTTTCAGTAATACTATTAATACTTTCTGACACCGAATCCATCCATTCTCCCAGATATTGAAGTACTTGATGGAAAATTCTGTCGTTACTTACAGAATTGTTGAGGGTAACGTGCATATCATCAATTTTTTTCTCGATTCTTTCAGAGATTTCTGTTGTATCAGGGAATTTAAATTTATCTTCCAGTTGATATATAAGACTTCCGAATCTGTCAAGGCCGTCAGATAATGCTTTGTATGATTCATCCGATGACAGTATGAGTTTATTTGTCCTTGATGAAATACTCATCATATCTTCACTTAACCTTGCAAAGTCATTTTTTAAGTCGAATATTTCATCTTGAGACAGACCGGATTTCATGCTTTCAACGGAGTCTACTATTTTATCAATACTTGCACTTAAATCTTCTATAGCTTGGGTCGAAGATGATGAAGAAATTTCGTTCATTGCAAGTCTGAGTTTTGCAATATCTGATTCAACATCTTGAAGGGTGTATGTGTATTCGCTAACCTCTCCGGTTGCAATCAGTTGCAATTGGTCACGTACTTCTTTTAATCTGTCGTTAATCTCTCCGGTTTTTTCTTCCACAAAATCTTTAATTTCTTCAGTTTCTTCAACAAACGACACTTGATCAAATACCGAAACTATTGCTGAAATAACCGAATCTTTCACATCTTTTGAATTTTTATCAATATTGTTGATATACGTTAATAACTCATTTAAGCAATCATCTAAATGTTTTGAACGCTCGTCAAATTTCGACCCTTGTAATTCGCTAATTCTGTCGGAAATTACATTCTTTAAATCCTCAAGTTCATATGCAATGTCAAAATTGTCGTTATCATTTTGAGCAAGAATGTCTACTTTCGTGTGCAGAATATTTAATGTTTGCTCAATTTTATCATCAGAAGTTATAAGTTCATCAATCATCCCAACTTTCGTATTGATTGTATCCAATGTTTGAGAAAGTGCTATGTCATTTGAATCCAAAACATCAATTTTTGATTCTATTGAATCAATAGCTCCGGATATGGCCTCGGTTTTCGAACCGGCAACTCTTGATTGAAGTTTTAAATCCTGCAATGATTCCGTTATGTCAGTATTATATTCAAGGACTTCTTCAATACTATCGGTCAAATTATTCAGTGAATCTTGAGACTCAACCAACAGTAATGAAATTTCTTCTTTGATTTTGATAAGTTCTTGAAGAATATTCTTTTGACTGTTATCGGTTAAGGCTTTAATATAACTGTTGGAAGGGTTTTTAGCACTAATTTGGCTTATTCTTTTTTCAACTTGACTTATAAATTTTTCTGTTTCTTTGTCCCCTTTCGACGAAACTTTGAAAGCATATAGTTCATCAAGGATTCTGTTCTTTTCTTCTTCAATGGTTTCAGTATATATGAAAGAATTTATATCTTGTTTTATCTTATGTAATTGTTTTTGTTGTTTTAAAATATGCTCATTGAGTTTAGCGTTAATTTCGTCTGATAGAACTGTTTTAATATTTTCGATAACACTGGTAATTTGGCCGTCACCATCAACCATTGTTCCCAGAGTTTTAACCTCTGATAATGTTGAATTAATCCTGTCAAACGAGTTCTCGCAAGCCGAAGTTACAAAATCTTTCAAGGTTGTTCCCAATTGCGAAATAGAATCTTGTATAACTTTAGTTTCTTCACTTTTATCGGCTTGGCTTAATAAAATATTATTGATTCCATGCTCAAGATCATTTTTAACACTTTCTATGACGGCAATAGTCCTTTCCGTACCGTTCGAATTCGTTATATGGTCTTTTATTTCAGAAGTGGAATTGATAAATCTTGTTTTTAGCTCAGTTGCTATTCCGCCTAATTTCTGAACTAAAGATGCTCTTATTGTCATGGCAAGACTTTTTATTTCGTCAAGTTCTTGCCCGCATTTTTCTTCAAATTCTTCTCGTTTTTGAGATTTTACTTCAATACTTCTTGTAAGAGCATCAATCGTAACTTTAATTAACTCAAGCCCCTCCGGCATTTGATGTTTCAAATCGTTTTCCAGAGATGATATTTGACTTCTTAATTCACTGTATAATTGTTCGATCTTATCAAGTGATTCCCTGTTTTGATTTGCAAAATCTTTTATATCAGAACCGACATTTAAATATGATAATTCAATTTGAGTTTTTAAATTTGCAAAACTTTTATCAAAATCATAGTTTGTAAAGTCGGAAATATCAGATTTTAATTCTGAAACATTCGACATTATTCTTTCATAACCTGTATTTATGATTTCGGTTACATCGGTTTTTACCAATTCAAGTTCATCTTTGAATGTTGAAATCTTTTCGGTTATATCATTCATAAACTCCGGATGTTCAACATTTTCATTAATTTGTTTAAGGTTTTCAAACAGTTCATCAAACCTGTAATTTATGGAATCTATACTCCCTTGCAAAGAGTTAAAGTTGCTGTTATTTTCAAAATTATTCTTAATATCATCTATAGAATTGATCAATCCTTTGATATCTTCATCAATAAGATTTATACCCTCATCCAGTTTTGTTTCTGTGTTAGTATTTGCACTAGTCAATATTTCCGATAATTGAGATAAACCCTCTCTTATATCCAGAAGCTCGTTAATAGATTTGCTTAATTTTTCATTATCTTCATCCCGTGCAGATTTAATATTTTCAAATTCGGATTGTACGTCTTTTGACAATGTTTCGATTTTATTTTTTTGTAAATTAAGTTTGTCCTCAATGGATTTTGTGAGTTCTGTTAAATTGGTTTTAAAATCATCTTTAGATTCTTTTACTAACCCCGAAATATCATGATTTAAGGTGTCAAACTTTTCATCTTGTCTTGAAATGGCAGAAGTTACGATATTCCCCATTTCAGTAAATCTTTCACTTAAGAGTTCAGACGTATTATTCTGAGTTAAATTTTCGATATTTTTCAGTTCATCAAAATAATCACTCAAAGTTGATTTTAATTCTTCAAATTTGTTTGCAAATTCATCGTGATGAGTTATAAAATCTCCACTTAATCGAACAATTTTTTGCGTTACATCATCAAACAATCCGTCAATTTCTTCTCTCACCGGCAGTTGAGAAATTTTATAAATTAATTCTTCTCCCTTAGCGCACAGAAGATCAGTTTTTTTAGCGGTAATATCAAAATCATCTTTTGACAGGAGAGAATTCATTACATGTTCCAAACCGTTGCATCTCGGAATAAAATCAGAAAGGCTTTTGAGTATTCCGTTAATTGATTCTTGTAATGAGAATATTCCATTTTTAACAACCTCGGTTTTGTCCGTACAATCAATTGAGGTAATATTTTGATTAACTGTATTTAAACCTGCAAATATTGATTCAATTGAGGTTTTAAATTCATTGTTAATCGCCTCAAGATTTACAAGCTTTTGGTTTACATCAGGAATAAAATTTTGAATGTTCAAAATATTATCAGACAACTCATCTTTTTTGGATGTCATTTCATCCTTCAAATTTTCAATGGCATCATATATAAGAATTTTGTAATTTTGTGCATTCGTATTGAAGATATCAGCCAATTCCTTTACATCTTCAGTCAGAGACAAAATTATATCTTTACTGCTACCGGATTGAATTTCTGATAAAATAGACTTTTGCTTTTCAATTAAGTTGTTTGACATTTCAAACAACATTGAATTGATTTTTTCAAATTTTTCCGCGGAATTGGCAATAATTGTACTATTGATATCTGACTTAACCTTTTCAATTTTTTCTGAAAGTTCATCCGTATCTGATTTTAAAGGCATATATGACATTCTGGAAGTAATTTCCGTTGCCTGATTGGAGATAGTATCAATTTTTTGCCATGCCCTTGTGTATTCATCGCTATTTATAAGATTTTGAATCGCATCTGCCAATTCTTTATTTTTCTCATTGAAAAATCTTAATCCGCTAATTGTATCGGCAGAATTTTTAAGTAAGATATCAATTTGAGATTTTATATTGCTGAAATCTTCTCTTGTTGCAAGGGTTTCAATACTCTCAGAAAGAGTATTCATAAGCTTTGTTGTACCCTTATCCGCTTGTTCTATAGTACTTTTAGCAGAGTTGATTTCTGAATTTATTTTGTTCAATTCTTCAATAATTTCTATTTTATCACTTTTGTCAGAAGATATATCACTGACAACAGAAGAAACATTCTCCAAGATTGTTTTTTGGGCGTTTATCCCTGAAAGAATTTCCTCAGCATGCTCTTGGAACACGTTAAATAAGTCTTTTAATTCTTTGGTTGTTGATAGGGCTTCATTATGTTGCTCAAGCTCTTTAAATTTTGTTTGTAAATTATTAAATATATCAACGGTAATATTTTGCTTTTCGTTAATACTTTTTACCAAAGTATCTATATTATTCTTAAAAATGTCATTATTTTTGGCATTTTCATTTTTCATCTCTCCCAATGTGTTTAATACATCTTCAACGGTTCCTGCCATGTTTCTTCTTTTCCCCTTATCAACTTAAATGTAAAATACTATCAACCTTTTTTCATTTTACAGTATAAATGGCAATATGGCAAAAAAAACACGCAATAATATTTACAATTGTAAATATTAAAGAATATTTTTTATTAAAGTGATATAATGAGCGAATAGCAGACAGATTAAAAGAAGGGATTCTGATGAGCCACATAGTAATCGACGACAAACAATGTAAGGCATGTTATCTTTGTATTGATGAGTGCCCTAAAAAGTTGATAAAAGTTAGTGATAAGGTTAATAATCTGGGTGCAAGACCCGTTGAATTTTACGATCCAAACGGAGAGTGTTTGGGTTGCGCAATGTGTGCTACAAGATGCCCCGATCTGGCAATAAGAGAGGTTTACAGAGGCTAAAATATGACGACAACATTAAACAAATCCGAAGGAAAAGTTTTGATAAAGGGCAATTACGCAATAGCCAATGCGGCAGTTATAGCCGGATGTCAATGTTATTTTGGATACCCTATTACACCACAAAGCGAGATAGGTGAGTTCATGAGCGGAAAAATGCAAGAACTGGGAAGGGCCTACGTTTCTGCTGAAAGTGAATTAGGTGCAATTAATATGACAATAGGTGCCTGTTCAACCGGAGTGAAGGCAATGACATCATCTTCATCTTGCGCCATTTCGCTTATGCAAGAGGGGATTTCTTATGCTTGCTCCGATGAATTGCCTGTTGTGATTGTGAGCGTTATGCGTGGGGGACCGGGCTTAGGTAATATTTATCCATCACAAGGTGACTATGAACAAGCGGTCATAGGCGGAGGAAATGGTGATTACAGAATAATTGTTCTTGCACCAGGCACCGTTCAAGAATGTGTGGATTTAACCTACAAAACTTTCTATTTGGCACATAAATATAGAATGCCGGCAATGCTTCTGGCTGACGGCCTTTTGGGGCAGATGATGGAACCATGTTTATTTGGGGACTATCCTTATCCGGAAGTTGACAATTCCGAATGGATGTTGACGGGGGCAAAAAATCGACATAGAAGGGTAATCAGATCCTATGCTCCTCTTGCGGAGGATCAATGCGTATTTTTAAATAAACTTTTCAACAAATATAAAGTGTTGGAAGAAAACGAAGTTATGTACGATGAATATATGGTCGATGATGCAGATATTGTGGTTATGTCATTTGGAAGCATGGGGCGTAACGTTAAGTCTGCAGTAAAGGCTTGCCGTGAAAAAGGTTTAAAAGTCGGAGCATTCAGACCTCTAACTCTTTTCCCATTCCCTAACAGAAAAATTGAAGAATTGAGTCATTCCGCAAAGAAAATACTCGTGACAGAAATCAATATGGGACAAATGCTCAGAGATGTACGTTTGGCTGTAAACGGTCGTATCCCTGTCGAATTTCTTGGAAAACCTGTTGGATCTATGATAGACATAGAAGATATTGTTAAAAAAATTGAAAGTATGATTGAGGTATAAATATGGCAACACAAGTTTTTAAAGTCCCTGATATTATGATTGATGGATTTAAATTCGGATTCTGTCCGGGGTGTGATCATGGTGTTGCAATGAGATTGGTTGCGGAATGCTTAGATGAATTGAATTTGCAAGAAAATACAATTTGTGCATCTGCAATCGGCTGTTCAGTTTGTATTTATGACTACATAAATGTTGACACCATAGAGGCTCCTCACGGGAGAGCAATAGCTGAGGCAACCGGAGTTAAACGGGCCAAACCTGATAAGTTTGTTTTTACCTATCAAGGTGATGGTGATTTTGCATCAATAGGGTTGGCAGAAAGTATGCATGCTGCATTACGCGGAGAGAAAATTTCAGCAATATGTATTAATAATACAAATTATGGTATGACCGGCGGTCAATTAGGACCAACAACAATGGTAGGGCAGGTTACTACAACATCTCCCACTGGCAGAAACCTTGAATACTACGGTTACCCTATGAAAATAGCAGAACAATTTGCACTTTGTGACGGAGTTGCTTTTTCTGCCAGAGTATCATTGGATACCGTACCAAATATTAGAAAAGCTAAAGCAGCAATTAAAAAAGCCTTTGAATATCAGATCAAAGGATTAGGTTTTAGCTTTGTGGAAATTCTTTCCTCTTGTCCGACAAACTGGAGAATGACTCCGCAAAAAGCTCATGACAGAGTTAGAGATGAAATGATGAAAGTATTTGTTCCGGGAGTTTATAAAGATATTTTAGAAAGTAAGCAGGTGTAATTTATGGAAAAAAGTTTTATAATCGCAGGATTTGGCGGACAAGGAGTACTTTTAGCGGGAGAAGTTCTTGCTAGTGCTTTTATGTCTGATGATAAGAACGTTACTTGGTACCCATCTTATGGTGCTGAAATGAGGGGAGGAACCGTCAATTGCCAAGTTGTTATGGCTGACGGAGAAGAAGTTAGCTCCGTAAACAAAAAAGAGGTTGATTTTGTTATTGCATTAAACGATTTGTCCTTTGAAAAATTTCTTCCTAAGTTGAAAAAGGGAGGAATGATGATTGCAAATTCTTCTCTTGTAAAAGAGATAAAAAAGCGTGCCGATATAAACTACATATTTGCACCTGTCGGCAAGATGGCTGCTGAATTAGGCAATGTTAAAATGGCAAATATCCTTTCCCTTGGAATATTAGCAAAAGCTTCAAATTTAATTTCTATTGAAAAATTAACCGTAGCTCTGGATTCAATTTTGCCGGAACATAGAAAGCACCTTTTGCCGATGAATATAAAAGCTCTTGAGACAGGTTTTGCTTTCTGCCCTGTTGCTGCTGTTTAAGTAGTTCGGTTAATTTTTAAACCGCCGTTATCATAAAATTTTTAATAAAGTTTTCAACAATTTCTGAAAGATTATCTGTTGTTAACTTGTTTAGTGATATGATAGTTTCCGTATTTTCCGGACTATCAAAACCTTCATGAATTATATATATAGCAACTTTTGATAAACCCGAATATACAATTTTTAATCTGCTATCCTGATTGCTGTTTTTTAAATGAAATATACATTCATTTTCATTTATGTATTGATTTATTCTAACTCCCGGAAGTTTATCCTCATAAATTTTTTGCAACCTGTAAAATACAGGGGAAATTACTTTATCTAATTTTTTATAAAAAGCCTGTTTAAAAAGTTTAAAGTCTTTTTTATTTTGAGTTTCTTCTAAATCATCCCAATCGGTGGAATCATCATCTTTTTCGTTTGTTTCTTCAGACTTTAGTAAAAAGTAATTTCTATCTGAAAACATAGCTTCAGATAGCGCGTTTAATGCTCTTTTTTCTATCTGTTTAAAATTTTCTTTTCCACAATAAAAAGTCATGCCAGCTTTTATTTCACATTCAATACCATAAGTTTTGTTTACTTTTTCAACTATATTTAAAGCCCCATATTCATCAGATTTAGAAAACATCGCATATATCTTGGAACCTTTGCCCAAGGTTATGATATCATCAAACCTCACTGAAGATTTAACTACATTCGCAAATCTTTCCATTGAAAAAGATTTTTTATCTTTTTCTGATGGTGCGAATATCACAAAAATACCGGAACCTTCAATGTTTTTTGTAAGTTCGCTATCATACAAGTCCTGCGAAAATTTGTAATTGTAAATACCTGTCAATTCATCTATTATTGAGTTTTGAGCTAATAACTTTACATTCCTGCTATTAATGTGCCTTAATGATGATGATTTTAAGTTCTTTATAATTCGAATTACTAATTCGTAGCTTTCCGCATCTATCAAGCAAAAATCGTCAATTCCGCTATCGTATGCAGATAATATAAATTCTGAATCTTCTTCGTTAGCCAGAAGTATTAATGCAATGTCCTTATTTAAAACCCTAATTTGCTCAATCAACCCAAGAGAGATATCTCTTGAGTTATGTTCACAAATTAAAATAGCAGATGGTTTAAGACTTTCTATTCTTGAAATTGCAGAATTATAATTCACAGGAACCACTTCATCACATTTTCTGAGCAACACAATCTTTGAAACTAATTCCTGCGCCACATTTTTATCATCTGAAATTACAATTATACTATTTTTATCGTTCATAACCTACACTTGCAAATGTTTCTTTATACATAAAAAACTACCGGTTGCACCAAACAATGTGCCAATCAAAAACATCGTAAACACGACAATTTGTTGGGTAAATGCCGGTACCGGAACCATAAAAAATTGATGCATATGACCTAATCCCGATTCCACCAATTCGAGAGGAACAAGAGCAAACAATGCACCGCAAAAACCGTAAAATGCCCCTTGCAATATTAAAGGCAATCTTATGTACCAATTGCTGACTCCCATCAAACGCATAATTTCTATTTCATCTTTTCTTGACTGTATGACCAATTGGATTGTATTATTTATAATCGTTATAGTTAAAATACACATTATAATTAATACAAGGACTGTTATGGTATTAACAATGTGATTCATAGCATTGATTTTTTTAGCAACATCCTGAGCATAGCTCATATCTTCGACTGCCGGAAGTTTCTTTATACTCGCAAAAACCGTTTCTAAATTTTCTGTATTATCAACCTTTACATGCAGTGTGTCGGGAAGGGGATTTGTCATATCAGGCAGGTCTAATTCTCGTCTTAAATCTGCCCATGAGTTTGCTTTTGGAACAACAGTTACCGTTTCAACGTGCTCAAAATCTTTTATATTTTGTTTAACTTGAGCGGCATCGGCATTATCTTTTAAATAAACCGAAATTTCCAAAATACTTCCTAATTCATGTGCAAAAGAAGACATTGATAAAGCAGTTCTAAAAAATGCCCCAAATATTGTAAGAATTGCCACTAAAGTAGTTATTATAACAATATTTCCAAGCCCCGTTCTTTTTATATCATTGACGGATTCCATGCCAAGTCTATACATTATTCTCAATTCGCACAACCAGTCTTTTGGAATGTGTTTTTTAACTTTTTTCTTAATTTCTGCTTTTGGATTACTCATAAGTACCTGCTTGTATATCTCTTACAATTTCACCTTTATCAAGGGTAATAACACGTTTTCTAAAATAATCAACCATTGCATTGTCATGAGTTGAAACTATTACGGTAATTCCCCTTTGATTTATTTGATCTAATATCTGCATAATTTCCATTGAATTTTTTGGATCAAGGTTTCCGGTAGGTTCATCTGCAATCAAAAGAGGGGGTCCGTTTACTATGGCTCTTGCTATCCCGACTCTTTGCTGTTCCCCGCCTGATAATTCAGAAGGCTTGGCATGCATTTTGTCATATAAACCTACAATTTTTAAGGCTCCGAGAACTCTTAGGCTTATTTCCTTTGATGATATCCCCAGTGTTCTGATTACGTAGGCAACGTTATCATATACACTCATATTGTTCAGCAGCTTATAATCCTGAAAAATAATCCCCATACAACGTCTCAAATTAGGCACTTTGTCATTTGGTAAATTTGCAATATTGAGCCCGCCAATAGTTACCGTTCCGGAAGTAGGTCGTTCCTCATTATACAGAAGCTTCATTAGAGTAGATTTCCCTGCTCCGGACGCACCTACAATAAAAACGAATTCTCCCGACATAATGTCAAGATTGACGTTTTTTAATGCATAATGATCGTTTTTATATTTTTTTGTTACTGAACGAAATTGAATCATTCATAATTCCTTTACTTTACAAGTCTATATTTATCAATGTATCTTTTTATTTTCACAGCTAAGCTTTCGGCATCTAAACCGTAATATTTCATTAATTCCTCTGCTTTTCCGCTTTGACCGAATTCGTCATTAATCCCTATTCTGTGAACAGGTGTCGGATAATATTCCGCAAGTAGCTCGCATACCGCGCTTCCGAGCCCGCCAATTATTGAATGGTTTTCCACGGTCATAACAAAACGTGTTTTTTTAACGTTTTCGATGATTGTAGAACCATCCAAAGGTTTAACAACAGGACAGTTAATTATCTGAACGCTGTATCCTTGACTTTGTAATATATCAGCCGCCATTAAAGATTCAGCGAGGGTCTCCCCGTTTGTAATAACCGAAACATCACTACCATCGCGTAATACGGAAGCTTTACAAAAATCGAATTCGTAATCCTCTCCAAAAACGTCGTACACGTTAGAACGAGAGATTCTAATATACATAGGTCCTTGATTCTCCGCAGCAAATTTTATTGCCCCTTCACATTCTCTGCAATCGGCAGGAACAATGACTGTCATATTAGGAACGTTTCGCATTAAAGCAATGTCCTCTAAAGCTTGATGACTTGCTCCGTCTTCGCCTACTGTTACCCCGCCGTGTGTCCCGATAATTTTTACATTAAATTCCGGATAGCAAACACCATTTCTTATCTGATCATAGGTCCTACCTGTTGCAAACATAGCAAAACTTGCAGCAAAAGGTATTTTACCCTGAGAAGCAAGCCCGGCTGCCGTTGCAATCATATCTTGCTCGGCAATTCCGCAATCAAAAAATCTGTCAGGAAATTCTTTTCCAAAAAGTTGTGTTTGTGTTGAGCATGCCAAATCGGCATCAAGAACAACTATATCCTTGTTTTTTCTGCCTGCTTCAATAAGTGCTTTGGCAAATGCTCCTCTGATTGATTTTTTGTTTTCTTTGTTAATTTTATACCTGTCTGACAATTTTAAATATCCCTCAATCCTTTAACAATACTACTATAACATAAAAAATAAATATGAAAAACATTTATTGAAAATAAAGAATTTTGACAGTCTTTTTGTTAAGATTTATTAATTTTTTTTGAAAAAATAGCAATTTTATTTCTTTACAGATATTTACTGTGTAGAATAGTAAATGCCGACTTGGAATTTATTACAAAAATAGTAATTATTTATTGAAAGGAAAAACAGAAAATGATGCAACCAGTTAACGCGCCAGTTTACCCTGCAAAAAGCCATGCTTGCCAAAGTCAACCAACTTATAATGCAGTGAAAATAGACGTTCACAACCCAACAGTCAGTGTTCCGGGCGCACAACAAAATCCGGTTCAGAATGATGAAATCAGGGCAGATTATGCTCCTGTAACAAATCCTTATTACAACTACCCTCAAGCAAGTGTGTACGATTGCCCGCAATGCCAAGGTGATATAAAGGACAAGGCTATGGCGCCGATTGATGCGGCAGCAAGTGCAGCTTCTGCAGATACAATTATCAAAGAAGCAAATGAATTGCTGGCTATTCTTGCGGCAGAAAGAGCTGCCCTAGATGCACAAAAAGCTGATTTGGAAGCTTTAAAACAGCAATCAGCTCAACAACCCCAAGTAATTCAACAACAAAACATCAACGCTCCGGCAGCAAATGTTCCGTCCCCTCAGATTGTGAAAGATGAATCAACACAAAAAGCTGACAATGAAGGTGTTCAAGCTGAACCAAAATCCGATGTAAAAGTTCAAGATGAAGTTTCGCAAAAACCTCAAATAGATTTAAATGAGTTCATTGCAAAATTAGGAGATAAAGATTACGAAGTTCAAGCAACAGCAATGGAAGCAATTGCAAGTTTGATAAAAGAAAATCCGAAATTAGCAACTGAACTATTAGATGAAAAAATTGTAAATGCACTTCAAAATATCATAAAGAATGACTCAAGCAAATTGGAAGGTCCAAATGCTGAACAAATAGCCGCAAGAAAAAAACTTCTTGCAGGTGAAAAATTGACAGAGAAAGAATCTCAACTTGCAAATACAGTAACTCCAATGGAACAATCTGAAAGAAACAAGAGTTATGCAATGTTTACACTTGCAATAATGCAGAAATTGTACGGTGATGAAGTTAAAAATTTATCCGGAAACACGGTTCCTTTAACTGAATTACCTGCTGCAGCAGATGTTGTTGAACAATTGACATCAAACCCTAATCCAATGGTCAGGGCATCTGCAATTGAAGCTTTGAGCTATATTCAACAACCTGAATACAAAGAAGATCTAAAAGCATTGTTTAACGTAGCAGTAAAAGATCAAGATGTAAATGTTCAAGAAACAGCGAAAGCAGCATTAGAAAAACTTGATGCTCTTGCTGAAAGTAAGTAAAGTAATTTATTCCAACCTCCTTTCTAATATAAATAATACTTACCGTATTAAGAGACAACTCCTAACAGGGGTTGTCTTTTAAATATTTGATATTTACTTATTAGTATGAAATAATTGCGTTTTAGTTTCTTTTTTTATATAATTATTAAAAAAGGGGATATTTATGATTAAAGAAAAAATAGATTGGGCGAATTTAGGTTTTGGTTATATCCAAAGCGGGAAAAGATATATCTCAAATTATAAAGACGGGTGTTGGGATAGCGGGTGTCTTTCCGAGGATGCCAATGTAGTTATAAATGAATGTGCTTGTGTTCTTCAATATGCACAAACATGTTTTGAGGGATTGAAAGCATACAGGACAAAGGATGGTCATATTGTTACGTTTAGGCCGGATTTAAATGCTGAAAGGATGATTGACACCTGTAAAAAGCTTGAAATGCCAATATTTTCAAAAGAGAGATTTTTATCTGCGTTGGATGAAGTTGTAAAGGCTAACGAAGATTTTGTTCCGCCATATGGCACAGGTGCAAGTTTATATATCAGACCATATATGTTCGGTTCAGGTGCGGTAATGGGAGTTAAACCTGCAAAGGAATACCAATTCAGAATGTTTGTATCTCCGGTTGGTCCGTATTTTAAATCAGCGGCGAAGGCTTTAAATCTATGTGTGAGTGACTTTGACCGTGCAGCACCGAAAGGAACGGGAGCCGTAAAAGCAGGGTTGAATTATGCAATGAGTTTGCATGCCTTAATGGTTGCTCATGCTAATGGGTTTGATGAAAACGTTTACCTTGATGCGGCAACAAGAACCAAGATTGAGGAGACAGGAGGAGCAAACATTATTTTTATTTCAAAAGACAGAACGTTAGTTGTTCCTAAATCCGAAAGCATTTTACCTTCAATAACAAGACGCTCCTTGGTTTATGTGGGAGATAAGTATTTGGATCTAAAAGTTGAAGAACGTGATGTAAGCTTAAACGAATTAGACAATTTTGTTGAATGCGGGCTTTGCGGCACAGCGGCTGTTATATCTCCTGTGGGAACGATTACGAGCCATGACAGAGTTTACAAATTTGAAAATAGCATTGGTGAAACTTCCGTTTTAACGTCTTTGTACAAAACTTTAACCGGAATTCAATCTTGTGAGATCGAGGCTCCTGAAGGTTGGATCAGAAGGATTGTATAGAGGCCGGCATGAACTACATTTTCTATTTTCTTATAGTAGGTTCAATTGTTATAGGCGCTATAACCGGGAGGCTATCAGATGTAGTAAATTCAATACTTACCGGAGCGGAAACCTCTGTTAAAGTGGCATTTTCATTAATAGGAATAATGGCATTTTGGCTGGGGATAATGAGAATAGCAGAAAAATCAGGTATTGTTGAATGGATATCAAAAGTTATAAAGCCAATAACAAAATGGTTATTTCCGGAAATTTCTGAGGATTCAGAAGCGTTAGGGGATGTTGCAATGAGCTTTTCCGCAAACGCTTTGGGTTTAACAAATGCCGCAACACCAATTGGTATAAGAGCAATGGAAGAATTTCAAAAAGTAAATAAGGATAAAACTTCGGCATCAAATGCCATGTGTATGTTTTTGGCTATGAATACTGCAGGATTTCAGTTGATTCCGGCGACTGTAATTGCGGTTTTGATAGGTATAGGATACAAAAATCCAACAGAAATTATTGCACCGACTCTCCTTGTCACAACAATAGCTTTTCTTTTCGCAATTTTTATGGCAAAAATGTTTGCGAAACTATGGAAGAAACAATCTGATTTGTCCGGAGGAAATGAATAATGTTTCAAAACTTGATGAACTTAATTTCCTTATGGGCATTACCGTTTTTAATAATTACAATTTTAACAGCTGCATTGATAAAAAAAGTTCCTGTATATGAGACTTTCACAGATGGGGCAAAGGATGGTTTCAAGGTAGCAGTAAATATAATACCTTACCTTGTCGCTATAATGGTTGGGATCGGAATGTTTAGAGCTTCCGGGGCAATAGAATTGGTAACAAATACATTAGGGAGCATTCTTTTAAAGTTGAATATTCCTTCTGAAACCTTGCCATTGATGATAGTACGTTCCTTATCCGGATCTGCAGCTTTGGGGGTTTTTTCAGATATTGCAAATAGTTTTGGGCCGGATAATTATGCTACAAAGCTTTCGGCAGTTATGGTTGGAAGCAGTGAAACTACTTTTTATGTTTTAGCGGTATACTTTGGCGCTATTGGAATTTCCAGATTGCGCTATGCAATGTTGGTTGGAATTTTAGCAGATATTATTGGTATTGTTGCGGCAATTTTTGTTTGTGCAAAAATGTTTTTGTAACAGAATCTTATTGGAGAGAATTTATTATGGCCAAAAGGAAAATAAGTATAATAGGTTCAACAGGTTCAATTGGTCGTCAAGCCCTTGAAGTTTTAGAAAAATTACAGGATAAATTTGAAATAATAGGACTGGCCGGCGGTAGTAATATAGAACTTCTTTTTGAGCAGGCCGAAAGGTTTCAACCAAAATATTTGTGTATAGGCAAACCTGACAAGCAAACTCCTGACGTTAGGGGAAAATTTGATGTTTTATTTGGCGAAAGTGGTTTGGAGGAAATTTGTTCAAATAAAGAAAATGATATTATTCTTGTTGCCGTTTCAGGAAAAATAGGTTTAAAACCGACATTAAAGGCAATAGAAAACGGAATAGATATTGCTTTAGCAAACAAAGAAACCCTCGTTATGGCCGGTGATATTGTGATGAAAAAAGCCAAAGAAAATAATGTGAAAGTTATTCCCGTTGATAGCGAACATTGCGCAATTCACCAGTGTATTAAAGATATCAATCAGGTTGAAAAGCTCATTATAACCGCAAGCGGCGGACCATTTTTGCACAAGTCTGTTGAAGATATAAAAGATGCAACTGTAGAAGAAACCCTAAAACATCCGAGATGGAATATGGGACAAAAAATCACAGTTGATAGCGCAACATTAATGAACAAGGGTTTAGAGATTATAGAGGCGCACCATCTTTTTGGTTTTGACTACGATAAAATTGAGGTAGTTGTTCATCCACAAAGTATTGTCCATTCTGCTATTGAATATAAAGACGGAAGCGTGATTGCGCAATTAGGAGTTCCTAGTATGCACATACCAATTCAGTATGCAATATCTTATCCGGAAAGATTTGAAGGCATAAAATCAAAAAGCTTTAGTTTTTCAGAAATTGCAAGACTTGATTTTGAAAAGCCTGATTTTGAAAAATTTCCATTTTTAAACCTAGCCTATAATGCCGGAAAACAAGGGGGTTCTGCCACAGTAGTATTGAATGCGGCAAATGAAGAAGCTGTTTTTGCGTTTCTGCGAGGAGAGATAAAATTATTTGATATATATAGAATTACAAAAAATATTTATGATTCATCAGAGTTTATTGTTGAACCTTCCATTGATGAGATATTAAATATAGATGAAGAAATAAGACAAAAAACTCAAGCTTTAATTAAATCTTACGTTACCGTTCAAAAGTAGAATTTGAAATATTAATTTTTCCTTAAAAATTTTTATATTTTTAAAAATTGGTATTAAACTCTAGAATGTAGTTAGAATAAGGAGAAGAAATTATGATTAAACCTTTAGGTGACAGAATTGTTATTAAAGTAATTGAAGACACAGAACAAACTTCCGGCGGTATTTTTATTCCGGATAGCGCAAAAGAAAAACCGCAAAAAGGCGAGGTTGTAGCTGTTGGTCAAGGCAAATTAAACGAAAAGGGCGAACGTGAACCAATGGATGTTAAAGTAGGTGACGTTATCTTGTATGCAAAATACGCAGGTACTGACATAAAAATGAACGGCACTGAATATAAGATTTTATCCGTAAAAGATGCATTAGGGATAATTGAGTAAAGATTGATTAGAAGTTAAGTCAACCCTTATTATCTTAAAAACTAAAAAGGAGAAATAAAATGGCAAAGAAAATAGTATTTGATGAAGAAGCCAGAAAGGCTTTATTAAAAGGTATAGATGCAGTTGCAGATGCCGTAAAAGTAACACTTGGACCAAAAGGCCGTAACGTAATTTTACAAAAGAGGTTTGGGGCACCGCAAATTGTTAACGACGGAGTTACAATTGCAAAAGAAATTGAACTTCAAGACGGTTTGGAAAATGCAGGTGCACAGTTGTTAAAAGAGGTTTCATCCAAGACAAATGACGTTGCAGGTGACGGTACAACAACGGCATCGGTTCTAGCACAAGCAATTGTTCGTGAAGGTTTAAAAAATCTGACCGCAGGTGCCAATCCAATGAGCATGAAGCGTGGTATTGACAAAGCTGTCGATATTGCAGTTAAACAAGTAAAAGATATGTCAAAACCCGTAAATACAAAAGAAGAAATTGCACAAGTTGCGGCAATTTCAGCAGGTAACAATAAAGAAATTGGCGAATTAATCGCTGAAGCCATGGAAAAAGTGGGCCACGACGGCGTTATAACTGTAGAAGAAAGTAAATCTTTCGGTACGAATTTAAAAGTTGTTGAAGGTATGCAATTCGACAAAGGTTATTTGTCACCATATTTTGTAACTGATGCAGAAAGAATGGAAGCCGTTTTAGAAGATGCTTATGTTCTATGCGTTAACAAGAAGATTAACATAATTTCAGATTTAGTTCCTGTATTAGAACAAGTTGCTCGTGACGGCAGATCTTTACTGTTGATTGCAGAAGATGTTGAAGGTGAAGCTTTGGCAACATTGGTTGTTAATACAATGAGAAAAGTTTTAAGAGCAGTTGCAGTAAAAGCTCCCGGTTTTGGCGACAGACGTAAATCAATGCTTGAAGATATTGCTGTTCTGACAGGCGGTCAAATGTTTACTGACGAACTCGGTATTAAACTTGAAAATGTAACAACTCAAATGATGGGTCGTGCAAAACGTGTCACTGTAACAAAGGATGAAACTACAATTGTTGTAGGTGATGAAACAAAAGCCGCAGTCCAAGATAGAGTAAGACTTATTAAGAAACAAATTGAAGCATCAGATTCTGAATACGATAAAGAAAAACTTCAAGAACGTGTTGCAAAACTTTCAGGCGGAGTTGCCGTAATTGAAGTTGGTGCAGCATCTGAAGTAGAATTAAAAGAAAGAAAATTGAGAATAGAAGATGCCCTCAATGCTACTCGTGCCGCAAATGAAGAAGGTATCGTTCCAGGAGGCGGTGTAGCACTGGTTAGAATACAACAAGAGTTGACTAAACTTATCGAAACAGAACGTTTTGACTCTGATGATGAAAAAATTGGATTCAAAATTTTAACCGCAGCATTAGATATCCCAATGAGAGCTATTGCAAGAAACGCAGGTGCAAAAGCTGATGTTGTAATTGATACAGTACTTTCTCATGACGGTGCATTTGGTTATGATGCATTAGACAATCAATATGTTGATATGTTAAAAGCAGGTATCGTAGATCCGGCAAAAGTTACAAGATCAGCACTTGTAAACGCAGCATCAGTTGGCTCAATGTTGTTAACAACAGAAGCCGCTGTAGTTGATATTCCGGAAGAAAAACCGGCTCCTGCTATGCCTGCCGGCATGGGCGGTATGGGTGGTATGATGTAGATCTGCCTATATAAATACAAAAAACTATAATTTGGACTAAAAACCCTAAAATGAAAGCCTTATTTGGTATATTTTAGGGTTTTAGTTTGAATTATATATTCTTTTTTTAAAAATTATTTAATATCAACAACAGAAACACCGTCTCCGCCTTCACCATCACCACCGGGGCGAAAGTTCTTTACATATGGTGAAGATGTTAAAAACTCTCTGACAGCGGATTTTAAAGCACCGGTACCATGCCCATGAATAACAGTAACGGGAGTGAGATTTGCAAGACTAACTTTATCAAGATAATTTTCCAAACTATCCAAAGCATCTTCAACCCTTATTCCTCTCAAGTCAAGAGTTGGAGAAACATCGCGTTTTTTTAATGTAAACGGAGATGACGTTGATGGTATACTAACTTTTGAACGAAAATCTTCAAATGCTGCATCGTAACCGGCCAATTTATTTGATTTAATTTTTGTTTTAAAATTACCCATTAGAATATACACATTATTATTTTTGTCAGGAAGTGAAAGTATAGTTACAAGTTGATTTAACTCTTTTAACAGTAATTTATCCTTAGGTTTTACTTCATCCCAATTAACAGGCATATATTTTTCTTTGTCTTCAATTTCAGATAATTTTTGTTTAAAGATGTGTTCAGCCTGAGCAAGTCGGGCGTATGATCTTCTTGCTACTTTTTCTGATTTTTCACGTCTCATTTCATCCAGAATATCTTTTATTTCAGACTTTGCAGATAAAATTTCGTGTTCAAACTTATCTTTTATATTTTTAATCGTTTTCTTTTTATCACGCTTTATTCTAGATAAGTTATCTTCATATTCTTCTTTAAGTGTTTGTGAGGTTTCTTTAAGCTGCTCAGCCGCCTCAAGATTTTGGGCAAGTTTTTGTTGGGTTTCCTGGAGTTTTTCAACGACGAGAAAAGACGGGTCTTTTTGAGAAACCAAGATATTTTTTGCTGTTTCACATATATCTTTATCTAATCCCAGATTTTGTGAAATAGAAATTGCGTTACTCAATCCTGGGATTCCAATAGTTAACTTATAAGTTGGTTTCAAAGATTCTGTATCAAACTCAACGGATGCGTTTTTAAAATAAGGATTGCTATATTCCAAAGCTTTTAACTCTCCGTAATGGGTTGTTATGGTTGATGTTATATTTTTCTCAGCAAATTTGGTTAATATACATTCTGCCAATACAGCCCCCTCTTGAGGGTCAGTACCTGCACAAATTTCATCAATTAAAACGAGAGTATTATTATCAGCAGTTTTTAAAATTTCTATAATATTTGTCATATGAGAGGAAAAAGTTGATAGACTTTGAAGAATACTTTGATCATCGCCGATATCAGCTAAAACCTTGTCAAATGGATGAATTTTTGCCATTGTACAAGGTAGAAACAATCCTGCTCGAGTCATCAGGACAAATAAACCCACGGTTTTAAGAGTTACAGTTTTGCCGCCCGTGTTTGAACCTGTAATTATTATAGATTGGTAATCTTTGCCTATTTCAAAATCATTTGATACAACATTTTCTATACAATCAATAAGAAGCGGATGCTTCATGTTTTCTATCTGCAAAAATTTGCTATATACAATTTCAGGTTGAATTCCTTTTATATTTACAGCATATCGAGCTTTTGCAAAATGAAAATCTATTCTCGCCAAAATCTCCTCAGTGATAATTAAATCTTTTATATTAGATTTTATAGTTTCCGTAATATCAACCAAAATTTTTATTTTTTCAGCGTTAATCTTTGCTTTAACTTCACGGATCTTATTATTTAACGGAACCAATTCTGCAGGTTCAATATAAAAGGTTTTGTTTGTTGCGGAAACATCATGAACTATCCCGGGAACCTTGCTTTTTGATGATGCCATAACTTGAAAAACAATTCTGTCGTCGCGGGTTGTATATATATTTTCTTGTAAGTGTTTTGAAAAATCCGGTGAGTTTAAAAGATTGTTTACAGATTTTTTTAAATTTTCTTCATTATCTCTTAAAGATGCAAAAAGGGTTCTTAGTTCGTATGTGGCATCAGGTTTTATATTATAATTATCGTCGAATGTCTCATCAATTTTATCTTCAAGATCTCTGTTAACATATAAATGTGAAGCCAAAAGTCTCAATATTGAATGCTCACTTAGATTTTCGTTTAGAAATTTCTTAACTTTTCTTGATGAGTGTAAAGTCTTTGATACATCAACTATTTCTTCTTCACTTAAATATCTTAGAGCTGTATTTTTTTCTATTTTTTTTATGTCCGCAACAAATTCAATCGGAATATCCACTGCAAGATCTAAAACCTGCTTTGCCTCATGTGTAAAATTTATTTCTTCTTGAATTTTACTTATTTCAATTTGCGGTTTCAAATTTAAACAAATATTTTTACTTTGTTCACATTTTGCAAAATTCGCAAGCCTTCCAAGAATCTTGTCATATTCTAGTGTTATCAAGCTTTTTTGTATGATATCCATAAATGTATTAAAACCCAACAAATATTTTTTTGCAAGTTTATATCTATAAATAATCTCTGTTATACATTCATTTCTTTTATTATACTTTTGTATAATTTATTAAGAATTTCAATTCTCTCACAAAGAATTTCTTCACAATTGAATTTATCTTCAATTGACACTTCATCCCCTACACTGTCATATCTAATTGCATTTAAAATATTTGCAAGACTATTTAATTTTGAAATTTGAAGGTTAAAATCATTAAGTTTATCTACCATTCTATTTGTAATCATACGTTTCCTTTAATTCAATTTCTAAAATAATTTTAATATATTGAAAAATTTTTAAAATAATCAAATGGATAAATCTAATAATTACTTTACAATTTAACATTAAAATCCTGTTATGATATAATAATTCTACAAGGAGAAACTAATGAAGATAGCTATCGCTTCGGATCATGGCGGATTGGAATACAAAAATAAGATAAAAAAACATTTAGTAACAAAAGGTTATGACATCATTGATGAAGGCACAAATTCAAATGAATCTTGTGATTATCCTGATTATGCAAAAAAAGTCGGATCTCTTGTTGTTTCTGGTCAAGTGGAAAGAGGGATACTCGTATGCGGAACAGGCATAGGGATGTCCATTGCAGCAAACAAAATTAAAGGAATAAGGGCTGCATTATGCTCAGATACATTTTCTGCACATGCAACCAGAGAACATAACGATTCCAATATTCTTTGTCTGGGGCAACGCGTAATCGGAGAATCACTTGCCCTTGATATTGTAGATACGTGGTTGAATGCTGAATTTCAAGGCGGTAGGCATCAGAATAGAATAGATAAGATTAGTGAATTAGAAAAGTAGGAAATTATGACAGAAGAAATTACATCACATAAATTGGCTTGTGCAATTGCAAGATTTTTGGATGATAAATTGGGAAAAGATATTACAATATTGAATATTTCAAATGTATCAACTCTTGCGGATTATTTTGTAATATCAACAGGGGATTCCACCCCTCAGGTTAAAGCTTTAATGAATAATACTCGGGAAAAAGTTAAAGAGCATTTTAAACGCCTGCCTTTGAGAATGGAAAACGACATCAAAAATCGTTGGAATCTTTTGGATTATGGTGATGTAGTTGTTCATATACTTCACAAAGATGAACGTGAGACCTACGCAATAGAAAAATTCTGGAACCATGCCTTTAGCGTTAGTGAAAACGAGTGGAGAGAAAACAGCAAAGAATTTACAGAGTTTAACAAATAATTTTATTCTTTTTCTTTTTTGTTATTGGGCCATCTAAATTTTAGTCCTAAAATATAGAACCTTGTTTGTGTTTCATCTTTTCTATAGGAACAAAGACGGATTAGAGCTTTTTGGAAAAATGTTTTATGAACTCTTAAATAATAATCTTTTACATATGAAATTATATATTCTGAAATTTCATTAAAATCTCGGGTTTTATCAAAAAAATCAAAAGTAATACCCTCTTTTCTGTATTTTTCAATTTTTGTTTTGAAATAATTATAATACCATTCGTTATCGTTAAATTTATCTTCATATACGACAAAATGTGTAAGATACCAATGCAGCATTGCATTTTTATTTTTAACAGGAGTTCTCAAAAAGTCATCAATATTATCGAGCCCGATTTTATCGGCAAACCAATGACTATATAATTTATCATTAGCAATAATTCTGGTATTCCAAAGGCAAGCTTGCAAGCCGGTTGAAGAATAACAATTTATAACGGCATCAACATGGTTGAAAAATGGCAAACTCATTGATGTCGGCTTCCTTTTATTATCAACAAGGATGTTTCTGTCTATGGTAATAAGATTTTTATATTTACTCTGCAAATAATCTAAAACCCGATCATTCAACATATCCTGAATCCCATCATGTTTTGTTATTATAACTCCAATGTGTTCAGGAATTTTTTGGAGAACAGAATCTAAATACAAAAAACTATCATCACAATTGGCTTCTTCGGAAAAATTGTCCGTTATGATGGGTAACAATACTAAATATTTGAATTTTTTCTTTAATTTGGCTATCTGTTTTTTGTATGGATTATATTTTTCAATTAATTCGATTATTTGGGTTCTAAAATTGTCGACTTTTGCATTTTCCTCATCGGTAATTGTGTAATTTTTAATTTTATCAACAAATTTGTTAGTGAAGTTTGATACATATCCTAAAGGTTCAAACCTTAATGTTCGCATAAACGGATAACGTGAAAATATTCCATTTTCATTGTTTACTTGAAGTGCATTAGGAAAAGCCTTGTCCAAAGATCTATTATTTGTAGGAAATGTAATTATCAAATCCGGAACCCAATCACCTAATTTTGATTTAAAAAGTTTTGCACAATTTTCGCGTTCCGTATCAGTTAAATTATCTAAAAATACTTTCTGCCAGATCTTTCCAAACGTGTATTTATTGTCATAGCATTTCAATAATTCATTATCGTATATTGTAATTGGATTGAACTTATCCAAAACATGATTTTTACTATTGTAAAACGAACATATTTCTGGAATAATCATTTTTATATCTACATCTTTATTTTTTAATAACGCAGAACCGCAATATTTGTCTAAATGATATTTTATACCTTCAATTGAAGGGAAGCCGCTAAAACCATCAGTAAAAACAGAAACTTCATAGTATAATAATATATTCATATTGTTATTTTAGCATAAAAATTTAAGGTCTATCACAATATACTTTTAGGTTTTTTAATTAGTAACAATAATGGTATTAACAAAAATGTCGCAAAAGCAAACCATCTGAATGTTTCAACATAACCCCAAAGATGTGCTTGTTTTAACAACTCACCATATACCGCATTATTTGCCATGTGCATAGCACTTGACCAATCTGTATTTTGCGCAAAATTCGCTGCCATTGCCTCAATTTTCGCGTTATAAAATTCGTTTGAAAAGTTAAGATGATTTGTCATCATCATTTGATGAACCTGTGAAAATCTTGCTATCATTGTTGTAGATATTGATGTTCCTATGGCTCCGCCTGTATTTTTTAGTAAATTCTGTAAACTCGAGGCGTTAGTCAAATCTTTGTTATCAATTCTTGCACAAGACCGCGGAACCAATGGGGTTAAAGAGAAAAAGATACCAATTCCATAAAATATATTCGGTAAAGCTATTGTGCTTAAATTTATTTCCAAATTAATCATCCCAAAATACCAACTTCCCAAACCTAAGAAAAATAATCCTATCGCGGCGATTCTCCTGTCACCTAGTTTTCTTGAAATAATGAAATATACGAATAGTGCAAGTAAATTTCCGCACCCTCTTGCTCCCATTGAAAGTCCGCTTAAAAAAGATGTGTAGCCCATAAGATTTTGCAACATCGACGGTAAAAGCGAGGCAGAAGCTAAAAATACCGCCATCAAAACAGGTGAAGACACTGACCAAGGGTTTATTATTTTGCCCGGACTATATAATCCTTCCATCTATCACTTCCACTAATGTTTATTATTAATCTGTTCTATACATTAATTGAATCATAAATTTATTTTTATTTCTAAACTATTTAATGAAAAAATTTACGTACAGTAAAGTAAAAATTTGTAACAAAAAAGTATCTGCCCACATAATTGAGCAGATACTTTTATTTTTGTATAAAATTTATTAGCTTAATGCCATCAAAGCTTTAACTGATCTTGCATTATCCTTAATTTCATCTTCAAAATCGCTCTCTACTGTTTCAGAAAGGATTTTCATTGCGATTTCTTTATCTTCGAGAGTCAAAAGCTCATTTATTGTACTCATTGCAACGATTGTTGATAAATCATTAATACCTTTTCCTTCGTGAGTTATAACAACCCGAAGTGCATCTTCAGTGTTTTTTTTCACAAGCGCGCAAGCTGTCATTTCTCTAACTGCATCAACTGAAGAATTTGTACCTATTTCTTCAAGTACTCTTATTGATTCAGGATCAGTATGCATAGAAAGTGCATTTATAATGTTACTTATTTTTTTAGTATTTTTATCTGTCATTTATCTCTCTCCTATGCTGCCATATGTGAAATTTCGTATTCTGCATCCTTAAACATCTGTCTAAGTTCTGATACCGGTCGTTTTGAAAGCCCTTTGGCACTTTTATCTTCAAACATTGAATATATTGATTTTGTAATATTTTGTCCTATATCTTCTATAGTTATATCGTTAATTTTATTCCAAGTATTAACAATACTTTCTTTCATTCTTGTTCCAAAAGCATTAATTGACTCAATTCCGGCTCTTATTTTAGAACCAAAATCAGATATTGAACCAACAAGCGCGCTGGCTTTAAGTTTATCTTTTATCGTATATTTTTGAATATTTTTTTCTTGAGAATCAAATACGTCTGCTGTTAAAACATTACCCAATTTTACCTTTGAAAATGGGTTCGAAGATCTTGCGACATGAGGTTCATGTGTAGTTGTGTTAAAAATTCTTCCTCTAATTTCTGATACTGATATTGCTTTTGTTTTTGTCATTCTGCTATCCTTTCGCATAACTATCTACTCTACAAGAATAGCATAGGATTAAATTTATCAATCAACCTTTTGGAGGATTTCTTTTTGTGTTTTTATAATCCGTATAAAACCTTATTCCCTATTTTTTTCATGATAAAATTTACATGTATGAACAACAATGACATAAAATGGATAATATTTCTAATTGTTGTAATCGGCAATTTTATTGCAATGCTCGATAGTACATCGGTGAATCTTGCTTTATATAATATGTCTGTTGATTTTGGCGCAAATATAGCAGTTGTGCAATGGGTTGTTATTGCATACATGCTCGTTCTTACCGTATTTTTACCATTCTTCGGAAAATTGGGTGATAGATTGCCCAAAAACAAATTATATACGGCAGGTTTTCTAATTTTTGGTTTCGGTGCATTATTGAATATAACAGCCCCAAATTTATGGTTATTAATTTTTTATCGTTGTATCGAAGCATTAGGGGCATCAATAATGCTTTCGAATTCAACAGCTATATACACTCAGATTTTTAAGTCACAAAAACTCGGGAAAGCTCTCGGTTTGAACGGAGGTATAATTGCTATTGGCGGGATGTCTGGTCCGGCCTTGGGAGGTATTCTTATCAATTACTTTGGTTGGAGAGCAATTTTTATACCGGAGGTTCCCGTTGCACTTTTCGCAGCATTTTTAGCATATAACATGCTTCCGTCTTATATTTCAAAAGCAAAAAAAGTAAAATTCGACTATCCGGGATTTATATACTTTGTGCTTGCCCTATTTGCTCTTTTATTAAGCATATCTGAAGGACATCGCTGGGGGTGGCATTCTTTAAAAATTACTGTGCTTGGAATTATCGCCTTTGGTTTTGGATTCCTATTTTATTTTAGGGATCACAAGATTAATTATCCGCTAATAAATTTTAAAATGTTTAAGATAAAAGCGTTTACCCTAGGAAGTATTGCCGTTATGACATCTTATATGGCAATGTTTACGAATAGCGTGTTGCTGCCTTTTTACCTTCAAGAGATTCTGAAATATACCCCTCTTGTTACAGGATTGTTGACCTTGCCATATGCAATTGCGCTTACAATAACCGCACCAATCTCAGGTAATACCGCAGGAAAATACGGAAGCCGATGGTTAACTGTATCTGGACCGTTTTGCATGGTTTTGGGGTTACTTTTGTTTACTTTATGTGATCAAAACACATCAGTAATCCAGTTAATATTAGCTTCCGCAATAATGGGTATGGGTAACGGTCTATTTCAATCGCCATCAAATATGGCTATTATGAGCAGTGTAAAGAAAAATGAACTTGGTATAGCTTCCGGAATTCTCGCTCTTTCCAGAAATATGGGTAATATTCTGGGGGTAGCAATAACTATTACTCTGTTTGATTCCATAAGAACTCATTACTTAAATTTTCACGTAATATATCAGAATGCATTTATGTTTGCATACAAGTATACTATGATTTGCGGAATGGGATTTGGGATAATTTGTCTGGGACTTGCCTTTATCGCGTATAAACCTGAAAACAAAACGGATTGTCATTCAAATTGAATCGATAAAAAATGAAACTACAAAGAAACCATCTTGATATTTTCATTATGAAATACATCTATCAAAATGCAAACTGGCACAAGTTTAGCTGATGTTATTGACCATAATTTATACAAATTTTATTTTTTATACCAAACCTCAAAATTTTTAATGTTATTTTTTAATTCCTTATAATTGCCATTAAAATTTATACACCTGTCATCAACTATCAAATATGCAGGTTCTTTGACATTTGTTACATTTTCAACATATTCATCAAGCCTATTTTCAATAATCCATTTTGAAACGATTAAAGAATTTCTTGTTGTAAAAATAACAATTTTATAATCTTGTGATAACTCTTTTATTAGTTTGTATGCGCCATCTTTAATGGGCGGAATAGAATTCTCATTATATTTTCCATCACAAGTATTTAATACCCCATCTAAATCAAAAAGTATTGTTTTCTTAATCATAAAATAATATTACCTCCGTATTGAGAAATCTCAATGAAATAATTTTCATTATAAATAATAATTGAGAAAATGCAATATAATAAACTTGGAAAATTTATCAAAAATAAAAGACTGTTAACAGGTGCAACATTAAATAAATTTGCTATAGAAAATGATATTGAACCTGCTATATTAAGTCGTATAGAAAATTTAAAACAAGATATAAAAATTAATGTTTTGGTAAAGATAGCAAATGGATTTAATACAACACCTTCAAAACTTTTATCAGAATTTGAAAAACAACAAAATTTAAATATGACCAAATAGATTATAAGTTGAGCATACTTTCCCTACATAACTTGTGAAAGTTCTATAATTAATTTATATACACCATTTTTAATAGGTAGAATATAATTCTCATTATATTTTCCATCATAAGTATTTAACACCCCATCCAGGTCAATTAGTATTGTTTTCTTTGATAGCTGTGCGTACAATTTTTGCACGGAAAATATTAAAAAAGACGGGGGAAATCCCGTCTTTTTTAATTTACCCGAGAAGCGATTCGAACGCTTGACCTACCGCTTAGAAGGCGGTTGCTCTATCCAGCTGAGCTACTCGGGCATTCTATTTACCTCTTCATGCTATCATAAAAAATATAAAATGCAAGATTATAAAAAGCAAACAAAAACAACCATATAAATATGGTTGTTCCTGCTTTGTTATTTTACATAATATTTTATTCTTGTTGTTCTTCTTCGTTATGTTCAGATACTGAAAGAGCTATTCTTTTATCTGTTGGGTTGAATTTTAAAATATATGTTTCCAGTTTATCTCCAACCTTCAAGATCTGACCGCTATTATTTTGGTATTCAGTAACTTCTGCGTGCGGCAACAATGCCTCTACTCCCGGATATACTTCTACAAAAGCTCCAAAGTGTTTTAGTCTTGTTATCGTACCTTCAATTTTGTCGCCTTCTTTTATTTGCTTTTCTGCTTCTAACCATGGGTCAGGTTCAAGATTTTTCAAACTTAACGAAACACGTTGTTTATCATGATCAACGGCGATAACTTCTACATCTATTTTATCTCCTACATTCAAGATATCTGTAGGGTGGTCTATCCATCTCCATGATAGCTGTGATAAAGGTAACAAGCCGTCTATACCGCCCAGGTCAATAAACGCGCCAAAATCGGTAATTCTGACAACATCACCTTTTACGATTTGTCCCGGCTCAATTTGTGAAAATACAACGTTTCTTGCTTCAACGGCACTATCATCATAAACCTTTTTATTTGATAAGATGAAGCTGTTTTGTTGTGAATCAAGGGTTAATATTTTCAATTCTATTTTAGAGCCAACTTCCATGTCGCTTTCTTTTATACGAAGTTGAGACGAAGGAACAAAACCTCTAACTCCAGAAACATCAACAAGGATTCCGCCTTTTACAATGCCGGCAATAGTTCCTAATATTGTTTCATCATCTGCTTTTGCTTTTTCAAGTTCCTTCCAAGCATAAGCCTGACATACACGTTTATATGAGAGTAAAAATTTTCCATCCTCATCTTCTTCTCTTATAATAAGAAACTCGTATTCTTTTCCTTTTTCTAAAATTTCTTCAACTTTTTCATTTTTTTCTGCAGCCTCACGTTCAGGGACCACTGCTATAGTTTTTGCTCCGATATCAACCATAACACCCTGACCGTCGTAGCCACAGACAATACCTTTTACCAGATCACCTTTCTGAAAACAGTAATCGTATTTTTTTAATAATTCCTCAAAGTCCAATTCTTTAGATGCCATATTACTTAACTCCAATGTCCAAAGACACTCCTATTTTATACCACTTACAGAGTCTACCAGATTTTTTAATATTTGTAAAGCTTTTTTAAAATTACTTAACAAAATTTTTATTTAAATCTGTTAAGATAGTATGTTGGAGACTACTTTTTTATAAATTTTTATTTCAACCATTCAGGTTTTATGATTTCATTTAACATGTAAAATGAACCGCAAATAACTGTAATTTTGTCATCTTTCAGGTTGAATTTGTTTAGAGAAACAAATGGCTCAGAGGGATAATTACAAATTTTTTCAAGTTCTTCGTATGTACAAGAGTTTGGATTGTTAAAATGATAAAAATAAATTTCATCACCTTTGCGAAATAGTATTTTAACCATTTTAGAATAATCTTTATTTCTAAGGCAACCGAAAACAAATCTTAAGCTTTTACCCGGATAGTAATAATCTAAACTTTCACGTAATGCCTGAATTCCGTTAGGATTATGGGAGGCATCGACAACTATGTTTTTATCCTTTATAATTTGAAAACGGCAAGGATGGTTTACAGACTCTAATCCTTTTTTGATAGTTGAATCTGTTATATCTTTAAAAAGATATTGAATGCAGGAAAGTGCAAGCGCAAGATTTTCTCCTTGAATTATTCCTTTCAAACTCAAGTTTGTAATATCTGCAAAAGGTGCTGTGAAAATTAACATAGAATTTTTTTCATCTGCAATATCTTGAATTATTTCGTAACCTTCACTTGTAATAACCGGGCAACCTTCTTTTATAATGCCGGCTTTTTCAAAAGCGATTTCTTCTAAAGTAGCTCCTAATCGTTCTGTATGATCATAGTCTATATGGGTTATAATTGAACATAGGTTTGATTTTATGACGTTTGTGGCATCGAACCTCCCTCCCAAACCTGTTTCAAGAACGGCCACATCAACACCTTTATCATAAAAATATTTAAACATTACAGCCGTTAAAATTTCGAATTCCGTAAGATAAATCGAATTTTTTTCAGCTAAATTTGTTATTTCAATTACATATTTTGCAAATTCATTTTTAGAAATTTCTTTGTCATTAATTTTTATCCGCTCAGTGTAAGAAAAAATGTGCGGGCTTGTGTACAATCCCACATTTCTTCCGCTTTCTTTCAGGATTGAAGCTATAATTGCACAGGTGGAACCTTTTCCGTTGGTCCCCGCAACATGGATACACTTCAATTTATCTTGAGGATTTTTTAGAATATCAAGTATCTTGGAGATTCTGTCCAAACCAAGTTCTATCCTAAATTTTCCGCTTGAAGTTAATATTTTTATTGCATCATCGTAATTATACATAATTTTCCTTATTATTTTTCAACCCAAAATGTTACCGGCCCGTCATTAATAAGAGAAACATCCATCATTGCCTGAAATTTGCCTGTTTGAACATTTAGTCCGGATTGTTCTACTATATTGACGAAGTATTCATATAAATCTTTCGCAATTTCCGGTTTTGCGGCATTATCAAAACTCGGTCGGGTACCTTTTGCGCAGTTACCACATAAAGTAAATTGGGATACAATTAAAATTTCACCCTTTATATCTTGGATAGAAAGGTTCATTTTTTCGGTATTATCCTCAAATATCCGCAATTTTAAGATTTTATCTGCAAGTTTTTGTGCGTTTTCTTTCGTATCAGCTTTTTCGACACCCAAAAAAACTAAAATACCCGAGTTTATTTTGGAAAATATTTTACCATTAATAGCTACACTTGCGTTTTTCACTCTTTGAATTAATGCCTTCATATTCCGATGTTATCACAAAATGTATTTTTGAACACGTTTATGTTTTTCCTATTGCCAAAATATAAAAAATATGCTAGTATTATTCGCAAAGAGAGGTTTATAAAGGAATTTTAACTATGAAAAATGTGGTAATCTATACGGATAAGAAATCTTCCGGTATTGCAGATGTAATCGCAAAAATTAACGATACAAATGTTCGACTTGAAGATTCTCAAAAGTTGAAAGAATATGAAATGCTTAATCCGGCTTTGATTGTTGTGGAAAGCGTTCCTGACATCAAAGATATTTTGATGGTAACTAAATTCAAAGTACCGGTGCTATTCATCGGAGAAGTATTTAAGGGTTCTACAGTGAGGGCGGTTAACTTTGACTTTATAAAAACTCCTGCTGACAATGATGAACTCTTGATTCGTGCGAATTCTCTTTTGAAATATAAAGAAATGCGTGACAAATTGAAAATTCTTTCAGTTACAGACGAATTAACCGGCTTGTATAACAGAAAATACCTTCAGGAAAGACTTGATCAAGAAATTTCCAGAGCAAAACGCTATGGAACAAAATTATCATGCTTGTTATTTGATTTGGACTACTTTAAAACAGTAAACGACATATATGGTTACGAATGGGGTGATGTACTCTTAAAATCAATTGCAGATAAATTAAAACAAATTATCAGAAAAGAAGATATCTTAACCAGATATGGCGATGAAGAATTTATAGTAATACTTCCAAATACTTCCGAAGACAATGCCTTTTTGTTCGCAGAAAGATTCAGACACGATATTGAAAAAATGGAATTTATTCCTGCCGGAGAAGAAGAAAAACATCCTGTCACAATCTCAGGCGGGATTTCAACATTCCCTTGTCTTGACGGTGCCGGAGAAGATGCAAATACGATTATTAGATATGCAGAACACGCATTATATAATGCCAAGAAACGCGGCAAAAACAAAGTTATACAATTTTCAAAACTTAATTTAGGGGAATAAGACCTTAAGGTCATAGGAAAATAAGAGGAGAAAACTATTCTCCCTTTAGAGTTAGTCTATAGTTTCGACCATTGCGCAATGAGCAATCATTGCAATATGGTGCATTGTCCTATTATCTTTTTGACCTAACATCCATACTTATTACCCTACTACACTAAGGCCGTATTACCTTTTCACCCATAAATTTTTAAATAATTAATTTTTTATTTATTTTTTTAAGATTCAGGAAAAGTAGTGATATAAATTAAATAGATATTAATTATAAATACATCTTAATATTAAAGAATAAAAAGAAAAGGAGATAATTATGGCAAAGACAATCGGTATTGATTTAGGAACAACAAACTCAGTTGTTGCAGTTATGGAAGGTGGAAAGCCAACAGTTATTGCGAATGCTGAAGGTTCAAGAACAACCCCTTCTATCGTAGGATTTTCTAAAACAGGGGAAAGACTTGTCGGACAATTAGCAAAACGTCAAGCAATCTTAAACCCTGATAAGACAATCGCATCCATAAAACGTCATATGGGTGAAGATTACAAAGTAAACATTGACGGAAAAGATTACACCCCTCAAGAAATTTCTTCGATGATTTTGAGAAAATTAGCTGATGATGCTAGTTCATACTTGGGTGAAAAAGTTACTTCGGCAGTAATTACGGTTCCTGCATACTTTAATGATGCACAACGTCAAGCAACGAAAGATGCAGGCAAAATTGCCGGCCTGGATGTTTTGCGTATCGTTAACGAACCAACCGCTGCAGCTTTAGCTTACGGACTTGAAAAAGAAAAAGCCGAAAAAGTTCTTGTATTTGACCTTGGCGGTGGTACATTCGATGTTTCGATACTTGAAATAGGTGATGGTGTTCATGAAGTTCTTTCAACATCAGGGGATACACACCTTGGTGGTGATGATTTTGACCAAAAAATTATGGACTGGATTTGTGACGAATTTAAGAAACAAGAAGGAATCGACCTTCACAGTGATAAACAAGCTATGCAGCGTGTAAAAGAAGCAGCTGAAAAGGCTAAATGCGAACTATCATCAGTTATGGAAACCAATATTAATCTTCCGTTTATTACTGCTGATGCAAACGGTGCAAAACACTTGGATTTGAATCTTACGAGAGCAAAATTTGAAGAATTAAGCATGGATCTTCTTAACAGATGTAAGACTCCGGTTGAAAATGCACTTAGAGATGCCGGCATTTCAAAAAGTGATATTAATGAAGTTGTGTTAGTCGGCGGGTCAACTCGTATTCCTGCAGTTCAACAACTCGTAAAAGATTATACAGGTAAGGAACCAAACCAATCAGTTAACCCTGATGAAGTTGTTGCAGTTGGTGCGGCAGTTCAAGCGGGAGTCTTGGCCGGTGAAGTCAAAGATATCGTCTTGCTTGACGTAACCCCATTAACTTTAGGTATCGAAACTTTGGGTGGTGTAATGACACCTTTAGTGCCGAGAAACACAACTATTCCTGTTTCTAAATCACAAGTTTTCTCTACTGCAGAAAATAATCAAACAGCAGTTGATATCCATGTTCTTCAAGGTGAAAGACCTATGTCCAGCGATAACAAATCTTTGGGTATGTTTAGATTAGATGGCATTGCCCCTGCAATGCGCGGCATCCCTCAAATTGAAGTAACATTTGATATTGATGCAAACGGTATAGTTAATGTTTCAGCTAAAGATAAGGCTACAAACAAAGAACAAAAAATTACTATCACAAATTCTTCAAATCTTTCGGAACAAGATATTGATAGAATGGTTAAAGAAGCAGAGGCTAATGCGGCTGACGATAAAAAGAAAAAAGAAGAAGCAGAAATTAAAAATAATGCAAACAGCCTTGTTGGTTCCGCAGAAAAAATAGTTAAAGATTTTGAAGGTAAAATTGATGATGCTGATAAATCTAAACTTGATGAACAAAGAGAAGCTTTGAAAAAAGCCCTCGATGAAAACAAGTCAACCGATGAATTGAAGAAACTATCTGATGAACTTCAACAAACAATGTTTGCAATTTCTCAAAAGGCATACGAAGCTGTTCAAAAGGAAGAAGCATCTAAACAAGAAGGTGCAAGTTCCGAAAATGCCTCAGCTCAAGATAACAAAGAGGATGATGTTATTGATGCAGAGTACACAAAAGAATAATTGAATAATTAATCTTTTGATAACTGACAAACCCGATACAAATTTGTATCGGGTTTTTTGTATTTACAAAATAGCAAATCTAATTAATATTTAATACATTAAAATTTTCATCCCATTCAATTGTACCTAATGGTTCAATATTATGATAATTATAAGGGTTATCAATATACTGTGTATTCATCAAACCAATCTTACCAAGTCGTTTAATTATATCCGGCAAAAGCATTGTACTGCCAGCCAATGTTCCGTTTTGAGAAGTTGCTTTTTGACCGTTATAAAAGACCTTTTCACCGGCAAAAGTAAATTCCTTGATATCAGATTTTGTGCAAGGCAAGCAATCACTGACTAAAATTATTCTATCCAAAGGTTTGGATTTAAATAATAATTTTAAGCAATCGTCAGAAACATGAACTCCGTCAGCAATAATTTCTGTATATAAATGGTCATTGATTAATGCCGACAGTGCAGTGGATTCCCCTCGATGAGAAATTGGACTCATAGCGTTAAAAGTATGAGTAACTCCGTCACATTTACTCAAATCCCCTCCAACACAGTGGCCGGCTTGAACTTTTATCTTTTTTTCATGAAGGTAGTTTATTAAACTGTCCTCCGATAACTCCGGAGCAAGAGTTACTATTTTTATAAAATCATCTTCAATTTCTTTAAAATTTTCTACACAAGGATGAAGAAAATATTTATTATTATGAATCCCTTTCTTTTCAGGATTTAAAAATATGCCCTCCAGATGAATCCCAAAAATCTTTGCCATGCCTGGTTCATAATATCTGGCTGCATCTTTAATATTAGAAATTGCCTGTTTTGTATTTTCAATACTGTCGGTTACTATTGTAGGAAAAATTCCGCCAATACCGTATTGATAAATTTCTTTAGTTAACCGTATCAACTGATAAACAGGAGCTCTATTAAAATCAATACCAAAAGCACCGTGAAAATGCTGTTCTATAATTAGATTCGTTTTCAACTAATTTCTCCTAAATTACCGAAACCTCAAAGACTTTTCTGGCTTCTTCTCTATCATCAAAATGGATAGTTTCATTTTTAAGGATTTGATAATTCTCATGTCCTTTACCGGCAATAACAACAACATCATTATTATTTGCAACAGTTTTTAACAGTGAAATTGCAATTCCCCTATCCGCCTCTACAATAACATTTTCAGTATTAACGGATTTTACACCGGCAATGATATCAGTAATAATCATTTGAGGATCTTCACTTCTCGGATTATCACTCGTGATGATAATTTTGTCGGCAAGTTTTTCTGCTATAGCACCCATTTTAGGACGTTTTGTTGCATCACGATCCCCTCCGCACCCAAAAAGACAGATTAATTTTGCATCTTTAGGAGTTATTTCACGAGCAGATTTTAATACGTTTTCCAAACCGTCAGGAGTGTGAGCATAATCGACAATTACCAGAGGTTTATGTGCAACTACTTCAAACCTTCCCGCAACACCTTTAACATTTTCTAAAGCTTTAAGAGCAACAGTTATTTCAATACCCATTGCAATAGCGCCTGTTACAGCCGCAAGAACATTGTAAACACTAAACATACCGTTCATATGAAGATTAACTTTATGTGAATTTCCATTTTCAACCAAAGTGAATTCAGCCCCATTTATTGAAAAGCTTATGTCTTTAGCAATAACATCGGCATTATTTTTTACCCCGTATGTAAATTTTCTTATCCCTTCAGGAACTGCATTTAAAAAACGGGAAGAATATTCATCATCAGCATTAATTACCGCAAAAGGCTGTTCGGATTCAGAAACACCTTCAACATGCTTTAAACCTGTAAATAACAAAGCTTTCGCCGCAAAATAATTATCCATTGTTATATGGTAATCAAGATGATCCTGAGTTAGGTTTGTTAAAATCGCTCCGTTAAAAATACATCCTCCGACACGATTTTGTTCAAGAGCATGAGAACTAACTTCCATAACTACATTATCAATTTTTTCAACGTCCTTAATCATCCTTAATGTTGCTTGAAGTTCAGGAGCTTGCGGGGTTGTATGTTTTGCATCCCGATATTCACCTGAGGATGACAACTTGTACCCTAAAGTACCGATTAGTGCACACTTTTGCGAATCTTCCTCCATAATCTTTTGGATTAAATGGGTAACCGTTGTTTTTCCGTTAGTACCGGTCACTCCAATCAAATTTATCCCTTTTGAAGGACTTGAGTAAAATGCATCAGCAATATCCGCAATTCTGTGACGTGTTGAATTTACAACAACTTGGGGAACTTTAACCTCTAATAAATGTTCTACAACCAAAGCAACAGCACCATTTTGAATTGCATCTTTTGCATATTTATGTCCGTCTGTGTATTCTCCGGTTAAACATATAAATACATCTCCGGCTTTTGTTGTTTTTGAATTATAAGAAATTCCGGTTATATCAATATTTTTGAAATTGATTAAATCTTTGTAATCTAAATGTTCAATTAATTCTTCGAGTTTCAATTTTTATCTCCTTATATTAACTTTTTGTAGAAACTTTATCTTGTTTTAAATTCAAAATCCTTGCAACTTGCAAACAAACTTCTCTGAAAACCGGTCCTGCAACAGTATTACCCCAGATAGCACCATTTTTTGCACTATCAACCATGACATACACCAAAACTTGAGGATCACTTGCAGGTAGATACCCTATAGTCGAAGTGTAAGTGTATGGAGTATATCCGGCGGAATTTTCTTTAGGTTTTCTGGATGTTCCTGTTTTTGCCGCAACATTATATTTATCGAGCTTAATAACAGATTTACCGTGATTTACACTTGCGGTTAACAATCTTGTTACTGCTTTTGCGGTTTCAGGTGAAACAACTTGTGTTTCTTTTATTTTTGTAGCTGCTTCTTCAGGACTATATTTTATAACGTGTGGTGTCACCCTAATTCCATTGTTAGCTAGAGCAGAAACTGCAGATGCCATTTGAATTGCAGAAACAGAAGTCCCATAACCATACGACATTGTGGTATGAATACCGTTATCCCATTGAGTCCAGTAAGGTAACAACCCGGAAGATTCGCCCGGTAAATCTATACCCGTTCTTTGACCAAAACCAAACTTCTTTAGCATTCCGTAAAACTCATATGGTGTCATTTTCTTGGCAACTTGAATGGAACCGATATTGCTTGAGTGTTCAAACAAATATTCCATGCTAATTTCACCGGGATACGGTCTTATATCGTAATCATAATTTTTTATAACAAAATTTCCTAACTGCATTTTACCGGTATCTAATACCGTCGAATTTTCATTGATTTTACCTAATTCCATGGCACTTGCGACAGTGATAGTCTTGAACGTTGAACCCGGAGGAAATACGTCAGTAAGTGTCCAATTCTTCATTTGAATGGTGCTGGCTTTTTGGTAATTGTTCGGGTCGTATGTCGGATACACCGCTAATGCCAATATCTCCCCATTTTTTGGATTCATAACAATTACTGTACCTCTGAGTGCATCTTTCTCGTCGACCATTTTTTTTATTTCTTTTTCGCAAATATGTTGAATTGCCGCGTCTATAGTGAGTGTAACGTTTTCACCTTTTGGATTTTTTGTCGTTGCAACCGGGTCGGTGGTAAAATCGTATATAATATTTCCGTCACGCGTTTTCTCGAGTTTAACTTTATTAATTACATGCTCTAACTTATCTTTTGCAGTATATTCAACACCATCAGCTATATCTGCATCAAAATTGTAATATCCCAAAACTTGAGCGGCCATGGTTCCTTGAGGGTATTCTCTAACATTTTTTTTGCCTAGAGAAATTTCTCTAAATTCAAGTTCACGAATTTTTTTTGCCACATCCTTCTTGATATTCTTTTTTAAGGTTATAACAGGACCTTGATTATTTAATTTTTTTAACAAAACATCCTGTGGCATTTCTAATAACGGAGCCAATTTTTCAGCGATTTTTTTTGCACGTTCAGGATCATTTTCATATAACTTTTTGTGTGCATAAACATCAGAATAAACCTTATCACGAGCAAGAGTTAGGCCATTTCTATCTAGTATATCTCCACGCATGGAAAAAATCACACCGACTCTTTGATTTTTAGCCCGCGCACGGTAATTTTTGATATCAATTACTTGAATAAAAAATAAATATATAACAAGACTTATGGCAAAAATTATAAATCCGCCATTCAGAAAATAAAGAACAAAATCAAAACGCTTTGTCTTTTTCTTTTTTTGCTGCCTGCTTGTGCTCCTCATCAATTACCCTCTCAAGTCCTAATTTAATTTTAGCATAAGTATGTTCAAATGAACTAAATATTAATTTTGTTTAACGTGCAAGTAAGATTTGATCTTAAGAGCAAAAAAAATTTTGTCTGTATTTTATTAATATTACTTAAAAAATTGTTGAGGAGAAATCTTAACGATACTATAATACCTATGTTGCATGCATGAAGAAAGGAATTGCTAAATGGTTTTAGAACTGGAAGATTTACCGAAATTAGAACGCTCAATTACACCTACACATGATATCAAATTGTTTTCAGGAAGGTCAAATCCAAAATTATCTCAAGAAATCGCAGATTATCTTGGAACCTCTGTTGGCCCAATGGTAGTCAAAAATTTTGCAGACGGTGAAATTTATGTTCAGGTAAAAGAAAGCGTCAGAGGGGATGATGTATTCATTATACAACCTCTTTGCAACCCGGTTAATGAAAACTTGATGGAGTTGTTGATTATAATTGATGCATTCAAGCGTGCCAGCGCAAAAACTATTACCGCGGTAATACCTTATTACGGATATGCCAGACAAGATAGAAAAACATCAGGCAGAGAAGCTATTACAGCCAAATTGGTTGCAGATCTTTTGACAACAGCAGGTGCAGACAGAGTTCTTGCAATGGACTTGCATACCGGTCAAATTCAAGGGTTCTTCAACATATTGGTTGATCATATTTATGCAACTTCAATTCTTGTAAATTACATTAAAAGTTTGAACATCAATCCCGATGATATTGTAGCAGTAAGTCCTGATACCGGCGGTGTCCAAAGAACCAGATATTTTGCCAAACAAATTGGTTGTTCTCTTGCAATTATTGATAAACGCCGTGACAAACATAATGAAGCTATAGCGAATCACGTTATAGGTGATGTAACCGATAAAGTTTGTGTAATGTTTGATGATATAATTGATACTGCAGGTACAATTTGTGGTGCTGCTAAACTCTTAAAAGAAAACGGTGCACGTGAAGTTTATGTTTGTGCAACGCATCCGGTATTTTCCGGACCGGCAATTGAAAGACTTTCAAGTGCCCCTATTAAAGAATGTATTGTCACAAATACTATTCCTTTGGATATGTCCAAGATGCCGTCTAACATCAAGCAGCTTTCGGTTGCACCTCTTTTGGGTCAAGCTATTGCAAGAATCCACGATGATGAATCAGTAAGTTCACTTTTCGGATTTGAAAAGGAAATGAGTGTTTAGATATAACCTTTAAACAGGGAGAGTGATATGTCAGATATTCAAAAAAGAATCTTAATAGTTGATGACGACGATGAAATTCGCGATTTATTGGAATTTGATGTATCACATAGCGGATACTTTGTAGATACTGCTCGTGACGGATTAGAGGGTTTAAACAAAGCACTAAACAATTCATACGATTTAGTATTACTTGATGTTATGATGCCTAAAATGAATGGGTTTGATGTAGCAAAAAATATTCGACAGGCCAAATTAAATATTCCTATCCTAATGCTAACAGCAAAAGGTACAATAGACGACAAGACAGAAGGGTTTGAATCCGGTGTTGATGATTACTTGGTTAAACCTTTTGATATTCAGGAAGTACTTTTAAGAATAAGGGTTCTGTTAAGAAGAAACCAGGTTGTGGAAGAAACCAACTCCCTTTCAAATGAAGTCTTAAAAGCAGGTGATATAGAATTATTTCCGGAAAGTCTTGAATGTGTAATTGTAAACAAACGTACAAAACTTACACCTACAGAATTTGAAATTTTATATAGTCTAATGCAACATTTTAATCATCCGGTTACTCTCGCTACACTTTTAGATGAAGTTTGGGGTTATGACAGCAGTGAAGATGTAAGAATGCTTCGAGTTCATGTCGGGGGGCTCAGAAATAAAATAGAAGCGGATGTAAAAAATCCAAAGTATCTTCATACAGTCACCAATGTTGGATATAAACTTACCCCATTCAGTCAGGAATAAACATGAAAATAAATTTCACAATTCATAGATTAAAAATTGTCGAACAAATTGCGATAGTGTTTTTTTTCGCAGTTTTAATTCCGATGACAATAAGTGGTTTTATCATTAATAATATCAATCAACAAGCTGTAAGATCACAATTAAGAGAATCTGCTATTATGATTGCAAATACCGTTTCAGATGAGATTGATTTTTATTTCTTAAACGTTACGGACAGAATTGAACAACTAGCACTTGCCTTAAAATATTTACCTGATGAAAATAGAAAAAAATCATATTTGAAAGATGTTTTAAAAGATTTTGACAGTTGTGAAAGTTTAGAAATTGCATCCGGAGATACTGTTCTTGAATCAATAAAAGATAAGAATAAACAGAACAATAAGGTAACAACTTATGCAAAGATGGAAGACGGAAAATATATAGTCGCAACATTTAACACAGATGAATTCAAAACCCATCTTTTCCGATCTCTGAAAGATGATAAAAGGCAAATTTATGTAGTCTCAGAATATGGAGAACTTCTTGCACAACATAATTACAAAGAAAATGATTATAAAGAGACAATCTCATCTATGCCTAAAAATTTAATCAAAGATAAAGCTAAGATTTTTGGAGACAAAAAAAATCAACCTTTAGTTTACATAAAAAAAACAGATCCAAATGTAACTGTTATTGTAAACACAACAGAAAAAGTTACAAAAGGTACAATCAACAAAGATAGATTTAAAATTATTCTATCAATACTTGTAGCCATATCTGTTATATTTTCTGTTGTATCATTGTATATATTTTATCTTTATATAAACATGCGTCAATTATTTAAAGGTATAATTGCGATTACAAAGGGTAATTATGAGCGTCAAATAAGACTTTTGACGACTGCATTTACCCCTCATGAAATTGTGTTTGTAGCGGGTGAATTCAACAAAATGGCAAGTGAAATCCAAAAATCATACCTTCAATTACAAAAAAATAATAAGGAATTGAAAGAATTAAACGAATTTCGCTCAAATCTTATCGATACAGTGAGTCACGAATTGAGAACTCCGTTAACAAGCATTCAAGGTTATACCTCAAGACTTATGCGACAGGATATTGAGATTGATGAAGAAACGAAACAAAAATCTTTAAGGATAATAAAAGATCAATCGGAAAGACTTAAACACCTTATAGAGGACTTATTAACTATTCCTGATATAGAAGGAATGAAATTGAGAACAGTTACGGAATCTGTTTGGATACCCGAAGTAGTTGAAGATGCTAGATTACTGATAAGGAATAAAAATAATGCTCAATTTGAAATAAAAATTGATGAAAATTTTCCAAGAGTTTTAGGAGACAAAAATAGGTTGGTACAGGTATTTACAAACTTGTTAGAAAACGCTTCAAAATATGCCGATGAGGGGACAACAATAAATATAGATACGGACATAACCGAAAATACAGCTAAAATAAGAGTAAAAAATAAATGCCCGCAAATTCCTGAGGCAAGACTTCAGAGTCTTTTTGGAAAGTTCATACGTCTCGATAATAATACAACCAGAACAACAAGAGGAACCGGACTTGGATTATTTATTGTTAAAGGACTTGTAGAGGCAATGCAGGGTGAAATAAAATTATATTCAAACAAAGAATGGGGATTCTGTGCAGAAGTTATTTTGCAAAGAGATATGGCTAAAGTCGAAAATAAACTTACTACGGAGAAATCTTAAGTTAAAAGGATAAGAAAATAATGGATTTTATGGAACAAGCTATTAGTTTGTTAAACAAATATGATGAAAGAGAAATTCCGGTTGCGGCGCTAATTGTAAAAGACGGAATTGTAATTTCCAAAGCTACAAATAAAAAAGAACAAGATAGTGATGTAACTTCACATGCTGAAATCCTTGCAATAAGGAATGCTGAAAGAGTTCTTAATAATTGGAGACTAGATGGTTGCGAATTATATGTTACACTGGAACCTTGTCCTATGTGTTCTTGGGCTATTATCAATTCAAGAATTAAATCTGTGTATTTTGGAAGTTATGATCATTTATATGGCGCACTTGGTTCAAAAATAGACCTGCGACAAATTTCCAATTCCAATTTAAAAGTTTATGGTGGAATAAAACAAGACTTATGTGATAAAATTCTGGAAGAATATTTCAATAAATTAAGGAGAAATTAATGCCTGTTCCATACAATGTAAAGGAAATTTTAGATAAATTGACGGAAAAGTATGAAAATCCGGATTTTATAAAAGACGATCCTGTACAGTTCATCCATAAATATACGGTTAAAGAGGACATCGAAATTTCCGGTTTTATAGCCTCATTAATGGCATTTGGAAAGCGTGAACTCTTTATAAAAAAGCTAAACGAATTCTCCTCAATAACCAATCATCAGCCATATAAATACTTGATATCGGGAGATTTTTCAAGGTTAAAGGATTTTAACTATAGATTCATAAAACCTGATGATTTTTTGGAAATGCTTAACATATTAAGAGAACTATACATAAAAGATGGTGGCTTGGAATCGCTTTTTAAATCAGCTTATAAAAAAAATCAAGGTATAAGATTTCAAGTTATAACCGATTATTTTTATTCAAGGGTAAAAAATAATGTAGGTCAGGGATTTTATTTTATGTTGCCAAATCCAAATAAAGGTGGGGCTATGAAAAGGATGAATATGTTTTTAAGGTGGATGGTTAGAAAGAGTTCTGTAGACTGTGGTATTTGGACTTTTATGCAACCTTCAGAATTATTAATACCTTTAGATGTTCATGTAGGCAGAGTATCAAGAAGTTTAGGTCTTTTAACCCGCAAAGCTAATGATTTTAAATCAGTGATAGAGGTGACAGAAAATTTAAGACAACTTTGCCCTCAAGATCCTATAAAATATGACTTTGCTATGTTTGGTTACGGAGTTAATAATAAGTAGATAAAAATAAAGGTTGCAAAAGAAACGAAGTTTTCCGTAAACTCAATATGCAACAAAAATTTTTCATGGTATAATTCTGTAGACAGAGATTATTTTAATAAGAATAGGGAAACGTATATAATTATGACAGATTTTTATGAGATATTAGGGGTATCGAAAGATGCATCTAAAGACGAAATAAAGTCAGCTTTCAGAAAAAAGGCAAGAACATTACACCCCGACGTTAATAAAGCACCGGATGCTGAAGAAAAATTTAAAGAATTGGGAAAAGCATACGATACCTTGATGGATGATAACAAACGTGCAACTTATGACCGTTACGGAGAAGATGGCTTGCAAAATGCCGGTTTTGACACAGGAGGACCTTTTGCCGGAGGTTTTGGGGATTTAAACGATATTTTCAATTCATTTTTTGGCGGAATGGGTATGGGCTTTGGCGGAGGAGCTCCGGATCCTAATGCACCTCAGGAAGGTGATCATATTAGATGTGATATTGAAATTTCATTTGAAGAAGCAGTATTCGGAGTAAAAAAAGAGGTTACGTTTGAACACTTGGAAGTTTGTCCGGATTGCAACGGCTCGGGTGCAGAAAAAGGATCAAAGCCTGAAACTTGTCCAACCTGTGGTGGCACAGGTCAGGTTCGTCAGGTTACAAGGACACCTTTGGGAGCATTTACACAGATTTCAACTTGCCCTGATTGTGGAGGCTCTGGAGTTAAAATAACAAATCCTTGTAAAACATGTAAGGGTTACGGTCGGATAGAAAAAGAAAAGAAAATAGAGATTAAAATTCCTGCAGGTGTAGATACCGGCTCTAAAATAAGAGTTTCCGGCGAAGGTGACTCCGGTAAAAACGGAGGCGCCCCGGGAGATCTGTTTGTTATAATCCACGTTAAAGAGTCTGATTACTTTAAACGCGACGGTGTTAACGTTTTTACAAAATTGGAAATTACCCCTGCACAAGCGGCATTGGGGGATGAGGTTGTTATAAGGACTTTAGAAGGAGAACATACATTAAATATTCCTGCTGGAATTCAAAGCGGACAACCAATGAGATTAAAAGGTAAAGGAATTTCTCATGTATCAAGACCTGACAAGCACGGCGACCATATTGTTATTGTTACGGTCAAAATTCCTACACAGTTAGGTGAAGAAGAAAAACTTCTTTACAAAAAATTATATGAAATTAATTTGAACAAGGTTCATCAATCAAGTTCAAACACCATAATGGATAAAGTAAAAGGGGTATTTAACAATGCGTAAATTCGTATTATTAGCTTTTGTAATCTTAATTACGTCACTAAGTCAAAGCTTTGCAACAGAATTACCGACAAGTTTGCAAGGGTATATAAAAAAGAGTTTTCCGGATGTTAATATTCGTTTTGATGGTGTCATATTGTTATCTGACGGAACGGAATATTTACCTCTGTTACCAACAAAAACATATGAACCCGAAGAATTAAAGATTACTAAAACCTACCCTGAAAACAGGACTCTCCAATCAAAGCCTAATGTAGTGATCTTTAACAATAATTATGTTTTATTAAAGGTCTTAACCGACCGTGGAGGGGTAAAAACAATATTTAAGATAGCAAACCCACCTGAAGAAATACGAACAGGGTTATTCCCTCAAGATATGCTTGTTCCCCACGGACTTGTCATCCCTGAAAGTATGAAAGGCATATTGGGGGATTTGTCAATAAAAACAGCGCAAGATAACGGTATAAAAGTACAAATGCCGAAAATTACATTATCTCCAACAAATTTAAAGACACTTTCAGACATACCTGCCCTAAAGAATAAAACTTTTTACATAGCAAGCGGATTTTCAAGAAACATCCTTGTAGTTAATCAAGACGGAAAAACCCCGGAATATGCTCTTGAACAGAAAAATGTTCCCATATCAATGGTAGGTTACGACGGCAAGTTTTTACTGGTTACGTCGTACGGGAAAAAATCAATGGATATAATATCCCTTGCTGATAGTGATATTATCAAACAAATATTTTTTAAAACACAACCTGATGAAATTGTAATTGATCGCATCAATGATATTGCGTATGTTTCAAGCGCCGAAGATTCGAGTATTTATGTTGTTAATTTAAAAAATATGACTTTATCAAAACAGCTCAAAATTAACGGCCTATGTGAAAAGTTAACGTTAAGTGACGATGGTACAAAATTGTTTTATTTTGACAAAAACACCAGAGAAATTTGGGCAATAGAACTTGATAATCAGTATTTATTGAAAGATATTGGAAGATTTCCAAATGTTTCTAAAATAATGTATGCAAACGGAAAAATATACATAATTAGCAGAACCCAAAATAAACTAGCTATAATAGATTACAAAACAGTAGGCTTTATTGGTGAAACTGATATTTGCAAAAAACCAATAGATATGATATATGACAAAAATACAATTTATGTTTTAGGGGCGACCGATAATGTATTACAACCCATAGATACAATGACTGACAATGTCGGAGAACAAATATCTATTGGAACAGATGGTTTTTCAACAAAGATTTACAGGTTGGAAAACACCAATTTGGCCTTAATAACAGACACAAAATCTGCCATTTTTTCAATATTTGATTTAGATAAATTAAAAATTATTAAAACAGTAAATATAGATATGCCTATAAGGTCAATTGTTATTACGGATAAAGTAAAAAGCGTGAATTAATGACTATAAAATTTGACGAACAAACCGAAAATAAGTTAGCTGAATTAGAATCGACTCAAAAAGATTTTTGGAACATTTCACGTGTAACCGGAGAGTTTTTGTATGGTCTAATTATTGCCAATAATACAAAAAGTGCAATCGAAGTCGGAACCTCTAACGG
>CADBQW010000108.1 GCA_902796925.1 uncultured bacterium | reverse complement strand
TAGAAAATTTACCAGATAATGTTAAAAAGAATCTTACACCAGAAATGAAAGCAGACATTGAAGCTGGAATGACAACAAAAGATTTTACAGATAAATATAAAGATGCTCTTGCAAAAAATATGGGGTTATAAGATTTGTTGATAATTTAACGTGAAAAGTACGAGCGGATAAATTTCCCTCGTACTTTTTTAGTGTTCATAAATAAAAAAATATATAGATACTTTAATATATAAATTTGCCATGTCCATTCTGTGTCCATTTTTTGTGATTATACACGGTACAATAAGAAATTGAAAATTGATAGATGGTTGTAACTATTGATACTATTGGTTTTCAAAAAACAGTTTCTTAATGTTCAAATCCTGTCGTTCCGATTTTTTTAGTGCTTGATTTTATTGGGTTTGTACCTCGTTTATATTTTTTATGCGATTATTCTGCGATTTTTTAAAATTTTCAAACAAATTCATAGCCTGATTAGTAATTTTAGGTAGAACATGTGTATATACGTTTAATGTTATTTGTGGTGAGCTATGCCCCAATCTTTCTGAAACATAATTTATTGGTACTCAATTTTGCAATAAAAATGTTGAATGGGTATGTCTTAACGCATGCTCTTTTGAAGAAAGAACATTTATTGCTAATTATAATATTTGTAAAAGAGTAAACAAAAAGTTGCAAAGGTATTATAATATACAAAAAGACTTAATTGATAAATTCGATAATAGCAAATTTTATTCAGATAAAACAAATCAGTAAAACAAATATATCTACTATTTTTCAACCATTGCTTTGAATTTGTTAAAATCTTCCATAGTGTCTATACCTATGGGAATGTTTTTTACTATATCTATCTTTATCTTCATTCCATTTTGCAATGCTCTTAATTGCTCTAAGCTTTCTGACATTTCATAAGTTGTTTGTGGAAGTGATGTCATTTTAAATAAAGCTTCACTCTTATATCCGTATATTCCTAAATGTCCGTAAAACTTACTTTTTCCCTCGTTTCTTTCATAAGGAATTTTAGAACGAGAAAAATACATTGCATAATTATTTACATCAAATATGCATTTTACTAAATTTGGATTAACAACTTCCTCCATATCCGTAATCTCTCTTACAAGAGTAGATATGTCTGCACTATCGTCTTCAACAACTCCTTTTCTCACAAGCTCAATATTTTCAGGCTCAATTAAAGGTTCATCGCCTTGAACATTAATAATATATCCGATTTCAGGATGTCTTTTTGCAACTTCCGCAATTCTATCGCTTCCGCTTTTATGCTGATTAGAAGTCATCTCCACTTCTGCACCAAATTCTTTGCATACGTTAAATATTCGTTCATCGTCAGTTGCTACAATAACTCTATCAATGCCGATGCATTTTGAACATTTTTCCCATACCCATTGGATTATATATTTACCTCCGGCTTTTAATAGCGGTTTACCTTCTAATCTTGAAGAACCGTATCTTGCCGGAATTATTATTGCGGTTTGTAATTGCATGCAATAACTCCTCAATTTCCCTTACAATTTTATTTAGTTGCATTAATAAATGCGGCATTAGTTCTTAATGATATACTTCTTCCTGTTAAATATTCTTCAACTTGAAGCATAAACTTCTCAACAGTTGGGAAATCAAAATGTTTAAGGAATCTGTCTTTAACACAAGGTTGAGTAGGTGAAGGAGGATTTACAAACCACTCTCTGACCATATTCGGTAAAACAACATAATTAGATTTTACTTCTTGTAATCTGACTTCAGGAATAGAGAAACCTGCAATTTCCAAATTGGTCTGTAAAGTTTTTTCGTCAAAGTTGCATAAAGAATCTAAAGGATCTTCCATAATTTGATTTTCTACACGTTTGAAATCTTCATATTTATCAATATAAGCAGGGTCTAAAATTTCCCAATATCTTGTATTTGTACGAATAACAGGTTCAAAAGCGCAAAATTTTCCGCCCGGTTTAAGAACACGATATATTTCACTTATTGCAGGCTGTTTGTTTACAACGTGTACCAGAACAGAACGCATAACAGCTTTATGAACAGTGCTCATTGGTAATGCAATGTGTTCAACGGGACATTTTAGTAATTCATACCCGCCTTTTACGCCGGATTCTTGTAATATTTTTTTGCAATCATCTAAGCAATCTTGAAACATGTCGGAAAATATTACATTACCTTTACATTCTTGCATCTCTAATGCTTTAAAAGCTAAAAGACCTGTTCCGCAACCGATATCTAGAACTGTATCATACGGTTGAATTTCTGCATATTCAAGTATAACATCTCTTACTGCCTCCAACCATCTGGTTGTTTGCTCTATCATTTCAGGTGTTTGACCTGCAAAGCGGTTCTTTTTTAACCATTCAGTCCAGTTTTCACAAATTGCACTCATCTTAATTTCCTTTAAAATCGGGTTTCTACAAAATAATTATACAACATTTTATTTATTAGGGCAATTTACAAAAAAAAGAGTGGGGCCAAAAAGTCAAAATTTTCTATGAAACGAATGAACACCGTAGGGTGGGTTAAGCCTGCATTAGCCGTAATTTTAGACATATTATCGTAAAATGGCGAACCCACCAACAATAAGCGAATTTTGACTTTTTGGACACCCTCCTACATTCTAAGTTCAATTT
>CADBQW010000107.1 GCA_902796925.1 uncultured bacterium | reverse complement strand
ATCTTGTCATCATAAAAAAGTATATCTATATCAATAGTTCTGTCTGTGTATTCTCGTTTTCCGCTTCGTTCTCTTCCCAGTTGAGACTCAATCCTATTAATAACAATTAATAATTCGTCAGGTGTTAATGAGGTTGATATCTGAACAATAGCGTTAATAAACCAATTAGGTGTGTCCATCTGCCAAGGCTCTGTTTCATAAAAAGATGACGAAGATACTATTTGAATATTATTTGTCGTACCCAAAATACTCGCCGCCTGTTGAACATAGCCGAGTCTGTCACCTAAATTTGAGCCTAATGATAAATACACTACTGCCATATGTTAATTTTACATTTTTTAAATAATTTTTGTCAATATTTAAAGTGTCAATATAGTACTGACTATTAACGAAATTTTGAAAATGGAAATTTTAATTATATTTTCTCCTCTTTAATATTTAGCGGAGTTAGTATATAATAACTTTGCAATGAATATGCAAATTCTAAACAAAGTTAAATCAGAAACCATAACGGTAGCCGAAAAATTAGTTAATACGCTTATTGCACAAGGTGTTGACAGTATTTTTGGGTATCCGGGTGCTGCTGTATTAAGCCTTTATAATGAGCTTTCAAATACCAATAAAATTAAGCATATTCTTGTCCGCCATGAGCAAGCTGCTATTCACGCAGCAGAGGGTTATGCTCGTACAAGCGGAAAAGCGGGGGTTGTTCTCGTAACCTCAGGCCCCGGATTTACCAACACAATAACAGGTATTGCTAATGCTTTTAGCGATTCTACTCCGCTTGTTGTTTTAGCAGGGGATGTTCCTACGACCGCAAAAAGCGGTAAGGTTTTTCAAAAAGTAGATATTGTTTCTATGGCTAAATCCTGTGCTAAAAAAGTTTATGTTCTTAACAAAAACGATGATATAGAACAAATTATTAATGAAGCATTTATGGTTGCAAATACCGGAGTTAAAGGTCCGGTAGTAATTGCACTTCCAAGAGATATTCTTGAATCTGAATACAAAACCAAAGTAAAAAATATTATTGAAAATGATGAAAAAACGAAAGATTATTCTAAAGCAATAGAAAAATTAAATATACTATTACATAATGCACGCAAACCCTTAATTCTTGTAGGAGGCGGAGCAATAAATTCGTCAAATGAGATTACGAAAATCGTCAAAAAATATAATATTCCTGTTGTATCAACTCTAATGGGAATAGGAATTTATCCTTCCGATGACGAATTATATATGGGAATGATTGGTATAAACGGTTCTCATAGTGCAAATACCGTGCTAAATAATTGTGATTTGTTAATATCACTCGGAGCAGCATTTTCTGATCGTTCAACTTGTAAAAGGGCAAATTTTGCATCTAATACGAAAATTGTAAGTGTTAACTTAAATTTAATATCAGAACAGTTTGAGTTACAAATCAAAGCTAATGTAAAAGAATTTATTGAACAATTTTTATCTGTTAATACGGAAAAATATTCTCGTATTGATTGGTTAAAACAGGTAAAATCAATAAAAGAAGAATTCAATACGGATAATAGCAGTGTAAATTGTCTGCATTCTTCATACGTTCTTGCAACTTTATCCGAGTATACCAGTAAATATGAACCTATTGTAGTAACTGATGTAGGACAGCACCAAATGTTAACGGCTCAGTTTTACAATTTTAATAAACCAAATAAATTTATTACATCAGGCGGACTCGGAACAATGGGATTTGGGCTTCCTGCTGCAATAGGAGCTCATGTTGCTAACCCTGATAATCTTGTATTAAATATTACAGGTGACGGCTCTTTTCAAATGAATTTGCAAGAGCTTGCAACTTGCAGAGAACATCATATTCCAATTAAAATTATTATTATGAATAACGGTTATCTGGGTATGGTTCGACAAATGCAGGAAAAAATTTATAATAACCGTTATCAGGTTGAGATGACAAATCCGGATTTTGTAAAAATAGCTGAAGCTTATGATTTGTTTGCAATTCGAGTTACAAATAAAGACGAATTGATTCCTGCAATAAAAAAAGCGATTGCACACAACGGAACTGCAATTGTAGATGTTAAGATAGATTCTTTTGAAGAAATATAGTTAAAATTTAATGTATTTCTGTAAAACGAAAGCCGTTCACAAATTGAACGGCCTTAAATTTGTCCCGATTTTCCTTTTTAATCAGGCGAAACCATCTTAGCATCGCCATTATCCTTTGGTAAGCATTTTTGCTTACCCCCTTTTCTTAGTAGAAGGTATCTTACAATTCTGCGGAATTGTATTTACCCCTTTTCCCTAGCTTCCCGCTAAAGCTTTATTAGGATTAATCCTTAATCCAACAAAGCTTCAAGGATTGCTGCGTTTTTAGAAGCCATTGTAGTAGATTTTACTCTGCTTTTGTACATATAGCTTCTTAATGCTTCTCTAATCAGTTCAGAACGTGTACGATTTTCACCTTCCGCAACTTGATCAATTTTGTCCAAAAATTCTTCCGGCATGGAAATTAAAACTCTAGCCATATATTACTCCTTTACTTTGTAATTAAATTTGATATCCTGTATATATATAAAGTCATAAACAAAAAAGAAATTGCTTTTTTTGAAACAAAACATTAAGAAATGTAAAGTTAAAAATATGGTACAATTGTCTTATGGAAGAAAAAGAGCCAAAAAAAATAATAGGATTAATGTCCGGAACGTCATGCGACAGCATCGATGCGGCGTTGTGCGAAGTGTTGCCTGATTTATCCGTAAAACTGATACAGGGAATTAATCATCCGTATCCTGAACATATCAGGGCAAAAATTTTTCAGGCTTTTAGAAATGAACTCTCTGTAAAAGAGCTTTGTCAGCTTAATTTTGCGATAGGGAGATGTTTTGCGGATGCTTGCAATATTTTGATTGGTGAATTTGGTAAACCCGATTTAATAGCAAGCCATGGGCAAACAGTTTATCATTACCCGTTTGATGAAAAAATAGACAATATTTCTCTAAAAAGCACGTTGCAAATAGGTGAAAGCTCGGTTATCTCTGCTTTAACAGGGTGTATGACAGTTTCAAATTTTAGAGAAAAAGATATTGCAGTCGGTGGTCAAGGCGCACCTTTAGTTTGTTTTGCGGATGAAAAATGGTTTCGGGGTAAATATTATAACGAGAATGGTGTTTGCAAAAACTTTGCTATTCAAAATATAGGCGGGATATCTAATGTTACAGTAGTATCAAATGAGTATGACACATTCGGATTTGATACAGGGTGCGGAAACATTATGATAGATTACTGTGTACAAAAATTCTTTGGGCAAAAATATGATAAAGACGGTGAAATTGCAAACGAAGGAAAAATTTGTGAAAGTTGGCTTGATTGTCTTTTACAAGATGAGTATTACTTTCTTGAACCTCCAAAAACAACGGGGAGAGAATATTTTTCGGCTAAATATGTAGAAAATATTTTAAAAACTGCCCCGAATGAGCCTAAGGATATAATATCAACGCTTACTGCATTAACCGCTAAAACAATAGCTCAAGCGTACGAAAGGTTTGTATATCCTGCCTGTCACATTGATACTGCAATAATAGGCGGAGGAGGTGCGTATAATAAAACTATGATGAAGTTTTTGCGTCAGTATTTACCTCAAAGAATTGAACTAAAAACCCACGAAGACTATGGGATTTCTAATAATTACAAAGAAGCAATGGCTTTTGCACTTTTAGGTTATTGCAACTATTACGGCATTCCATCTAACGTACCGTCATGCACAGGTGCAGAAAAAAGAGTTGTTTTGGGAAAAGTTTGCTAGCAAAAAGTTTTATTTTTGGATTTTATACCTGATATAAGGGAATTAATATAGTGAAAATTACAGGTATAAAAGAAACAAATTATTCATACAAAGCTAATACAAAAAATCTTCAATTTATGGCAAAGCCTAAGATAAAACAATCTTCTGCCGTTCAAGTTTTTTCACTTTTAACTGCAGGATGTGCTAGTATAATATCAGCATTACAAATGGGAGAGCAAAGAATGAACGAAACAAAAAAATTTAT
>CADBQW010000106.1 GCA_902796925.1 uncultured bacterium | reverse complement strand
TCGTTGGGATGAAATGTTCTATGCGATGATTAACGCGGTCAAAGAGCTTGCGGCAAAAATCAACGTCATCGATTCCCGCGTAACACGGTTGGAAAAAGAAAACGCACAGTTAAGAGCTCAAAATGCCGCTCTTGAAGCTCGCCTAACCGCTATAGAAAAAAGTATTAAAAAATAGTAAAACAATAAGAGGAGAATAGAGCTCAATCTTGCCACGCCTGAATTATTTTTCAAGTTCTCTCAGTTTCTTATAGAGTTGAATTTGTTCTTGGCTAATATTTTGCGGCAGAACAATTTTTATTCGCACATTTAAATCACCGCGTTCTTTACCGGAATATAGACCTAATTTTTTAAGTCTTAACATCTTTCCTGAAGATGTTTCCGGCGGAATAGTTATAGTTATTTTTCCGTCAGAAGGGGTTTTTATTTGTTTTTTTACACCCAAAACAGCCTGCGAAGGAGTAATTTCTACATCTGTTGTAAGGTTCAAACCGTTAACTTCCCAGGTTGAATCTTTTATGTTTAGAACTAAATATAAATCCCCTTTATGTCCGTAACCATCGGTTTTACCGGCACCCTTTACTCTAATTTTTTGGCCTTCTTTTGCACCTTTTGGTATTTTAACTTTAAAATTTTCTGTTTTATTTACAAAACCGGTTCCGCCGCAATGTTGGCAGAATCCTCCTCCAGGTGGGCATTGCAAACATTTTTCCATGGAATTTAACGTCACCGGTACAGGTTTATCGCCAATAAGATCTTCAATCGTAATATTTAACGTTTTTGTTATATCTAAATCTTTAACTTCTTGTGGAGCACGTCTGCGAGAGGCGCCGGCACCTTGCATTTGAGAAAAATCAAAACCCATACCATGTGTACCTTGCGCTCCTGACATCATGTCACCAAATAAAGAACTGAAGAAATCTGAGAATCCCCCCATATTTCCGCCAAATTCAAAGGTTTGAAAGCCGCCTTGACCTCCTCCAAAATTGAATTGCTCAAACCCCGGAGGAGGAGTATATTCAGCTCCGCTTTGCCAATTTGAACCAAGACTATCATATCTTTGACGCTTTTGTTTATCTGACAAAACTTCATAGGCCTCATTTATATCTTTGAATTTTTCTTCGGCCTCTTTCGTCTTATTAACATCCGGATGATACTTTCTTGCCAATTTTCTATAAGCAGATTTTATTTCAGCTCCGCTTGCATCTCTTTTAACTCCGAGTATTTCATAATAATCTTTATATTTCATATCTATCTCCTTTCTACATAATAATATGGATTTTTCCAAAACACATTAAAATTAATTTTTTTTTAATAGTTATTAAAATATTTTTTGCGAAGTTGCATTTTATGTTAAAATAAGATAGTTAAAAATACGGAGAAAAATATTGATAGAATTTTTTGGATTATGTGTCGAAAATTTATTGAAATCTTTGAAATATCTTTTCACAGGACAATTAAAATGGTCATCTGTCGTAGAAAAAGCTGCAGAAATTAGCTATGATTCACTGCCAATATCATTAATAATAGCATTCATTGCCGCAGCGGTTATAACAATACAGGTTGCAAAACAGTTTCTAATGTCCGGAGCCGAAACATACATCGGCGGAACAATAGCTATTGTAATGATAAGAGAAATTGCGCCGGGTTTTGTAGCTTTGGCAATAGGAGCCAGGGCGGGAACCGCAATTTCCGCAGAAGTTGCAAATATGCAGGTAACCTCTCAAGTTGACGCTATTAAAACACTGAAAATTGATCCTATTGGATATTATTTTACCCCAAGAATAGTTGCGGCAATTTTAACTGTACCTTGCGTAGTTTTACTTGCAGAATTTGTTGGAATAGCAGGCGGAATGCTTGTTGCAAAAGGTACAATACATCTACATTCTGCAAGATACATGACGTCTGCTTGGCTTTGGATTAGCATGCGCGATATTTATATTAGTATTTTTAAGGCCGCTGTTTTTGGTGGACTTATAGCACTTGTATGCGCAACTCAAGGTTATTCAACAAAAGGTGGTGCGAAAGAAGTTGGTATTTCTACTACACGAGCCGCAATATTATCAACAGTTTATATGTTGGTTGCAGATTTTTTGATTAATCAAATTTTTTATTAATAAAAACAGTCACGCATTATATGGGTGACTGTTTTTTGAATTTTAAGATACCTGCATTAGCAATATGTAATTATTAACCGCAGCTAGAGCAAGAACACTCTAATTCACCACATCCGCATTGGCAACCCAATGCTTTTGATGCTTCTTCCATTCTTACTTTAATTCTACCGTCTACAGCGATACCTTCACCTGTTTTTTCTGAAACCAACAACGGGTTGATATCGAGTTCATCGATAAAGCTAAAGTCTGAAACTAATTGAGATAATCTTAACAATGTCTCTTGAATTTGTTCCATTTGTGCAGGAGTTGTACCTCTTGCCCCTTGAAGCAACTTATATGCCTTAACCGATTTAATCATTTCATCGGCATCAACATCGGTCAAAGGTGCGATTCTGAAGGTTACGTCCTTCATAACTTCAATAAATACGCCGCCCAAACCGAACATCATCATCGGGCCGTATTGAGGATCAGTTGCGATACCGCAAACCATTTCACGGTTCCCTTTAACCATTTCTTGAATAATTACTCCTTCTAAGCCTTCTAACAAGCCCTTTGCTTCCAGTTTAGAAATCAAGTCCTGGTATTCAGCTCTTAACTGCTCTGCTGATTGTATATTTACTCTTACACCGCCAACGTCAGTTTTGTGTGAAGTTGTTTTAGAAGTCATTTTCATAACTACCGGGTATCCGATTGAATCTGCTATTGAAACAGCTTCATCTTCAGATTTTGCAAAGCCTGATTTACAAACTCTGATACCGTATGCATCCAATACATCAATTGATTCTCTCGTTGTTAATTGGTCACGGCCTTCTGAAATTGATTGTTTGATAATACTTGCGGCTTTTGCTTTGTCGACCGAATATGAAGGGATTTTACCTTCAGGTCTTTCAACCCATTTTCTTTGTTGGTTAAGTCTGTTGAATCCGTCAGCAGCTTCTTCTGCGTACATAAAGAACGGCATGTTAACATCCATATCAGAAAGTGCAGTAAAGAATTCACTCTTTGTCATAAACACACCGATTACAGGTTTTTGCGGGTACTGAGCTTTAATTTCCATAACAGCTTTTGCTACATCGATATCTTTTAAGCCTAAGAATGGCAAGTAAATAACCATAATCATATCAACATTTTCATCAGCAATAACTGTTTCAAGTGTTTGCTTGTAATGCTCAATCGGAGCTGATGCAATCATATCGATAGGGTTCTTAACAGATGCTGCTGATGGTAGGAAGCTTCTCAATTTTTCTTTTGTAGCATCCGAAATCTTTGCCATTTGCATGCCGTATTCGCAAACTGCGTCAGTTGCCATAATTCCAGGTCCGCCTGAGTTTGTGATAATTGCTACTCTGTCGCCTTTTGGTATAGGACAGTTAGCAAAAACTTTAGCTGTAGCAAACAAGTTTTTCAATGAATACTCTCTTATTACACCTGATTGATTTAATAAAGCATTAGCGGCTTTATCTGCCCCTGCAAGTGAACCTGTATGAGAAGATGCTGCTGATGCACCTGCAGCGCTACGGCCTGCCTTTAATGCCAAGATAGGTTTCTTTTTAGAAATTCTTGAAGCTAATTTGCGGAAGTTTGAAGGATTTTGAATAGATTCCATATAAAGAAGAATTTGTTCAACATCATCTTCATTTTCCCAATATTCCATAGCGGTTTCAGCGTTAACATCTGCTTGGTTTCCGATTGAAATAAATTGTGCAAAACCTAAGTTTAAGTCTTTCAAAATGTTTAAAATGCCGCCGCCCAAAGCACCTGATTGAGAAACAAAACCAATATGTCCACGTTCAGGAAGGCTTTCTGCAAAGCAGCCATCCATACGAACTTCCGGCAATGTATTAACAACACCCAAGCAATTAGGGCCTACACATCTCATGCCGTATTCTCTTACTTTAGATAACAATGCGGCTTCTAATTCCGCGCCTTCTTTACCGGTTTCTTTAAATCCGGCAGTAATAACGCATAGACCTTTAATACCCTTTTCGTGGCATTGGTCTATAGTAGAAAGTACAAATTTTGCGTTTACAACAATAATTGCAAGGTCAATTTCTTCAGGAACTTCCAACACAGAAGTGTATGCCTGTAACCCTTCTATAATTCCGCCTTTTGGATTGATTGGATAAATCTTTCCGTTAAATTTGTACTCTTGAAGTCTTTTCATAATATCAGAGCCGATGGTATGTTCCTTAGTAGAAGCACCAACAACAGCTATTGACTTCGGTTTCATGATTTTGTCTAAATTTGTCATTGTTATGTCCTTTCTTTTTTATTCAACTTATTCGTGTTTATATTATATTATAAAAAAGAGTATTTGACAAAAATAGCTATAAATTGCAATTTTCATAAATTCGCATAACTTTTTTTGCCTGTTTTATTATTGCATCTGGATTTAATATCATCTTTTTATATATAGCGATTTGATTAATCCTACTCTTTCCTATTGAACTAGCTTTGACTTTTAACATAGAACCGTCTGTTTCCATATTAATGTTATAATTTTTGTTTAAAAGTAATTGGTCTATTTCTGACTTTGTATTTTTGATAATAGATATATATCTTGGATTTGTTTTTCTTGATATAAATAATCTACCATTAAAATTTGGACCGCTTTGAATTCTGTCTATTGTCATATTTACTCCTTTATTAATTAATATCCGTTCTCAATCCATTCCCTTACTCTTAAAGCTGCGCCATTTTCTTGGGCTATTTTTTCACACAAAGGAATGTCATGATGTTCACCATTGTAACCTTCCACAATACTCGCAATTGTCTCAATGCCTTCATCAGAACAAGCTTTGATAAATTTTTTTACCTCATCATATGCCCCCTCAAATTTGGGCTGTGAAAGTCTATCGTATTCTTTTGAATTTTCAGCATTCAAACTGACTGAAATTGTATCAACAAGACTTTTTATTTCCGGAACTATATTTCTTTTGTAAACATAATTTGCATGCCCGTTTGTATTAATCCTTATTTTTATTTTAGGGTACGTTTTTCTTATATATCCTGCGACTTCTTTTAATATATCTATTTTTAACAACGGCTCTCCATAACCGCAAAAAACTATGTCCTTAATTCCTTGATGTTTATCAATTAATGAATCAATTTGGGCAATTACATCGTTGGAGGTGAAATTTTCATTGTCCAACCACATTTCTTGACCGCAAACATCATTCTTATCTTTACGGATACAGAATATACAGTCGTTTGTACAATGATTCGTTAAGTTTATATAGATTTTTCCGTCTAAAAAATATGCTAACGTGTTTGTCATCGTTGCTCCTTAAAGATAAAATCCCTACACCGGAATTATCACACAATACATATTTTTTTACAAGAGCTTAATTAAAATAATAGATATTTAATATATTTTAATATTTTATAGAAAAAATATACTTTTTAAAATAGAATATTGACTGTAAATAGTTAAATTTGGGAATTAAGAAGTAGGGATATAATGGAAATTATTTTTGACATATTATTTATTTATGCAGCTTTGTATACGGTTTATTTTCTAACCCTGGCGCTGAAAAACCTTAATGACAAGAAATTCGAAATTAGTAAACGTTATGCGCAGTATGATGAAAAAGATAATATCGCAATTGTAGTTTATGCTCACAATAACAAAGTTACTTTGTCTAACCTTATAAAAGAGTTAAAAGGTCAAGATTATCCTTTTGAATCTTACAAGATATTTGTTTTATTAGACAACTGTATTGACGGTTCAGAAACACTCTTTGAACACGAACCGTATATTAAAGTTGTCAATATAAGCGGGGTCGGAACTATCGGCAAAGATCAAGCTGTGTCGATGCTGCTGGATAAACTAAAAGACGATGAGACCATAGATTCCTATTTGTTTATTGATGCAGATCGCAGTGTACCTCCGGATTTTCTTTCTTCAGTTAACGCTTCTTTAACTAAAAACGCGGTTATAAGTGGTGAAACACTTATTGAAACACGTTTTCTGGGCCCGATAGACAAGATAAAGGCCGCATATCAAAAATATCACATGAATTTTATCAGAAGATCCAGAACTCTGTTGGGACTTGCAGCTAGTGCTGATTCAGGGGTATTTGTTATTAGGAAAGAAATTATCGACAGAGTTGGAGCAGTAGATTTTAAAAGTATTAATGATGAATTAAAATATAGTTTGTTATTATCTAAAATCAAATATCCTTGTTCATATGATCCAAATATACAGACATATGTTGATACAACAAATTACACTTTTAAAAAGCCAAGTCTATCTTACAGGTTAGATTTATTCAAAAATTGTTTCACTCAAATATTTAAAAGTAACCCAATATTTATAGAACATACTTTTTCACTTTTGTATCCAAACTTTTGGCTATTGATTCTTATTTATGCAATAGTTTTAAAACATTCATATATGTATAGATTTATGGTTGATTTTAAAGTCGTCGTATTTATGTTTATGATGCTTTCAATAGGCTTTGTCATAAGTCTTGTTAATTCAAAACTTAATATTAGAGAAATTGTCAGATTATTTTTATATCCATATTATTCAATATGCCATATTTTGAAGAATCTCCCACCTGTAAGGATGGTAAAAACAAAAATCATGAACCCTAAAAATGTTAGTTCTGATGTTGAAAAAATGGGAATTGATATTCTTGTGAATATTGGAAAAACTCAACAAATTCCTTGCAAATTAGAATTTGTTTCAGAGTATGGACTTGCAAAAATCAGATTTATTTACAAGAACAAAAAATTTACAACAAATAGCTACGTCAGAATGATAGATGCCTTACAAGAATTGCAAGAAAAACTTGCACAAGATAGATTTGTTATGAGAATCTGTGCATCTTGCAAACATTTTCGCTCATGTCCTGACGGAACAAGAAATGTGCTAAAAGGAATTTGCGATAATCAGTTCCCTAGCATAAATATAGAAGGTGAAAAACCAACCCTTGTGTGGAACACTTGCTCTGAATTTGAATCACCTATTATTAACGATGATATAATTCAATCAAAAAACTCTGAATATCCTAGGGGGTAATTAATTGAATAAGTTGATAATATTTTCATTTATTATGGGAATTTTTGCGATATTTCTCGGTAAAAGTGAAGCCCCTGTGGATTTTGGAGACAGGCATGCTTGGAAATCTACAAGAAATCTAAAAGTTTATATCTGCCCAGATATTAAAAGAATATCTATTATAAAACACGCTTTTCTCGTTTGGAGTGAAATAACTGAAGGTAAATTTAAATTTGTTTATACAGACGATAAATATAATTCTGATATTGATGTAAATTTTTCACAAAATTATATTATACGCTGCTATGACACAAATGCTATTGGCTGCACATTGGTAAAATCATACGCAAGAGGCGGGGAAATTCTACACGCATCAATCCAGATATCATCCTCACCATTTATTAAAGAATCGTCTGATAAAGTTTACACTGTTATTCTTCACGAAATTGGCCATGCCATGGGGATTGCAAAACACTCTCAAAATCGTAATAGCATTATGTATACCTTTACAACAGATTCAAAAAAACAAAAAATAGGTTCCGAAGAATTATACAGACTAAAGAAGCTTTACAAATGGTGAATGCGCTTAAAGATAAGATTAGTAAAAGGACTCAAATATCGCGGATAAACTTTTAAATTAAGCATCCTAATTGAAATTCCGTCAGCACAAACAATTGTGAGCATCCTATTTTTGGAACTCTTTTTTATAAGCTTTCCAATTTTGTCTGATTTTTTATCTTTATACATTTTATGTGGATCTATCTTTAAACAGACACCATTTTTAACCTCTATATAACAAGGTATCCAAGGATGATAGGCTCTTACCTTTTTTATAATTTCATCAGAAGTTTGATTTTGAAAATCAATTATATTTATCCTTTTTTCAAGTCTGTAGTAACTTGCTTTTGATTCGTCTTGAGCAACCGGAACTATCAATCCTTCAGATATATTATTCAAAACTTTCGGAATCATTTCTTTAACTTTAAAAATAATTTTATTTTGCAAATCTTCAGAGGTATCAAAAGGCAAAATGGGAACCTTTTCTTGTGCCAGAATCCTACCCGTATCATAATTTTCATCCATCAGATGAAAAGTTACCCCCGTTTCCTTTTCGTCATGCATTATAACTTCCAAATAAGGGTTTGGTCCGCGATATTTGGGTAAGAGTGACGGATGAATGTTAACTGCAGCAAGTATTGGAGTTGTATAAATATCTTTTTTTATTTTTTCACACCACGTTCCTACAACAAGAATCCCTACATTATTTTTAATCAAAAATTTTTTGAAGCCTTCAGAATTTGCGGATTTTACTTTTATTTCGGGAATTTTATACTTATCAATTAAAATTTTATCAGGATAAACGGAAAATATCTCACCAAATTTACGTTTTAAAAACGGTAAGGTTACCCTTTCATAGCGTAACACTCCGGCAATTTTTATGTTGGAATTTACACAACCCTCAATCATTGCCGCGAGCATTTTTCCTTTTCCGATCAAAACGACAGACATAAATTTATCCCAAAAGTTTAAAATTATCCTCTTTCAATAACTTCTGTTAACAACTCGCCATAGCTGTTAAAACCACCGGTTGATTCTTCAATGGTATATGTTATTTCAGGATTTTTTTCTTTCAATTCTTTAGCTTTATTTTGTGCTTTTTCAAGATCGTAATATTCTCCGACTTTGTCCGGTGCAAATGATGTTGGTGTTTCCACATTTAAAATATACATATTTTCTCCTTTTTCTTTTAATTATATTACAAAATTGGAAATATTACCTTTTATGGTAAAATAAGATTATGAAAAAGCGTAAAATTTTAGTTATAATCATAACTTTAATAATTTTGACACTAATATTTTACAAAATAGATTTTGTAAAACTAATTGAAACTTTCAAAAAATTTAATTACCGATATCTTGTTCAAATTGTGTTGTTATATATTGTTACACTTATAATTAGAGGATTGCGGTGGAAATATTTACTCAATAATGATAGTAAATATAGCGCAGTTAATTTATCAAAAGTTTTTACTGTGGGCAGCATGCTAAATGCATTTGTACCTGCTCGTGCCGGGGATCTGTACAGAGCATATTACCTGGGTTCTGTTATGGGTGAAAATAAGATAAAGATATTTGGATCTGTTATTCTTGAGCGAATTTTTGATGGAATATCAGTTTTTGTAATTCTTCTTCTGACTGTTGTTTATACCTTTAATGGTGGTGCTGTACTCAAATTAACATATATAACAGGAGGATTATTTCTTGGGAGTTTTCTTATATTTTTTGTTATATTGAAATATTCAAATCAAGAAACTCTAAATAATATATGCCTTAAGTTTACAAATAAACTTCCCAATAAAATAAAGAATAAAACTCAATCGATCATGGAAAAAGGTATAAATTTATTTTTCTCATTTATAGAAGGTTTCAGGGTTCTTGAGAATTCTACAAATGCACTTTTGGTTATTATATTAAGTTTTTTGATTTGGCTGATAGAAGCATTTATAGCGTACTTGCTCATACTTAGTTTTGGATTTGATATTGATTGGTATTCAGGGTTGTATGTTATGGCATTAACTTCATTTTCAACCGTAATACCATCAGCATCCGTATTTTTGGGGCCATACCAAATTGCCTATATTATGGCTCTTGGATTGTTCGGAATCTCAAAATCCTCCGCGATTGCCGTTTCAACAATTCATCAAGCAATTTTTATGATAATACTTGCCGTAATCGGAATTTTCTACTTTTTAAAATTTAATATATCATTAAACGATGTAAAGAAAATTCGCTAAGTACTAGCCTTGCCTATAAGTTTATTCCAAGCATTGGAGATGTACTGTTTTAAACCGCCACATTTTTTCAAATGCTTTGCTATAATAGGGATCATTCCAAGAGCAAGACAGAAGGCCAATATTTTGGCTCCGTTTTTAATTGTAGACTTACTTTCTCTGTCGTTTTTGTGCTCGACTTTATAAAAACTGTCATCTGCAATCGGCTGTAACCTTCCGTACGGATAAGAATAATATCCGCAATTGACCGGATAACCGCACCCCAACATATCTAACGGTGCAGAAACAATATCTCTATATATTGTTGGTTTCGTTACAGAATCACCTATCATAACATTACTCCAAATTACTAACCTTATATATATAAAGTATTTTTTTACAAAATAATTTACTAAATTCCCGGAAATATTAAGAAATATAACAAAAGTGCGATTCTATGAACCGCACTTTTACAAAATATTTTTATATTAATTTTTGGTTATTTGCTAACAGCCTCAAATACTGCGGTGAAAGCTTCAGGATCTCTGACAGCCATATCTGCAAGCATTTTTCTGTTAACGATAACGTTAGATTTTTTGCAAGCTGCAACGAATCTGGAATAGCTCATGCCGCGTTCTCTGACTGCAGCATTAATTCTTACAATCCACAATCTTCTCATATTACGTTTTGTGGTACGTCTGTCACGGTAAGCGTATTTTAGGGCTTTCATAACAGCGATGTTTGCAACTTTAAAGATTCTGCTTCTTGCACCTTTAAAACCTTTAGCAAGTTTTAATATTTTTTTATGTCTCTTACAATTTACATTTCCGCGTTTTACTCTCATTATACACCGTCCTTTCCGCTATCTCGCATACTTCTTGTAAGGTAACTCTTTTGATATCAACTTAACATGTGAAGCTGATATAGTAACGTTCGCAAAAATTCTGCGTTTGCGGCTTTCGGACTTGTGTTGTAATAAGTGACCGATACCTGCCTGACGTCTGACGATTTTGCCGGTTGCCGTAACTTTGTAACGTTTTGCGGCAGACTTGTGTGTTTTCATTTTTGGCATTTTCTTCTCCTTTTATAAAGTTAAGTACATAAACGAATAGCTTTTGGCATACCAAAGCCATAAAACTTTCGGCTGACTCAATCCTACAACAGTGAAAAATATTTTGCAAGCAGGAATTACGATATATTAAGCATTTTTCTTTTTAACGGAAAAATCCCCTCCGTAAAATCCGGAAGGGATGGGAATATATTTCCCGAGGGTTACTTTTATTAACTTTTCTTGCCGCCGAATAAGAAGTTGTAAGCCAAGATACATCCACCAACTATAGCACCCCATTTGCCGGCCTTTTGCCATTTGAATTTCTTAAGTGCTTTTGTCAATAACGGGGTCTTTTTAGAGAAAGCTTTAGCCTCTTTGTCCCAACCATTTTTTATCATTCTCTTTGTTTCTGTTGTCATATCTTTTATTGAGCTTTCATTTACAGAGGCTTTTTGTGAATATTCGTCTATTAATGTATCTCTGACTTTGTCTTCTACACGCAATTTTGCAGCAAGTTCAATATTATCAGCACCAGTTGCTGTTATACCAAATGCTTTTGGATTTTCTTTGACCAATTTTACTATGTCTTCTTTGGATGCATCTTTATTAAGAGTCTTGAGTAACTCCCTTGCTTTAGTATTGTTTGCTAAGCTTTCATTTAGTTTAGCTAAATCTTGTTTTGAAGCGTTTTCAATAGCAATCTGAATATCTAGTTCATTCTTTTTTGCAAGTTGCTCAATATATTTATCAAGTTCAGCTTGGCTAAATTTACCTTCTTTGTCTTTAAATACGCTTGCCAAAGCTTTTTTATTTGCTTCGCTTAGTTTACCTGTATTTAAATATTTTTTCATTGCATAAGTTTGCGGCTCGCTTAATTTAGATTTTTCAACAGCACCCATAATTGTATCAGTTCTTGCATTTCTGTACTGTACTTTCATGTATTCTTTGTTAGCGTTATTAATGAATTTGTCATTAATTTGCAATTTTCCGTCGACATCTTTGAATGGATTGGAAAAATAGTAGGCTGCACCTGCTGCCCCTGTAGTTGCAATTGCACCCGGGATAAAACCTATTCCGCCGGATTTTTGAAAGGTATCAGCTTGAGGCTGATTTAATCCGCCGTTTGCCAAAGCTTGTTGCAATTGTGCAGAATAAGGATCTCCATATTGATATGCACCGCTTGGGTTATATTGCGGTAATTGCTGAAACATTATATCGTCAGCATAACTATTTGTTGTAGTTCCTACAAAAGGATTGTAACCATAAGCACCAACATTTGCTACCATAACCAATTTACCTTTCTATATTTACCCTATACTTCTATAAAAAATTTTCGGACACAAATATTGCCAATAATTTGTTCTTTGTTAAGAAATATTAAGAAGATTTTAAAAAATAACATCTTGCACAAAATTTATAAAATGGTAAAATGAGGTAAGTTAATTAAGGAGAAATAGTTATGGCAAGATTAATAAGACCAGTTTTGGCAATTAGATGTACTCAATCCGGCTGCAGAACATTATTTGAAGTTGCAGAGGTTGAACCAGGAAAACAGCAAGAAGTCGTTTGTCCAAACTGCGGCGAACATTATGTTTACCCTATCATTGAAGATTCAGAAGATAAATAATGTATTACAACGGTACTGATAAAAGATACAATCAATTCAGTATGTTTTTAAAAAATAAATTTGGCTACAAGGTTTACAAAATAACCCTTGATGCCGGGTTTTCCTGTCCAAACAGAGATGGAACTTTATCTTACGACGGGTGTATTTTCTGTGACGAAAAAGGCAGTTTTTCAAATTCTCACTCAAACAAGCTGTCTTTAAAAGAACAGGTTTTGGAAGAAATTGAAATTCAACGTAAACGCTTTAAGGCAGAGAAGTTTATGTCTTATTTTCAAGCATTTACAAATACCTACAAGCCTGTGAAAGAATTAGAAAAAATTTATAACGATGCACTTTGTCACCCTGATATTTTAGGACTTTCCATAGGGACCCGCCCTGACTGCATTGATGATGAAAAATTGAAATTGATTTCCTCATACAAGGATGATTATTATACCTGGATTGAATATGGACTCCAATCAATTCACGATAAAACATTAAAACGTATAAACCGCGGCCACGATTACGATTGCTTTTTGAGAGCATACGAAAAAACAAAAAATGCAGGAATCAACGTTTGTGTTCATGTAATTTTTGGACTATGGGAAACTCACGATGAAATAATGCAGACCGCAAACGAGATCGCAAGATTGGGGGTTGATGGAGTAAAAATACATATGCTATGCGCCCTTAACAATACTAAAATAGCAAAAATGTATGAAAATGGTGAAGTTGACTTTATGACAGATGACGAGTATGTGAATTTAATTTGTGATTTTATGGAGCTTTTGCCTCCTGAATGTACCATTCACAGACTTGCCGGTAACGGCGACAGATTCAACCTTATTGCCCCAACTTGGTTAGGTAGAAAATTCGATTGTCTCAACAAAATTGATGATGAATTTGAAAGACGAAACTCTTGGCAAAGCAAGTTGTACAGTAAATCATTTGCATTATCTAACAATGGTTAAGCTTTACTTTTTGAATAATTTTTGGTATAATACTTCCGCGTTTTGTAAAAATTTTTTAATATTTCATAATAATTTAGCAATTTTTATTCTTGAGATGTATTAAATGTATACAAAGTGAAGTTCGGAGAAAAAATGTTAAAAGTAAACCCTGTTAGTAGTAGTGTCAATAATCAAAGTTTTAAAGGTTTCGATTCTGAAGATGTCCCAAGATATTCTGATATCTCAAATTGGACAGAAGATACTTATGGTGACGAAAAAAGTTTTTGGAATGAACAAAAAGACACATTCGATTATTTGCGCAGTGAAGAAGCTATGCCAAAACCCCTAAGAAAACCAATGAAATTTTTCTCTGTTATAATCTCCGGTGTCCTTGGCGCAATGGCAATGGCTTGGGCTTCAAAACGTTCAATTGATGCGATGAGAAAATTTAAGAATTCAAAAAAATTGGCTCATTTTATTGATAAGACGAAAAAATTTAACAATAAATATTGGAACAAGTTTAAAAATTTAAAATTTGTAAAAAATATCGCCGATTCAAAATTTGCAAAAAGTAAATTTGTACAAGAAATACAAAAAGGTTATAAAAATCTTAAATCATATATTAACAACACTGTAAAGACAATAAAAACTAAATTAAAAGCAGATGATTGCGAAAAAGCTGCGGTCAATGTATTTGGAGTTGCAGGCGGCGTAACAAGCGCAGTCAATACGATTAAAGCAAACAACAATTCTCCAAATCAAAAAAGAAATAATGAAGATTTGAACAAATACGGAGTGGAAATTGTATGCTATCAAGAATAGATAGTGGAAATTACAATATAAATTTTAAAAATAATGACCGCGACGACAAAAAACACGTTACTGCCGGTGAGGTTGCAACGGCTACCGGTGCGACCGCTGCAGGGGCAAGTGCAACAAAAGGGGGCTCTTGGAATGTATTTAAACGTTTATCAAAAAATACCGGTGATACATTAAAGGTTACCGCAAATGCCGCAAATCAAACAAAAAAAGCATCATCAGCTTTTTCACGTAACGTAAAATATATTAAAGACTCGATAATTCAGTGGGGAGAAAAATTCAAAAATTCCCGTTTGCTTAAACCATTTTTTACAAACAGATTATTTAAAGCTGTAGCCGGCGGTATCGGAACCTTTACAGCCGTTTGCATTTTTATATCAGGTATTGGTGATATGGTAAATACTACCGTAAAATCTTCAAGAGGAATCGGAAAAAGATTAGACAGACACTGCTAATAATAAAAAAATAAAGTAGCTCATAAGCCGTGTTCTGTTTCTAAATAATCATCTGTCTGGTATTAGAATTACTTCTAATCTCTAGCGATTTCAAGGCGAGCGGACAACTCATTGCCTTTTATCTTGCATTCGACCGGGGTTTACCTGAACCAAAGTTTCTCAACTTTGTCGGTGATGCTCTTACCTCACCGTTGCACCATCGCCTGTGATAATTTATCCATCGGCAGTCTACATTTCTGTGGCACTTTCCACCAGCTCACGCTGTCCGGAGTTTCTCCGGCGG
>CADBQW010000105.1 GCA_902796925.1 uncultured bacterium | reverse complement strand
TATTTTCAACGTTAATACCAACTTGCGCCAGATAATTCATCGCCAGTTTACTGCCAAGAGCGTTCACAAATGCTCTTGTTTTGATTTCTTTGTTCGCGAATTTGCAGGCGAAGAAATTCGCTTCTGAAATATCTGTTTCCGTTATTTTTAAAATATTTTCCATGCTCATAATTTAATTCTCCCCTCACTTTGTAAGAGTACGCATGTAAAAAAAATATTCCATTATATTTAATATTTTAACAAAACTTAATACATTCCAATGAGATCTCTGACTTTTGAGAGAACTTGCTGTGCTTTTATTCTTGCCTTTGCGGTCCCTGATTTAATAATTTCGTCAACAATCTCTGGATTTTCTTCGTAGTATTTTCTTCGTTCGCGAATACTTTTGAATTTTTCGTTTATTATGCAACCCAGTTGACGTTTGCAATCAGCACAACCTCTAAGTCCCTGTTCACACTCATTACGTACGACAGAGATATCATGTTCGTCACCGAAAATTTGCCAATATTTAAATGCAACCTCGCATTCGTCAGGGTGCCCCAAATCTGTCTTTTTTATTCGTGAACGATCTGTTATCGCCGTCATAATTTTCTTTGCGGTAATTTCTTCAGTATCAGAAATTTTGATATCATTATTGAAAGATTTACCCATTTTGTTACCGTCAAGCCCGCATATTAAAGAACAGTTATTTAACAAGGGCTTTGCCTCTTTAAAGAAATCTGTTTTGTATAGATTATTAAATCTTTTTGCAATATCACGAGTAATTTCAATATGCGCAACTTGATCAATACCGACTGGGATAGCATCTGCATTGAATATCATAATATCCGCAGACATTAAAACAGGATACCCCAAAAGTCCATAATTTAGTTGTTGTGCATTTGACTCTTTTTCGCGTAGAATTTTAACCATATCTTTTAGTGTGGGATCTTTTTCAACCCAAGATTCTGGTGTAATCATACCCAGATATATGTTTAATTCTGCAATTTCAGGAATTAGCGATTGAATGTAAAGAACTGATTTATCAGGGTCTATACCTGAGGCTAACCAATCCATTATGACTTCGCGACAGTCCTGTCTTAAATTTTCTGTATTATCATATTTTGTCGTTAGAGCATGCCAGTCTGCAACCCCAAAATAGCATTCGTATTTATCTTGTAATTTTACCCAATTTTGGATAACGCCAAGATAGTGACCCAGATGAAGTTTCCCGGTCGGGCGCATTGCTGACATTATTATTTCTCTCATCAACTTTTCCTCATTACAATTGTTTAACAGTTGTATTCTAGCATGAAAACTTTCTTATGTTTTATTTTCCGAAAGTAAATTGCAGAAAATTACCCATTAAGTTTTCATTCCAGACCACAACACCATTTGGTACATCCAGTACAGTGGGTGTAAAATTCCAGATATACTTTATATTAGACTTAACTAAGAAATTGGCCATTACCTGTGCGGCGCTTGTCGGAACTGTCAGAATAGCTATTTCCACATTAGATTTATATATTAGATTCTCAAGCTTTGAAATATCAAAGATAATTTTGTTATTAACAGTTTTACCGATTTTATTTTTATCGTTATCAAAAAGTGCAAGTATATTTAGTCCGTAATCTGAGAAATTATCGTATTTAGCAAGTGCTGAACCCAAGTTTCCGGCACCTATTATAAAGGCTTTTTTACTTTTTTGGAACCCTAGTGTTTTTTCGATTGATATTTTTAGATCTTGCACATGGTACCCGATGCGTGACTTTCCGGAATTGTTCAGAATATTTAAGTCTTTTCTTACTTGAGAATCATCAATGCGTAATAGCTTGGCAATATTACCGCTTGAGATATATATCTTACCCTGATTTATGTAATCACATAAAATACAGTGGTATAACGTTAAACGATTTATTACCTTATCCGAAATTTTAGCCATAAAGTTAGCTTACAATAAATTTATTTTTTTGTAAAATTAGTATCAATTTTTTATCATATTTTCTAGCTTACCCAGTTCAGGATTGTTTTCAATTAGTCTTGCGTAATTTATGAAGTAACGGGCTTTTTTCCAATCTTTGTTGTTAATGCATATTAGCGCAGAATTATAATAAATTATATATTTGTCCTCATTTCTAGTTGCAACAGTTATTCCTTTCTCCAATGTTTTTAGGGCAAGGGTGTAGTCCCCTTTTCGGGCATATGCTGAGGCAAGGTCAATATAGCCTGAGGGTAGATTTGGAGCATTTTTTATATAGTTCTTTGCTTCTTTAATTTTTTTATTAGTCAATTGTTCTTCATTACCCATTAACAATGGAGGATATATTAAACCGCTTTTTTTAATCTTATTTATTGGGATATTTGATATATCCGGCAGGAGTCTATATAAAAGTAACATTGTATTTTTGTCGGCAACGGTTAAATATTGAAATTCACTCATATAAGAATGGACATAGCTTTCCTTAACAGATGCGTACATAGTATCGTTGGGATTGTAACTGTGCCCCATAATTCCCAGTGCATGTCCCATTTCGTGTAGTATTGTGTTAAATATTTCTCTGTCGGAAAAATAGTTGCCATATGGGTCTTTTTCGTATAAAGTTATATTCATTTTGTTTAAAATGCCGTTACTTATTTCAGGTTCTGTGATGCCAACAACATATCTGCAAGTTTTACCTTCGCAAACGTTATTTGGCAGTGGTGAAATTTTTATTGTTATATTTGAATCTTTTATATTATCTAAAACCTCAAATTTTATGAAATTTGTTAATTGGGCCCAAAGCTTTAATGCTTTAAAAATTTCTACTTTGTAGTAGTCCGGAACATTGCCATTGGAACTATCAATGTAGATTTTTAGTGGAAAACTGGATATATCCCAACGAATTACACCAATTTCATTTGCTGCTTGTTCAATGTAATTATCAGTCATATCGCGCACAAAAAAGTTCCTTAATTGGTTAAGGCGGATATTTGCGAGACTTTGTGCACTATCTTTTTCTTTGCTATTTGATATATCAAATAATTCTTTTTGCACTCTTATAGAAGGTGCAAGATTAGATAGCGCAATAACATAGTTATATCTTATATCTTTGTTATTTGGGGCTATTTTGAATGCTTGTGTAAGGTAAGTATATGCCTTTATGTAATTTTGTTTGCCTATTTCATTTACACCTAACTTTAGGTAAATGTTAGGAAGCAAATGTAATAAAAATATGATTGAAATTACCGCAAAAACTGCTATATATATAGATTTTTTATTCTGCATTATCTTCCTGAGATGGGTTTTCTTTTAAGCTTGATTTATCCAATTCCAGCATCTTTGCTAAAGTCTTTGTATCACCTTTTAGTTTGAAATACTCTGCAAATTTTGGTGTTGTTTTGAGGTTAAAGCTTCTTCCGTTTTTATCTTTTGTTTTTGATATTAAGCCTTTTTCAACCAGTTCTTTTATGTGATCATACGCCCCTGATCCCCTAAGCTCAATCAATGCTGTTTGACGAATTGGTTCTTTAAGTGCAATGATTGAAAGTGTCCTTAGCGTTGCAGGCTTTAAATCCACAGGGCAAAGTAATTCAACCAGATCAGTATGTTCCTCTTTAACTTGAATAATATAACCGCTCTCATCGTCAATTTCTAATGCGCCATCGCGGGCTGAGTAATCCATTATTAGTTCTAATAAAGCTTGTTCAATTGTTTCCGCATCAATATCTAAAATATTCCCGATTTCATCGGGTGTCATTGCACGGGCAGTTATGAACAGAATGGCTTCCACTCGTGATTTTAAACTATTCATGTCCAATTCTTGCACCGGCACTTCTTCCTTCCTTTATAGCATTATCAATCATTGTATTGGTTTCATCATCAACTTTGTTTTGGTTGTTTTGGTTCCTTATTACAAAAAGATCTGAATAAAATTCTTTTTGGTATATATCATAATCACTTTCTACAGTTAAAAATAGTAAAGCCAGGTATGCTTCAATTTTATCCATACCTAAAAGTGTAAGCTCGTTTAACTCAATTTTATCTTGTTTATAAAAAATTTGTTCCAAATTTTCTTTTAAGACAAGGACATTTTTATCAATAAATTCATCGTGTGCAAGATTTACTATGTCATCCGCGGTAAGTCTTGAGTATGATCTAACGCGATTTTTTGCACGTTCATGGGCCTGTTTCAAAGATTGTTTTTTCTCTAAAGTTTCATAAAATTTTAATTGCCTTATCAAGTCTTTTAACGTTACAACACGATTGTGATTTAGCTTTACGCTCGTTCTTCTCTGCAAAACGTCATTTATTGAAATAACATTATTGGTAGGCAGGTAATCTTCTTCCGCGTATTCTGCAACAAAGCCATCATCATCGTATTGAACTTCCTCCTCTTGATGTTCAAAGGTATCAAGACTAATCCCATCAAGAATGTTTGATTTTAACCTTAAAAGTACAGATGCAAACAGAAAAGTTCTTCCGGTAACTCGGAGATTCTGTTCTTTTAACTCGCACATATGCGCAAGATATTTATCAGTTACGTCAACTATATCAATATTCCAAGGATCAATTTTCCCTTGTTTTGCCATATCAACCAGAATACCTATACCGTCATCATTATTTGAACCGGTAAAGTTTTCTATATCCATATTTGATAATGTTAATTCACTTGCCATATTAGTCTCTTAATTTTACTCCGGTAAATTTTGTAATACCCTTTTCTTTTTGTGTTACACCGATTGTTCTATTAGCTGATTCTATCATAGGTTTTCTGTGACTAACTACTATAAATTGCGTATTTTTTGATTGAGATTGAACCATTTTTGCAACAAGTTC
>CADBQW010000104.1 GCA_902796925.1 uncultured bacterium | reverse complement strand
CAGTCAGTTCAATTCGCTCGCTATCCGGATTTCACTTCGTTCATCCGTACGTAAATCCGTTCGGCAGGTGCTACATCCCGAAGTATTAAGTTTTTAATCGCGGAACATTCACTCCGCCAACATAACAATACTATGACAAACAAATTCTCACGTCAAGATGCTATTTGAAAATTTTAATATCTAATCTTTGACATTCTATCCATCTCACGTTTTTGATCTTTTTTAGCCAGGTCCTCACGTTTGTCATAAAGCTTCTTACCCTTTGCTAATCCTATTTGCACCTTGGCCAGACCTTTTACAAGGTAAACTTCAAGAGGGACAATTGTATAGTGCTCTTGTTTTACCTTGTCCGAAATTTTTAATATTTCACGTTTTGTAAGTAGAAGTTTTCTTACCCTCTCCGGTTCATGATTATGTATGCTACCTTTATCATATTTGGAAATATGACAACTGTATAAAAAAGCTTCTTCGTTATCAATTTTACAAAAAGAATCTTTTAACTGTATTGAACCCTGACGGATTGATTTTATTTCTGTACCTGTCAAAACAATTCCGGCTTCGTATTTATCAAAAATAGTGAAGTCGTGAAAAGCTTTTCGATTTGTAACTATAACTTTTTTATCCATAAAATTAATATAGCATAAATATCTATAAAATATCTAGCCCATAGGAGGAGGTTGAATATACAAAGGTTTTAATTGTCGCCAATCGCAATTAGAATCTTTAGCACGTTCTGTTGCAATATCAACCAGAATTTCACCAAGATTCGGATTGCTTTTTAGATATTCTTTCCCGCCAAAAATTTCTGACATCTTTGAATCTGTAATTATATCGTAATTCCCGTTTTCAACAATTTCCTTAACTTTATCAATATAAACGGCACCTTGGATTTTACCGTCGATGTATAAATAGGCACAATGCTTTCTTGCATCAAGTGCAACCAGAGGATTGCTATTTGCAAGTTTTGACAGAATCTCCAGTGAAGAAACCCCTATTACCTTACAATTTAACTGTTGTGCAAGTACTCTTGCAACAGTAATACACGCTCTTATACCGGTAAAGCTACCCGGGCCGATATCTGTTGTTATTAAATCTATATCTGAAGGTCTGAATCCGTTATTTTTTAAGATATCTTTTATTGTAGAAATTAAAAATGCAGAATGATATTTCCCGTCTTTGTTTTCTACTATTTTTGATTCTATAATCTTATCATCATTCTTCAATGCAACATACATTTTATCTAAAGCTGTATCAAATCCAATAGTTAACAATTTTTTAATCCCTCTATAATTTTATATTTGTCATCGCCGATATATTCAAATGTGTAAATTCTTGTATCGTCATCAGAATATGTGACTTTTATACTAAGATGATCGAAGGGCATTTCATCTTGGGAAAATTCTGCCCATTCAACAAATGTAAGATTTTTACCTTCCGAATATTCTCTTAATTCATCAACAATAGTTTTAACACCTTCATTTTCCAATCTATATAAATCAAAATGGTACATTGGAATTTTACCGGAATGATATTCATTAAGTATAACAAATGTGGGGCTTGTTACATGTTCTTTAACTTCTATTGCTTCTGCAACAAGTTTAACGAAAGCCGTTTTTCCCGCACCAATTTCGCCATATAAAGATACAAAACATCCGTTTAAAATAAGTTTTGAAAAACATTGTGCCAATTTTCTAGTATCTTCAATAGTTTTACATTCTTTTATGTATACATTATTCATATATTACCACTCTGTTTCTACCTGAATTTTTTGCCTCATAAAGCGCTTTATCGGCCTTTTGAATTAACGATTCAGCGCTATCATCAGGGGTTAATTCCGCAACACCCAAACTTATTGTAACACCAATATTATTTTCATGCAGTTCAGGATTTATTTTAGAAATATCCAATTTAGTATTTTCAACAGCTTTACGTAAACGTTCTGCAACGAGTTTTGATTCGTTCAAACCCGTAAACGGCAATAAAACTACAAATTCCTCGCCCCCGTATCTTCCGGCAACGTCATAATCGCGCAGTTCACTTTTTATTGATTTTGATACGGTTTTCAATACATAATCACCAATACTATGTCCATAATTATCATTAAAAGACTTAAAGAAATCAATATCTGTCATAACTGCGCACAAATGCCTGCCGTTACGTTTTGCAACCGAGACTTCTTGCTTAGTTCTTTCTTCAAGCTGTCTGCGATTGTAGAAGCCGGTAAGAGCATCAAGTGTCGCATGTTGTAAAATTTCTGCATATACATTCGCACGATTAATTGTCGTTGCAGCTTGATTAGATAATTGCTCTATATATTCTATTTCTTTTTCGTGTATGCAAGTATCCATACTTTTTGTAACAATCGCACCAATCAACTTGTTTTCGGCCGTCATTGGGAATACCCCAATTTTTTTATCTTTTGTTGTAAAAAATTCAGAATCCGCACTAACAACTTTTATTAATTCAAGAATTTTGTTATCACTGCAGGCATTTGGCCAAATAAGTTGCATTTCATCATCGTTTTCAGAATATAAGAAAATATATACAAGATGTTCGGCAACGAATTTGTCAATCATTTCCCCGATAATTGGGATAATATAGTTCATTTCATATTGAGTTTCAATAATTTTAGCAATATTTTTCATAGAGGCATGGAAATCAATATTTTTGCGCATTTTGTCGGAGAGGATGACATTTTGAACCTTTAAAGATATAAGGCTATCTGCAATATCGAGAAATTCCAGTAATCCATCGGGTTTTACAATACTAATATCAAAAAATCCTATAATTTTGGTGTTTTGTTTTAACGGGTAGTATAAATTTTGGCTTGAAGTTACGTATTTTTTCTTGCTGTTTAATTTTTCCCAAATTGAATAAAGTGCATCTTTTTTGTTTTCTATAATAAGCCAATTCTTTGCGAAATCGCGTAAAGTTTGAGTATTTTCATCAAAAATATAGAGTGTAATTTTTCCGACACCAAAATTTTCCATAAAAAAATCTTCAAGACAAGTAAGAATACTCCTTGATGAAAAAGCAACATTCAAGGAGTTTGAAAGATTTTTTATTTGTTCAATTATGTTAGACACTATGCCTCAAGTTTCTCCATAATTTCATCTGGAATATCACAGTTGGAATAAACATTTTGGACATCATCATGTTCTTCCAATTTGTCTAAAAGTTTTAATACGAAATTGGCAGTTTCTACATCAGAAACTTCAATAGTATTTTCAGGAATTCTGGTTAATTCTGCGCTTACGGATTTAAAACCTGCATTTTCAAGTCCCTCAACAACCTTTTGAAAATTTTCAACTGAAGTTATAACTTTGTATTCATCATCTTCTTCCAGTACATCCTCTGCATCGAGTTCAATTGCAGATTCAAAAAGTTTTTCAAAATCAACTTCATCGGAATTAAATGTTATAGACCCTTTTTGTTGGAACATCCAACCTACACAACCATTTTCGCCCAGATTTCCGTGGAATTTAGAGAAGAAACTTCTGATATCACCTGCGGTTCTGTTTCTGTTATCCGTCATTACTTCAACAAAAACAGCGACTCCGCCTGCACCATAACCTTCATAAGTTAATTCTTCATAATTTTCACTGGCTCCCGCACCGGCACCTTTATCAATAGCCCTTTTTATATTATCATTTGGAAGTCCGGCCGCCTTAGCCTTTTCTATTGCTGTTCTCAATCTGAAATTCCCGGCCGGATCAGGTCCGCCCAGACGTGATGCCACAATTAATTCTCTTGAATATTTTTGGAAAACAACAGCCCTTTGCGAATCAACTTTTGCCTTTTTGTTCTTTATATTAGCCCATTTTGAATGTCCGGACATATTTTTACCTCTCTTTGTCTGTCACTGTAATGATAATAACAAAAATATACTCATATATCAAGATTTTTTATTTAATTCTAATTATCATACATTTACATGGCAAAAAAAAATTCTTTTTGTTTTAAAATAAACGTATGGAAAAAGAAAAAAAGGTAGAAAAAGTTTCATTAAACAAAAAAGACGGACTCTCTGCGACTAATCCGTTTGATTTTGCTGCCTCTAAAAAATTTAAAGATAACAGTTTTCAGTTTGCCCCAAAAAGATTGAATGATTATGATTCTCAAATTTTAGATAAACAATCTTATAAGGAGCTTGACAGCACATCTGCAAAACTTCAATACCAAATAAGTGAAACTGAAAAACAACTCGCTGAACTTAGAGAAAAAATTAAGGGTGCAGAAAGAATTGCAAAAGTAAATGAAGTTTTGGATTTAAAAATTAGAGAAAAAGGCTTAGAAAAGGAGTTGGAGCAGTTAAATAAAAGCTTCCAAGAACAAGGCTTAAAACCTAAGATTAATCGTGCTATACGCCACAGAGGGGATGCCTTCTTTTGGATTTTAAAGCTGCAAAGGTATGTTTCAAGAAAAATTTTACCAAAATTTTCAAAAAAATTTTATGACATAAGTCAATTAAGTTCATCGTTGGAAACACTATCCAGTATCAATGCAAACATTGATGAACTGATAGAAATGAAAGTTCCGTATGGTGAATACAAACAAAGTTACGAAAAGTTGACATCGTACTTAAATAGGGCAAATAAAATTCATTCACAGATTTCAAAATCTATGGGAAAATTGTAATAAAGGTTGTTTAGAGAGGGCAAGATGACGGAAAATTACGAAGATTTTATCTCCACTGTGAGTCATGAATTAAGAACACCACTAACTTCAATTCGCGGATTTGCAGATACAATGCTAAATTCCTGGGATAGATTAGATGAAGACAGCAAAAAAAAGTTTTTGGGAATCATAAAGGAACAATCTGACAGACTCATAAACATGGTAGAGAATATACTTTCTGTGACAAAATTGCACTCCCAATCTGAAAGAATTATACTTAAAGATATTCCCGTAAGACCAACTGTTGAAAAAGTTGTTCAACTTCTTAAAACTCAATACAAAGATAAAAATTTTATTGTTGATGAAAAAATTAATACACCAAATATTTTGGCAGATGAAGACAAATTTCAACAAGCAATTATGAATATAATTGAAAATGCCTGTAAATATAGCAATAACAATGATATATGGATAAATATAGGTTTTGGAGAAGATGAAAATTTCGTTGCGATAAATGTTACAAATCTTGGTCTTGGAATTGATGAAAGAGATTATGAAAAAATTTTCACAAAGTTTTCCAGAATAGATAATCCTTTAACGAGAAAAGTTCAAGGTTCCGGACTCGGATTATATATAACAAAAAATATTCTTGAGAAAATGGGCGGAACAATTTGTGTAAAATCTGAAAATATAGATGCAAATTTATCAAAAATAACATTTACAATTGATATTCCATCTTCTGATATCGAAAAACAGGCGAGGGCAAAATGCATTCAGTAACATTGATTATTGATAAAAGAACAGAAATTTCTGTAAAATACAAAAAGTTGCTTGAATCAGAAGCTAATTCTGTAGGTATTGCAAGAGATTTGATATCATCTTTAAAGTTTATTCAAGATAATGAACCGGATTTGATAATAATTTCTGATAGTATGGATAACGATCTTTCCTATTATTGCAAAAAAATTCGTGCGCTTACCTACAATATGCGGCCTATTATCATTGCAACAAGTAAATCTGCAGAAATTGATGACAGACTAAAAGTTCTCGATAACGGCGCCGATGATTTTATATCAGAACCCGTAAATTCAAAAGAATTTGCAACCAGAATAAAAGCTCATTTGAGACGAGAATTTGAATCTAATCTTGATAGTAAGAAATTGTTGCCAAACCGAAACTACTCTTTTAGAGCGCTAAAGCGAGTTTTGTCAAAAAATGAACCATGGGCATGTCTTTTAATTAGTATTGAAAATTTGAAAAGTTACGCAGAAAATTACACAGAACTTGCGTCGGACAAACTTTTACAAACATTTTGTGCAATAGCTATATCAACACTATCTTCTGATGATTATTTAGGAACAATTAGTGATGGTGAATTTTTAATAATCACAAATCAATTAAAATCCGAAAAGATAGCAAATTATTTGGTAAATGCATTTGATTCGATTATTCCTAAATTTTATACCAAAGAAGATTATTCTCGAGGGTATGTTATCACAGACAGTGACGATATTGCCGGAAGAAGGTCAAATTTTGTTCATTTAACTATCGGTATCGTGACAAATGAATTTGAACCTTATAAAAAAACAGATTCCGTACTTTCTGCACTTCGTCATGTACACTCAATGGCAGAGTTACATAACAAATCAAATTATCTTGCAGAGAGAATTAAACTTTCTGCTGCAGATTCTGTTTTAAAAAATTCGTATAATAACAGTGTCTTAATTTATGAGAAAGATGAAGCAACACAGGAGCTTTTAAAAACTGTTTTAGAGATTCAAGGACTAGAATTTGTAAGACTGAGAAGTAAAAATGACATAAAAAATATAAAGCAAATTCCGGCGGTTATGATAATTGATGCAGGAGATAATTCTTCATTAGAGGGGCTTGATTTATGCAGAAATCTACGGAAAAATTCTGCATTCAATAATGTTAAAATTATTGTCACAACAAACATACATGATAAAGAATTAGTCCTAAATACGGGGGCTGATGTATATCTGCCGAAACCATATGAACTTTCTTATCTTGTTGAGGTCGTTAACAATTTTATTAAAGAAATTAACCTATGAGTTCTTCTAAGAATTCTGCATTTTTAGAAGCTTTTTCAGGGTTTTGTATACTTCTTTTATGCATATACCCACGGAGTGCCTCACGAATAAGCTCACTTCTTGTACGTTGTTCACTATTTGCTATTACATCTACCTTACTTAAAAATTCTTCCGGCATTGTAACTAAAACTTTTGCCATTGATAATTTCTCCTTCTCTAACAACCTACCATAGCGAATTTAATTTTTCAACAAATTGTAAAATTTGCTTAATATACTTGAATAAGGACATATTTCACAAAAATGTATGTGTAATAAATTGCGATGACCGATTTGTTTGTGGTTAAATTATTTTGAGGAAAAATAAATGTTAAATCAATTTTCAAGAACACAACTATTGATTGGTAATGACGGTATAGAAAAACTTAAGAATTCGCGTGTTGCAGTATTTGGTATTGGTGGCGTTGGAGGTTATGTGGCTGAAGCTCTGGTGCGTTCAGGGTTAGGAGAAATTGATATTATAGATGACGACAAAGTTTGTCTTACTAATATTAATCGCCAAATCTATGCTACTCATTCAACTATCGGAAAATATAAAGTTGATGTTGCAGAAGGTAGAATATTGGACATAAATCCTGAAATTAAAGTTAATAAGTATAAGACATTTTATACTCCTGAAACGAAAGGAAATTTTGATTTTTCAAAATATGATTATGTAGTTGATGCAATCGACACTGTAGTTGGCAAACTTTCGTTAATTGAAGAAACCAAAAAGTGTGCCACTCCCATTATTTGTGCGATGGGAGCCGGCAATAAAATGGATCCTTTAGCATTTGAAGTGGCTGATATTTCAAAAACTTCGGTCTGCCCTCTTGCTCGGGTTATTCGCCAAGAACTCAAAAAAAGAAAAATTAAAGGGGTAAAAGTTGTGTATTCAAAGGAACCTCCTGTAAAACCGGATGATAGCTTTGAAAATAGCTGTAAAAACCATTGCGTTTGTCCTCCGGGAACCGTGAGAAAGTGTACTGTAAAACATCAAATACCGGGCAGCAATTCTTTTGTGCCGCCGATTGTCGGACTTATTATTGCAGGTGAAGTTATAAAAGATTTGATTAAATAAAATGGAAAGGGGCTCATCGCCCCTTTCCATTCTTAGAAATGAACAAAATGCAGCATTTTTAGCTGCTAATAATATTGTTCCCATGCTTTAAGAATTTATAACATTATAAAATCAATAGCAAAAAAAATTTTTAGCTTTTTTATATTAGTATTGGGGGTTGAAAAACCAGGAAAATGTGTTATATTTATTTGATAAAGGAGAAAATATGAACGATTTAAAAATAAAAGAAATCTCAACATTTATAGAAAATAATACAAGAAAAACCCGCTTGGTTATAAGTGAAAATGGTAAGGATACCGAAATCATTATGAATGGTGACGGAAAACTAAAAGTTGCCGTCAACGCTTAACTCTTAGATTCTATATTACTCATCCTCGTCTTTTAATTTAAATTTAAGAAGGAAGGAATCATTTTTCCTAATATCTATTTCTTTCCCCTTTTCAACGTATGAAAGAGGAGAGGAGTCATAGACAGATTTTACTGCAGATTTTGCTCTGTTACCTTCTGAATTTTCTACAACACCTTCGATAGCTGCAACACCTGCAGAAAGTCCGGGTATAAAATGGTTCCCCACGGTTAACGCTGCACTTTTTGTAGGTTTTTTAATATCAATACCGGTAGTATATTTTGCAACAAAATTATGTTCAAAATTGTGTTTTACTTGTTGATTGTCGACATAATATTCAGGAAACAAAGTGAATGTAGCATTTCTTTTTAATCTTTTAGAGTTTTTCACTT
>CADBQW010000103.1 GCA_902796925.1 uncultured bacterium | reverse complement strand
TCTTTACCTTTTACCTTAATTAAATTTTTACCACTTTCTTACCTATATGAAAACACGCTAAAACTAAGAATTGACAGGGAAAAGCCCCAACCAATATCGACCCCCCCCCCCCAGAACCCAACAACCATGCGGTTTCAGCCATTGTAAATATTTGTTAAGGGACTTTACATTTCTTAATAATGCCCTTCGCAAATCCTTGCAACTATTAAAATTACAAGTCGATTAAAATAAAAACATAACTTGACATCTATCCGTACATCATTAATACAAATAGAGGATAACAGATTAAGAATCTCGTTGTATTATCAAAAAGTAGACAAGGGTAGGTAATGTTTTCCGGTTTTATACAAAATTTAATGAACACAAGCGGCCAAAACGTTGCAATGCAGCGTTATAATCAACTTTCCAATACGGTTAATAAGCGTATTGAAGCGAACCCATTGGACACCTTATACCCCGCAAATAAATCAACAAATGTCCCGAGTTTCGAACGGGTTATGGCATCTTCTTCAGGGGTCAATTTCGGAACTTTGCTAACTTCCGGCAAAAAGAATGTTTCAGCCGAATTATTAAAAACCAATGGGGTATATTCACCGTTAACACAAGCTATCCAATCAGAGACAAGTAATATAACACCTGTTACAAACAAATCTCAAATCCTCAATATTGTTTCACAGGTATCTCAAAAATACAACGTTGATGAAAAACTTGTTCAAGCTGTTATCAAACAAGAATCCGGATTCAACGCAAAAGCAAAATCTAAAGCCGGAGCTATGGGATTAATGCAGCTCATGCCGGCAACCGCAAAGAGACTTGGGGTTAAAGACCCATACAATCCTATCCAAAATATTGACGGGGGCGTGAGGTATTTGAAATCCATGCTTGACAAATATAACGGTAATATTATACTTGCCCTTGCAGCATACAACGCAGGGCCGGGTGCCGTCGACAAATATTCGGGAGTTCCTCCTTATGCTGAAACCCAAAACTACGTAAAAAGTATTCTGGCAAATTACCTGTAATTACATAATATCCGGTATCGCTCAAATTGACATGCCAAATTCCAGCTCGTAAGAGAGGATCTAAATACAAATAAATACCTCATCTATTTCTCTCTAGAACCGGATTCCCAATGTCTTTGTGTAATCAGGTATAACAAATGGAATATTATTGGAATCCTTCTCTACGAATTTCAGATAGTAATCCATTGCTCTATCTTTTGCTTCAGAATAAAATTTGTCATCGACAAAATTTTTGTGAAGGGCCGTTCTTTCTCCGGAATAGTTCCCCAAAATTGATGCGAACTTTTCTATATCATCTTTTGAATTTCCGCCGCCATAAGCTTTTGTTTTGGCATCTGTTCCCGAAGGTCTGATTTCAATGTATTTATCAGAAAAATCAAGGTAAGTCCCGTCACCGACAAATTTTATCGAAATAAGATTTTTAAAATCAAGCTCAGGGAATGTATCCGTTAAAACCCGTCTTACATCAGCTATTGTCATACGCCCTTCACGTTGGGCTATAGCCATAGTTAGGTAGAATAAATCGTTCATTGTACGTTTTTCTTCGCCCTTAATTTTATCGGCTTTCATTTTTTCTATGTCAGGCTCCGATTCGTTGTAATAAGCAATATCCACACGTGTATCAAATTTTGAAATAATATTGTTTTCTTCAAAAACTTTAGCGAGATATTCAGAAAGCGACAACCCTTCTTTTTCTAGATGGGCAATTAATGCTGATGCAACAACAACAGCTTCGGTTGCAGATTTTTCTCTCATCGCAACAGCTTTTCTGCCGGCTTTTGACAGGATCAAATCCTCACAACCCATAATCATGCCGCCGGATTCTTCTCCGCCAAATATGAGTCGAGGGTTTACACCTAAGTTTATGGAGCTACCTAAAACGTCATCCACTATAACATCTTCATCCGGAGATGTTTCAATCTTTAATTCAACCTTTTTCATTATGTTTGCTATTTCTTTAAACCCAACCGGCACGTTAACAACGTTTACATTATTATTTTTCGCCCATTCGTCCCATGATTTTGCCGAGGCAGTAGTTTTTATCATAAATCTAGGGTGATTTTTCCATAAATTTTCACGTTTTAATTGTGAGGAATGGAAATTCATAAGCATTAAAAATGCTTGATTCGCACTAAACACCGAAAGAATTGTATCCTTGTCTAATTGAACAAAATCAATTCCCCATTTTTTGAGGAAAGGAATTTTGTCCGCTGATTCTTTTTGGGTAACGGTTAATCTGTCATGATCCGGATCCGTGATAAGAACACAAGTATTGATAGGATAGTTTTTCAGCTTTTCCTCGTAGTGCATTGTCTCAATTACAGGATAGAATTTTTCTCCGTTATTTCTTTTTGAAGTTGCTGTCGCATCTACAGAGTAATCGTAAAATTCTTGTTTTCCGTCAGGAGTTACATTGTACTTGCCGATGGAATTAAAGAAAGGATCCTCATCGGTATCGAACCAATCAAATTTTTTAGATACATTCAATTTGTCCAAAACTCTCGAAAGCGTTCTATACGCAGAACCTCCAACACTTTCTATAACAACTTTATTTTTTATCCGTTTAATAAGATCCAAATTGAAATCTTTGGCAACACCACATTGCAAGTATTCTACATATAAATCAACTCCGTCATTAAGAGTTTTCATAATAGATTCATTAATGAACGGATTGTCTTGTGCTGCAATCTTTATGTCATAGAATCCTTTTTCTTCTGTTTCTTTAAAAATTTCTCTTATTTTGTTTACAAATTCCATTGATTCTTCAGGTAAATATTGACTACCTTGTGAATTCAAATCTTTTGTCGCATTTTTTACGGAAATTCCATGGCTTGATGTAATATATTCACCTCCCATCAAATCCAACTTAAATGCAAGAAATGAGGCCAGCCAAATTGGAATAGTCTTTTTCCCTTCCGGAAGCAATGTTTCTATTCCTTGTGCGGCTTGAATTCTGGCTATTGCATCAAGAAACAATTCTGAATTGTAACGAACTTCGCGCCCCGCAATTTTTAAAATCTTTTGATTAGGGTATTTTTCAACGGCAACAAGAGCCTTGGCAAGTGTTGCTAAAACTATCCCAACAAGATTTATAGGAAAACGTGTATCCTGAGGGAACAGAATATTCTGGGGCCCTCTGATGCCTGCCGTCGAAACTTTTGCCTCTTTTTCATAATTTTTAAACCAATCGTATAAATTCAATCCTTCAGGATTTAAATCTCTGTCATATGGCTTTAAATGTTCACGCTTCAAACGGAATATAAATTCGCCCTTATTAGAAAAATCCATAAGATTCAAATCTTTTATATAGTCAGGGGTTTTTGCATAAACGCTTTTAAATAACTCATTTTCAAGCTCGTTTTTTGATGTCATTAGTTCTGTCATAACTCTCTCCTAAATAAATATTAGTAAGTAAGATTATTATACAAAAAATTTTTTTAATATACAATCCTATAGAATATATTTTGTGTATAATATTTTTTAAGAGGAATAACATGGCAAAAAAAGAAAAACGTAACTATAATAAACGCAAAGCTTCCGAACTTAATTTTTGGAGAGGTCTGTTCCAATTTATTGTCTGTAAGATATTCTATATGATTAGATTAAAACTTATATATAGGTTGGAAGTTCACGGTAAAGAAAATATTCCAAAAGACAACTGCTACATTGTGTGTGCAAATCATATGTCAACATTGGACCCTCCGTTAATTGCATCAGTTCTATCGAGACCTGTAGCTTTTATGGCAAAAAAAGAATTGTTTGATATTAAATTTATCAGATGGTGGTTGGATTGGCTCGGAGCATTTGCTGTTGACAGAGAAACGCTCGCCCCTTCTACAATCAAAACCGCGACAGAAGTCAAAAAATCAAAATGGCTGCTTGGACTTTTCCCGCAAGGAACAAGAGGTCAAGCAGGGGTCATAACAAAAGTGGGTAACGGATTTGCAGGAGTGGCCAAAATAACAAAGTGTGATGTTTTACCAATAGGCATAATCGGCACCCAAAAAGCAACTCATATCCCTTTCTCAGGCAAAATTATAGTAAATATCGGAGAGGTTATCCCTTATAGTGATAATCTCGATGAAGTTCGTGAAAAATGGATAAAGTCTGTTGAAAAACTAACAGGATTCAGCTATATTGATGAGTAGAATCATTATTTAGGAATTAAGAAAAAGGTTTGTGTATGGAAAAGAAAAAAAGAAATTACAACAGAAGGTATCCGTCAGATTACAACATCTGGAGAACTATTTTCTATATGTCTTTTGTTTTCTTAGTGGTTATACCATTTATGCTTATTTTTTATGATTATAAAATTACCGGTAGAGAAAATATCGAAAAACGTAAAAAGTCAGATAAACTTATTTATACAGGTAATCACGTTTCTTATTTTGATCCGCCGCTTGTGTCATTGGCATGTTTGAGACCTATAGCATATATGGCAAAAAAAGAACTTTTTGAAGGTGGAGATATGTGGGAATGGTTTACAATTACCTTGGGTGGTTTTGCTGTAGATAGGGCAAAACCAGAGATCGCAACATTTAAAACTGTAAAAGATATCCTTTCCACGAGTTGGTCCCTTGGGGTTTTTCCTCAAGGAGGAATCAGACCTTACGGAAAACTCGAAGATATTAAAAAAGGTTTTGCCGTTATCGCTAAACATGCTAAAGCCGATATTGTTCCTGTAGCTGTTGCTGATTTTTCAGGTTACCCAAGTCTTTTTCCTTTTAAACGCCAAAAGGTGAGATTACATGTAGGCACTCCTATTTCTTACAAATTGCCGGAAGATGTAATAATTTATGAATGGTGCAAACAAATTTCCGAACACGCAAATTACGAAAATTGTGCACCAATTCCTGAAAGTTACAAGGAAAAAGAAACCGCTAACGTTTAAATCAATTGTAAAAATATCTTAACATTTGAAAAAATATTCTAAAGTTTTATTCAAAAACTCCGATATGAATTAATGTAATTAATTTAGATAAGGAGTGTAGCAATGGAAGAAAAAGAAAACAAAATCACCGATATGGAAGATTTAATGATTGATTACGGTGAGATGACAAGTTTTGACTTTAATTCTATGGATTATAAAAAAATGCTGGAATTACAAAAACTGGTTGATCCTGATTACGCTGATCAATTCTATACCTTCAAATACGGAAATTTTGATATGCTTGACTTGATTCAGTCTTTTATGGGGCAGAAAGGTTTAAATTAATTGAGGGGTATTATGAAAAAAGACATAGAAGAATTTTTAAAATCAAAAAATTTCACTCCAATTTGGGCAGATGCAGATGAAGTCAAACCAAAAACGGAAGAAATTGCACTAAATAGGGCATACGCATTTCAGAGAAAAGATTTGGCAACTTTGATTGCAGAACTGGATGAAATAAAAAATGTTATAGAAGATGCAAAAATAAGAGAGTGGAGTTTAGGCAGGATGCTAAAATTCCACGAAGGCGGCTTGAAGAAAGAATAATTTTGGCTACTTAGATTTGGAGACGGATAGATAAAAACCCGGTATTATACCGGGTTTTTGCTATTTCTTTTAATCACTTTTAATCAGATTTTTTTAGATAATTTATTAATGCTTGCAGACCAAGTTTATATGAATCAAAACCGAATCCGGCAATTTGCCCAATCGCAACGGGAGATATAAAAGATATCTTACGAAAATCTTCCCTCGCAAAAATATTTGTCATATGAACTTCAACCGTTGGAATATTAACTGCTTCGATGGCATCTCTTATGGCAATGCTCGTGTGAGTATAAGCTCCGGCATTTATAATGATCCCGTCAAAAATATTTAAGGCCTTATGAATCTTTTCAACAATTTCACCTTCGAGGTTGCTTTGATACATCTCAATATCTATTCCCATTGAAAAAGACATGGAATAAAGCTCTTTTTCTAAATCCTTCATGGTCAAATACCCATATTTTTCAGGTTCTCTGACCCCTAACATATTCATGTTTGCGCCGTTAATAATTAAGATTTTCATAAATTTCTCCTTACAATATAATATAATAAAATCAAGTAATTGTAAAGATTTATTAATTTTTTCAAAAGAAATGTAACAAATTTGACATGCTTGTATTATTATTCATGTACAACTATCCCCAAATCTCCTCCCAAGATTATTGTTCAAGTCGCGAAAGCGACTTTTTTTTGTGCAAATTACTTTAATTTAGGTATTAGCACTACAATATTCTTTCCAGGCTTTATCAAAACAATCTTCAAAAGCAAGTGACATTTCACGGTAATCATTAAAGATTGGAGAGGTCAGTAATTTGTACCTCAATTCTTCTCTATATTTTTTTATTGATTCAATATTTGCGATATCTTTAGCCTTTTGTATAAAGTCTTGCTCATCCTTCGCGTTTAATTCTTCGAGCCCTAAATTTATGTTAATTCTTGATGTTCCCTTGCTCTGGAGGGTCTCATGCATAAGGCAAAGAACAGGAACCCCCATCAAACATGTTTCAACAGTAATAGTTAGGCCGCTAAAAGGGATTGGGTCAAGCGCAATATCCGCATGGTCATATATTAGAAAATGTGGACTTTGGGGTTCGTTTTTGAAAATTATTCTATCCATGTCAGCCCCATATTTTTTTAGCATTTTAGTCAGTCTTTCTCGTTCCGGTTCTCCCATTTGAGTTCTGTAGAACATAAGTTTGCAGTTAGGAATTTCCTCAACTAATTTTGACCAAAGTTTGATGGTGTAGTCATCAATTTTATTAATATTATTAAAACATCCAAAGGTTATGTACCCGTTTCTGACACAAGGGGGCTCAGGATTACAAGGGGCAACATTGGTTTTTGGGTGACAAAAGCAATATTTCTGCAACGGTTTAGGTAAATATAGAGGTTTTTCTGTATAAAATTTCGACATTTCTTTAGGAATAGAGTGTTCATCGGTTATTAAATAATCAACCTCCTTCATTCCGTACGTATTCAAGAAACCTAAATATTGCATTTGTATAGGTGCCGGCTTATATAATAACCAAAATAGTTTAGTGTTAACATATCCTGCAAGGTCAATGACTATATCAATTCTATCTTCATAAATTTTTCTGGCAATTTCTTGTGGAGTTGCTTTACTCAGATCTACAAAATTTATCCCGGTATTTTTAATCCTATCGGTAACCATGTCGGTTTTGTCGTTTATAGAATAAAATGTGAAATTATATTTATTAGTGTTATGTGTTTCAAATATAGGGAGCATAAAAGTCATCATTGCATGACAATATAAATCTGTTGACACATAAGCAATATTTAATTTTTTATCTTTAATTTTTCTTTCTTCTCCATGCGTGTAAACCGGCATTAGATTAAGGTATTTTGGCCTAAACTTATCAACATATGATTCAAAAATTTCCTTAATATCTTTTTGCCTATACCTTGAATCTTTAATCATTAGCCAAGTTAGATTCTGAAAGTAGCTCTCATTAGAACCTAATGCAAGTGCTTTTTGGTAGTATTCAATTGTTTTATTCGTATCTAATTTTGAATAGAGACCGCTTAAAACTTCGTAGATACTCCTGTTGTTGGTATAAAATTTCAATGTATTTTCATAGTATTCGATTGCATTTTTGTTATCTTTTAAAAACCAATAGCAATCCCCGATTTTACGGTTAATTTCCGTAATATCCCAAGCTAAATCTTTCCTGTTTTCAATTTTAGCTAAAACTTCCTTATAAACAGTTATCGCATCTGTGTAACTTTTCTCTTTTACCAAACTGTCGGCGAAATGTATTTTGGCAAGTAGTTCTTCATTTTGTAGTTTTTTTACCGGGACTTTATTTTTCATAGCAATTCTCTTTTAATTGATTATACCATACCTTAAAAGTGAAGAAAGCATTTACTGTTAAATTCATCTGTTTGAATTATAATGTGAGAATGAGCGCTACAAAAAAGAGAAATTTACCCTCAATATGGTTGAATACCGCACATTTTATCAATGATGTATATACCGGAATGTTAAACCCGATTATGCCTTTTATTGCCGTAAAATTAGGTATTACAATGGGGATTGCAACTGTGGTATTGAGTCTTTCTCATATTTTTGCATCGCTAATTCAACCGATATTTGGATTTTTTGCAGATAATATAACAAAGCGTGCATTTATATTTTGGGGAATTTTGATGTCCTCAGTTTTCATATCTTTTGCTCCGGGTGCCATTAGTCTTGAACACTTGATAATATTTGTTATAGCGGGTAGCTTAGGCTCAAGCATTTTTCATCCGCAGGCGCTTGGATTTTCGGTAAGATTTGCAACAGAAGATGCAACAAAAAACATGGGATATTTTATCGGGCTCGGAACCCTTGGGTTTTCGTTGGGACCGATTGTATCAGCGGGAGTTACCCAATTTTTGGGATTGGAAAATATGCCATACCTATGTATAGTTGGGGTTTTATGGGCTTTTTTAATGTTTAAATTTATACCAAAAATGTCCGGTCGACAGATAAAAAAAGAACATAAAGATTTTAAAAATACATTTCTTATAATCTTAAAAAACAGAAGATTAAATCTCTTAATTTCAATTTCTATACTAAAAACTTTGGTAACGACATCTTGTACAATATTATTACCCTTTTTATGGAAGGGTTATGGGAGAACTCCATTTTATATAGGATTGGCATTATTTGGATTTACATTTGCGGGTGGTATAGGCTCCCTTGTGAGCAGAAAATTGGAAGAAAAGATTGGTACACCAAAAGTTTTTTATATTTCATTAATGGCAACATTTCCTTTAATGATAATATTTGCCCTGAGTTACAAAACCTGTTCAGCTTTGTCTATTGTAATATTCATTTTGATGGGGTTGACGACGATGATGGCAATGCCTATAACAATGGTTTTGGCACAAGGTGTAATCCCTGAATATAAAAGCATAATAGGCGGGTTTATCAATGGTTTTTCATGGGGCATTGTGGCTTTATTTATGACTATGATTGGTTTTATTGCACAAGCAAAAGGTATTATCCCGGTTCTCTTGGTTGTGACCTTTGTTCCCGTTATGTTTGCTCCGATTGTAATATCACGACTTTTTAAAACTAAGTAGTTAACAAAATTTAACACCTCTTGATATTATTAAATTTTTATATTATTATGGACTGCGTAACGTGCATCGGTATGCTTCTTGTGGAAAAGCTGTATTGCCGATTAAGGAATTAAAATATAAATAGACATTCTTTCCGGAGCTATGCTTGAAAAGATTTCGGAATACAAATTATAAAGGAAATAGAAATGAACCCTGTAATTGATGAATTAGAAAAACAATATTTAAAATCAGAAGTACCGGATGTTAACCCTGGTGATACTGTTAAGGTTTTTGTAAAAATCGTTGAAGGTAACAAAGAAAGAATTCAGGCTTTTGAAGGTACTGTTATTAAGAAACACGGAGCAGGCTTGAATAAAACAATTACTGTAAGAAAAGTTTTCCAAGGTGTTGGCGTAGAACGTGTATTCTTAATTCACTCTCCACGTATTGACAAAATCAATGTATTAAGACGCGGTGATGTTAAACGTTCTAAACTTTATTACTTGAGAGAACGTTCAGGTAAAGCAACTCGTATCAAGGAAAAAATTGAAAACAAATAAATTACATATTCAGTGGTATCCCGGACACATTGCGAAGGCTGAAAGAAAGTTAAAAGAACAGCTTTCACTTGTGGATGCTATCATTGAAGTTTTGGATGCAAGAATTCCATATTCGAGCTGTTATGAAAATATTGCGGGACTTATTAATAATAAGCCCCGCTTAATATTGTTAAATAAATCAGATCTTGTTGAATCAAAAGACCTCAAAAAGTGGGTTTCTCTTTTGGGGAAAAGATTCAATGTTCCTGTCTTTACTACAGAAGCAAAAAAGAATAAAGATTTAAACTTAATTATTAAAAAGGCAGTAGAAATTTCAGAACCCGCAATCCAAGCATTGATGAAAAAGGGGCTGCTTCGCCGCCCTGCAAGGATTATGGTTGTCGGAATGCCCAATGTAGGAAAATCAAGTATAATAAACAAGCTTACCCGTTCAAGCAAAACAAAAACGGGTGCAAAAGCAGGGGTTACCCGTCAACAGCAGTGGGTCAGGATAAATCCGCAACTTGAACTTTTGGATACTCCGGGTATTATACCTATGAAGCTTGATAATCAAGAAAAAGCAAAAAAATTAGCATTCGTAAATTCAATTTCAGAAAATGCATATTCAAACGAACTTGTCGCTGAAGAACTTTTGAGTATACTAACACCGGCTCAGAATGAAAAATTTAAAAAGTATTATAATATTGACAATGAGAGTGAACTTTCCATAACAAATATTGCTCTTGCAAGAAATTGGATTATCTCAGGCGGTTCCCCTGATATTGAGCGTACTTCAATTTATATTTTACGAGATTTTCGTGAAGGCAAAATAGGCAAATTTATATTGGATGAATTTGAACAATGAATGAACTATTTTTATTTGACAGGGAACAAAATGTTCAATATGTTATCGGCACTGACGAAGCAGGCAGAGGGCCGGCGGCCGGCGGGGTTTTTGCAAGTGCCGTATGTTTTACAAATTACAATGATTCGTTAATAAAAGATTTGTCAAAACTGAATGATAGCAAAAAACTTACACAACAGGTAAGGTCAGAACTTTTCGATATAATTAATAAAAATACTATTAATTCTACAGTTTGTATTGAAGTTGACGAAATCGAAAAAATTAATATTTTAAGGGCATCATTAAAGGCAATGAAATTGGCGTGTGAAACTGTTATTTCTAATTTAGGTGCAAATAGTGTTAACACTGTTACGCTGGTAGATGGAAGTAACTTAATAAGGGAGTACAATTATCCCCAAAAAACAATTATAAAGGGAGATTCAAAATCCGCCTCGATCGCGGCCGCAAGTATTCTGGCTAAAGTTTCCCGAGACAGATACATGTCAGAGCTTGATAAAAAATATCCTATGTATGGATGGGCCAATAATGCGGGTTACTTAACGAGTGACCATCTTGAGGCTATAGATAAATTTGGGCTTTGTGAGTTTCATCGCAAATCATTTTTAGAGCGACATGCCGTAGAACAATTAAGCCTGTTTACATTATCCTAAATTTTCTCTTATCTTTCTCCGGTCAAAATATGGTGACAAGGATGTAGGGACATAAGGTAATAAGGTAATAAGAATTGTCATTGTCCTCCTTAACTTTCAATATTATTAGGATATAATGGGTTAACATAAAGCAAATAGAAATCTTAATATAGCTTGTCTTATTCGATAACACTATAATTTTCTAAAAATTCTATAATTTTTCCGTTATATCGATTATCAACCGCTGAAAATGGTAAAACCACACCCCCGAAAGTTTCATTTACATGTTTGATTACTGCTTGAACTTTATTTTTAGGAACATAATCTATTTTTGTAACAACAGTTATTATGGGTAAATCATGCACATTTACCCATTCACGCATTTGCAAATCGTTTTTTTGTATATCATGCCTCCCATCTACTAATTGAATAAGGCATTGCAAATTTTCTCTTTTCAATAAATATTCTTCCAAGTTTTTTTGCCAACGGTTCTGAGTTTCCTGAGAGACCTTTGCATAACCATATCCGGGCAAATCTGCCAATAAAAACTTGTCTGACATATTAAAATAATTTATCAACCTTGTTTTTCCCGGAGTATTTGAAGTTTTTGCAAGTTTTTTGTTATTTGCAATACAGTTAATAAAGGAGGATTTTCCCACATTTGAACGCCCCAAAAGTGCAAATTCAGGTAAGGAGTATTTTGGACATTGACTCAGGCATTCAGCACTTATTAAAAATTTTCCGTTCAAAAATTTAGAATTATTCTTCATTTATTTAAGGGTCAATACCCGCTCCTTCGATTTTACCTGTTGCTGCTTTAGATCTTGCTGACGTCTTAATTCCTTCCTGTACATCACTGTCCTAAAAAGATTGTACATCTTATCGCTATTTACGACCGTTATTTGTGTTTTATTATCTATGATATCAATATTTACCGAGGGTTTTTTGCTAAAGATATTGTCTTTAATATTGACAAGTTGGAACAAGCCCTCAGTGATAACACTTAAGGGCTCTCTCCAAAATATATCAAATGTTTTTCTTATATCGAATTTTTTATTTGCCATAGTTAATGGTTAATTTCTGGTTTTATTTTTCTTAGCTTTTTTGCCTGAATTTGTTTTGTTATTGGTATTCGCAGCCTGCTGCTCAACGTTTTGGGTAGGAACTCCTCTCATTCTGTTGATTCTGTTTGTAACATCAACTTTATCGGTTGCATTCGGATTCAAAGCGAGGTACTGTGCATAGTACTTAATTGCCCCTTGAGCGTTACCTTCTTTCTCGTATGCCATCGCTTTTAACTTAGCAATTTCAGGACTATTATGATAAAAGTCAATAGCTCTGTTACAGTATTCAATCGTGGATGCGTAGTTACCTTCTTTAAATTGGTGTTGCGCAACATCGAAGAATTCTATAGATTTTATTTCGCAAAGATCAATATATGCAATACCGTTTTTGGCTATCATATTATTAGGATCAGTCATTAAAGCTTTTTTCAAAGCTGTTCTTGCAGTTCTGAATTGTTTTTCATGAACGAGGACTTCTGCAAGCAAGAGTTCATCTTCTACATTATCTGCAAAATTTACAGCGTTTTCAAAAGTATATACGGCATCTTTTTCTCTGCCGAGTGCCATATAAGCTTCACCCTTGATAACTGAATCCATCAAATTGTTACCTGCAGATTGAACTATATAGTTTAAACTATCTTTGGCAAGAGGTTCTTGGTGAGTTAATGCCGCAAGTTTTAGTTTCGCAAGATGCAATTCCAAATCATCCGGCAACTTTTCGATAGCCTTGTTAATATATTCGTAAGCCAAATACAATTCCTTGTTAGTTGTCATATTTGAACTGTCAGCTCTGTCTTTTGACATTTCATAGTAAGTATTGGCGAGTCCAATAGTGGCTTCTCTGGAATATTGCGGGTCATCAAGAACACGACCATAAAAATCCAAAGCTTGTTCATATTTCCTAATTTGCAATGATAAATCTGCAATTCTCAATTTACCTAACTGGTAATTAGGATTAATTGCAATGGCAGTTTTAAGCTGTTCAATTGCGAATTCGGAATCTGCACGACTTTCGTATACATTAGCTAAATTTACGTATGGACGCGGGTATTCCGGTTTAACAAGAATAGCTTTTCTGAATGAATTTAAAGCTGCCGGTTCATTACCTTGTTTCAAGTATAACTCCCCTTGTAAATTCCAGCCCGGAGCTGAATTTGGATTTATGTGCAAGGAGTGGTTTAACCAAGTCAAAGCAGTAGATATATTGCCTTGTTTAGTTTCTACTTGAGCCATATGATACATCGAAGTTGGGTTATGTGAATTGCATCTTAGTGCTTTTTCAAAATTTGTTTTTGCTGCATCTAAGTTGTTATCAGCAAGTTCAACCAAACCTAAGTTGTCCCAAGCCGGAGCGAAATTCGGGTTAATTTTCGCAGACATTGCAAACAATTCTTTTGCATCATTCTTGTTGCCCAATTTCATCGTTGCAATACCCATTGCATTATATGCTTCATAGTAATTTTTGTTTAGCTCGATAGCTTTCAAGCATTCTTTTATTGCGGAATTTAGCAAACCTCTGGAATTTTTAATATAATCAACATCAGAAGATGTTTGACGATTAATATAAATTAGAGCCTGCGCATAGTGAAGTTCAGGCATATTTGGGTATTTTTTTATCCATTTATCAACTTCAACCTGAGAAGGAGCTAACATATATTGCTTAGCTTTAGAAATTGCATTCAAAGCTACTGCATTTATATCATTAGGATTTTTCGATAAAAGGGTTGCCAACTGTGCATCCGCTTCAGAATACAAATTGTACTCGATCTTTTTTGAGATTTCAGGATAAGCCTTTTTAGTTACGGAACCGCTTATGCCGGTATTAGCTTTTTGGACTTGAGCTTGCAATTCAGCCGCAAATGACGGAGAATTTACACACCACATCCCTGCAATGATTAATGACGCGATTAAGAATTTTTTAGTTTTCATATTTTCTCCCGAAATTAATTTCTTCCATTTATTCTAAAAATATTGTATAATACAAGTGGTAAAAATGCAATAAACTAAATGGTGTAGTTTAATATGGGCTTAAATAAAATTTCAAAAAGCGATTTGGAAGACTTTAAATCGTACATAATTGTAGAGAAGAATTTCTCTGAACATACGGCGAAAGCCTATTATTCTGACATCTTAAGTTATATAATTTGGTTGGATGATGAACCTTGTGAAAATGTTAACTTTTCTAAAGTTCGAGAATATATCCATTTTATTCAAAAATTTAATTACAAAAAAACAACTATCGCCAGAAAAATTTCTTCAATAAGGACATTCTACAAGTATTTAAATAGAGAGCAAAAAATTGATACAAATCCCGCAGAAAATCTTAATCTTCCCAAAAAGCCAAAATCTTTGCCTAAATTTTTAACAGATGATGAAGTTGAAAAAATTTTAAGTAACGTTAAGATGGACACTCCCGCAGGATTTAGGAATAGGGCGATTTTGGAGTTGTTGTGGGCTGGAGGAATGCGGATCTCCGAACTCAGCGGATTGAATTTTGGTGATCTTAACCTTGACGAGAACGAAATTAGAGTATTTGGTAAGGGCGCAAAAGAAAGGATTATCCTGGTTAGCAATAAAGCAAAAAATTATCTTGAAAATTATATTAAAACTGCCAGACCATTGATTACCAAAAATTATCAAATGCTTTCGATATCAGAAGATGCCCCTGTTTTTATAAACAGAACCGGCTTCAGATTGCAGCCTCGTATGGTAAGAAAAATTATTAATGAAATTGTGGCAAAAATTGAGTTGCCAAAACACGTTTCTCCTCATATGTTTAGACACAGTTTTGCTACTCACTTAATTGAAAACGGAGCTGATTTAAGGGTAGTGCAAGAACTTCTCGGTCACGCAAGTATCTCAAATACCCAAATATATACCCACGTTTCCACTCAGCATTTGAAAGAGGTCTACAATGAGACCCATCCGAGAGCATAAAATTTATACTGTGAATCAATTTCCTTATAGTGCGTGAATTATATTTTTTATATTGATATCAGAAACTTTTGCAAGCGCAATGGTTTTTACGGAATTATTTAGTGCACCTAAATTTTTCAAAACTTCTACAGCCCGCAAAATTAGAGTTTGGTTGCTTGAGCGCAGCAACTCTTTGACAACAGTTTCATCTGTACAATAATCAAGCGCCGTATAAACAAATAGACTGTCCTCTCGAACTTCATTATTTACAAGTTTCAACCAATTATTTTTATTTTGTTTAGTGAGAAGTCGTTTTATATTTTCAATTTCATCTTTTGTATTTTTATCTTCATCATAAGTGTATTCATTATTTTCCGTCAGAGTTTCAAATTTTTCACGGGCATTTAATAATACTGTAGCTGTGACACTGTTAAGCGGATGTGCAATAAGGGATTGAATGATGTCATACAATTCAAAATCCAAAACACAAGATAAAATAATAGTTTCACCAAGACCATTAATTATATTATTTATTACAAAAAGTCCCGCAAGTTCAAACCTGTTCAAAAGATCAAAAAGATTAATAAGATAAGGAATTTCTCCGGCAATATTTTCTTGTAGTGCAGATGAGACCATGCATTCAATAATGGGCATAATTGCATCCTTGTTACCGTAAGCTGTTAAAAATTTTACAACTTTTAAATTTTCAAAGTCGTCTTGTTGCTCCTCCAACTTTTGAATCGCCAATTTATAAGATTCATCATCATTAAGGATTCCCAATGTTACCGCGCAATTAAAACTCAGACAATTGTCGTCGGAAAAAGAGTTTTCTCTTAACAAACTGAGACTTTCATCATTTTTAACATATCCGAAATATCTGGCACAATAGGCTTTTTCATCATCAGAACCCGATTTAAAAAGCTCCAACATTTTATTGCAATCGTCATCATTCCCAAATTCTGCTATACTTTCGACAATTGTATCTGCATATGATTGTGAATATATCTTTAAAAATTTATACAAATTTTTATAATTTGACGAATTCACAGCACGTCTGATTCTGTCTGAAACATTCTGTTTTATGTATTCAAATAGAAAATCATCTCTGTCAACCAGAGACTTAAACATATCAAGATTGCCACTATCGACAAGATAAGCGGCAGCTTTTTCATATTCTTGTTTATTTTTGCCCGTAAGCTGCTTTATCAAATTATCCATTACAATTTATTTTCTCAAAAACTAATCTAAATAGAATACAGTAACAACCTTATGTCCTTCTTCTGCATATTGAACAGCACTATGAAGGGTTTTACTTGTATGAGAAAGGAAACAAATTAATTGATTACAATCATCAATAATTTCTCTGTTACAAACTCTTGAGGCATCTGCCAAGGTCATCATTGCCCTGTCAGCATGTTCCACAATATTAGGAACACCGATAAGTTGATTTTGTACATCGCTTGGTTGCTGACCAATTGTTTGAGGAAGTACAACTTTTAGTTTATCAGGGTTGGCTTTCATTGTTCCGCGAATTGCTGCGGCATTTGTACCGGAGGAGCCCCCGGAAGTTATAATAGTATTACCCTGCATAACAAGAGCCATCGCAAGTGTTTCAATCATCTGTTGATGTGTTATCGGAAGATTACGACTGCCGATAATTGCGATTTTTTTTGCAGGTTGTTTTATTGTAGCTAACTCCATTGCAAGCTCATCTACAGTATTTGGTGAGTTTGAGGCAACTTTATCCATATCTTCATCTATTGGTACCACAATTGAAGTTTCTTTTTCTTTGTCTTGATTTTCAGCACTCATCAAAATACCCATTCTTTGGTCTCCTATTTTTCGTTGCAATTAATACTTTTTTCTATTATGATATATTATAACACATATTTTTTATTTTGAAAAGGGGAGATATGGAAAATTTGTTGGAAAATCTTAATAAAGAGCAGCAAGAAGCTGTAAAAACGACTAAAGGACCGCTTTTGATTTTGGCAGGGGCAGGTTCAGGTAAAACAAAAGTTTTGACAACACGAATTGCCTATCTTATTCAAAACGGTATAAGACCAAGAAACATTCTTGCTGTAACCTTTACCAACAAAGCGGCAAGAGAGATGAAGGAACGTCTTAGTAATATACTTGGTGAAAATACTGTTAAATACATGTGGGTTGGAACGTTTCATGGCATTTGCGGAAGAATATTGAGAGAAAATATAGAAAATTACAAATTTCAATCCGGAAAAACTTTAGACAAAAACTTTACAATTTATGATGATACCGATACAAACGCAGTAATTAAGCAGGCTGTAAAAAAACTCAATCTTGATGAAAAAGTGTATGCTCCAAAATTAGTTAAAACTATAATTTCCAATGCAAAAAACAAGATGCAAGATGCATATACGTTTTCGACATTTGCCAGAGATTATAAGTCGCAAAAAATAGCCCAAATTTTTGAAGAATATGAAAATACATTAAATAACAATAACGCGATAGATTTTGATGACATGCTTATGCTTACAGTAAAACTTCTTGAACAAAATCCGGATGTAAGAAAGCAATATTATGAGAGATTTCAACACATACTTGTAGATGAATATCAGGATACAAACCTTGCTCAATATAATTTGGTTAATATGTTGTACACAAATCTCTCTAAGGATATTCCGGAAGAACGTTCCTTGTGTGTTGTGGGTGATGTTGACCAATCTATTTATTCTTGGCGCGGGGCGGATTTTACAATCATAATGAATTTTCAAAAAGATTATAAAAATACAAAGCTAATAAAACTTGAACAGAATTATCGTTCCACAGCAAATATTCTCAATGTTGCAAATGCGATCATAGAAAACAATCAAGAACGTATTGACAAGGTTCTGTTTTCAAATAAGGGAGAAGGTGAGCTTATTGATTACTTTGAAGCGCAAGATGGTGATGATGAAGCAAACTTTATAGCAACAACAATCAAAACAGAATCCGGCGGAAATTATAATCGCTATGCAGTACTATACAGAACGAATTCTCAATCGAGAACCCTTGAAGAGGCTTGTATGGCGGCCGGAATTCCTTATCGCATCTACGGCGGGTTAAAATTCTATGACAGAAAAGAAGTTAAAGATATTATTGCATATCTGAAATTAATTTATAACACTGATGATTCACAAAGTTTTAGAAGAATTGTGAACGTACCAAAACGTGCAATCGGTGAAACTACCGTGAAGGCTCTTGCAGATTTTGCGGCTAAAAATGATGAAAGCTTATTTAGTGCGGTAAATCATATGGAAGACAGTGATATTCCGGAAAGAACACAAAAAAAATTAAAAGATTTTACAGAAATGATTTTAAAATTTAAAAAAGTTCAACCGGAATATAGTTTACCTGATTTTGTAGAATTAATTATGGAAAAAACAGGATATCTTGATGAATTGAGACGGCAGAATACTCCGGAAAGCGAAGCGGATATTGAGAACTTACAAGAACTCGTTAACGTTGCCGCTGAATTTGAACCGGAAGATATTAATAATCAGTTTGGTGAATTCTTAACTCAAATTGCACTTGTATCTGATATCGACGGAATGGATAACATATCAAATAATGTTACACTAATGACACTCCATTCTGCAAAGGGATTAGAATTTCCTGTTGTATTTCTTGCAGGTATGGATGAGGGCATTTTTCCTCATCAGAGAACATTTAATATCCCTTCAGAAATGGAAGAAGAACGGCGTCTTATGTACGTTGGGGTAACCAGAGCAGAAGAAAAGTTATACCTCACAAGCGCAAGCCGTCGTCAAATGTGGGGAGAATTTAAATATTATAACCCATCAAGGTTTATAGAAGAAATACCTCCGCAACTTCTTAATAAAGTAGGGTTTGAAGGCAGTAGCGGAGATTCTTCAACTTTCAGAAATGCTGTGTCAAAAGCAAAATATGGAAAATCTGAATATTCATATTCCAATGTTCACGCAGATTCTGACGGTCAAATAAAACCAATAACCGGTTTTGGAAAAGGTTTCCAAGCGCCTTCCGGAGGTTTGAGTTCAAGAAAAGGTTTAAGCACAGTTAAAACTACTACACATATGCCAAAATCAAGTTACGTGGACTCACAAATTCTGGCCCAAAGAACACCTTCGCGTACAATTCTTGTTAAATCAGATAAAAACAGAGAACGGGCAGAACTTGCTGCGAAAAATTTTTTTGAAGACAACAAGATAAAGCGCCTACGAGACGAAGAACGCAAACGTGAGCAAGCACAATTGGAAGAACAACGCCGCCGAAGTGAAGAAAGAGAACGCGAAGTCCAATATATATTCAATGAAGGAGAGCGGGTATTCCACGAAAAATTAGGTATCGGTCATATAGTAGACGTTACCCAAATTGGTGAAAGTACAATGTACACGATTGATTTTGGTAAAATGGGCAAAAAGGCAATGGATGCCGCATATGCAAGATTAAAAAAGTTTTAAAAATTTTTCTTGGAGACGAGGACTCTGCCGAGAAAAACGATTAAGTATCGTTTTTCGAGAGGTAAGAACCCCTTGGGGGTGAGACTCCCATAATTTC
>CADBQW010000102.1 GCA_902796925.1 uncultured bacterium | reverse complement strand
CTACTACACCAATGATACCCAAAGTAATCAATACTTCTGCCAAAGTAAAACCGAATCTTTTTGTCATAATGTTCACCTTTCTTTTTTACTAATAATACTATACTTTTCTCTTATATTGTATATTTATGCCATAAAACTAATCCTTTCTAACTATATATTAAGAAATATTTCTAATACTTTAGGATTAGTTACTCTGTTTCTTTTCTTCTTCCTTAATAATATTACAAAGTTTTTCGAGTCTTTTTGGTTCCATTGCGCTAATAACTTCATCTATACTTTTTATTTTATTGAGTGCAAATCCGGTTTCTGCGATTAATACACAATCGTTACAAAGCCTATAACCGTCATATTCGATGGAACCTGCAAGACATTTTTCTTCCCCGCAAGCATCACAAACAAAAAATTCATCCAAACATGCGGGATTGTCATCAATATCATCTTGACGCATTTGGGCAACAACGGCTTGCATTTCTTCTACTATTTCTTCTTTTGATTTAGTCATATATAAACATTCCTTATTTAATAAGTTCTCTCATTTCGAACACAGCCTTTCCAAGCCCTTCAAACACTGCTTTTGAAACTATACTGTGTCCTATGTTCAATTCATAGATACCTTTAATTTCATGCATTCTGTGAACGTTGTTATAATTTAAGCCGTGACCGGCATTTACTTTTAATCCCAAGTTTTGGGCAAATTCTGCTGCGGATTTTAGTTTTTGGAATTCGAATTCTTCATTATCCTTTCCAAAAGCATTGGAATAGCAACCTGTATGTAATTCTATAAATTGCGCTCCTGACTTATATGCGGCTTCTACCTGAGTATTTTCAGCATCAATGAAAAGACTCACAATTGTGCCATTTTCGATAATCGGTCTAATGAAATTTGTAACTTTTTCCAATTGCCCAGCTACATCGAGCCCGCCTTCAGTTGTAATTTCTTGCCTTTTTTCAGGAACAAGACAGATAGAATGTGGCTTTATTTCAAGTGCGATTTTGCGGATATCATCAGCCATTGCCATTTCAAGATTTAATCTCGTTTTTATTACGGAAACAAGTTTATAAACATCGTCATCTTTGATATGACGTCTATCCTCCCTCAAATGGGTCGTAATTGATGTTGCACCATTCCCCTCACAAATCAGGGCGGCCTTTATGACATCCGGTTCAAAACCTCCTCTTGCATTTCTTAATGTTGCAACATGATCAATATTTACACCTAAAAGCATTTTTCTTTCCTCTATTTTAAATCCATTTTATTTATTTTAAGCAAAGCTGTGTATGAAGGCAATATCGTAACATTATCTTCACCTGTTTCGGTAACAATAGTTATTGCCTTTTTAATATCCGGTTCTACAGTTATTCTATCTTGCGGAATTCCGGCATATTTAAGTCTTGTTGCCATATCCAGGGCTCGGGAACCCGATGTAACAACGAGTTTTTTAGAATCCTTTAATTGTTCAAAATCAGAATCCCATAACCAGGAAATATCACGCCCATCAGCATAGTTATCATTTATTGCTATCAAAATATTTGAATTTTTATCAACGGTTTTAAGTACTTCACTCGCGCCGGTAGGATTCTTAATAAGTTGTATGAGAGTTTTGTGGCCATTAATAATTCTGGTTTCTGTTCTACCAAAAATGGAATGAAAACTTGAAAGAGCAGTTTGAATTTCAGCCTGATTGAGCCCGTTTTCAAACGCAAATGCAATCGCAGCAAGTATATTGTATGCGTTATAAAGTCCTACCAATCCTGTTTTGAAATCATAATTTATTCCATTAAATTCTACTGTTATATCAATTCCATCTTTATGTATAAATACCTTTGCGCTATATTTACATTTTGGTCTTTCCACTCCGCAAGAACACCTGTAATGCCCTTCTTGAGCAAAAAATCTTTTTTTGTATTCAAGCGGTTTCCCGCATTTGCACAAAGAAACTTCAGCAGGAGAGGTGGATTCCTTAAACTCATAATCATATTGAACATCTTCAAGTCCAAAGTAAACAGCGTTTTTCCTGTTTTCGCCGAAAGCTGCAACCAATGGATCATCAGCATTAAGAATCAATGTCAAATCAGGATTTTTATCAATTGCATTTTTTATAAGATTTGCAGTTGTAGAAAGCTCGCCATATCTATCCAGTTGATCTCGAAAAAGATTCGTGACAATCAGGTAATCAGACTTAATAAAATCATACAATTTTGTAAGATATGCCTCATCGGATTCTATTACGGCATAATCAAAACGTTTAAAAGGTTTTATTTCCAGAGCGAAAACATTTGCTACACCTGTTAACATATTCGCACCTTTTAAGTTATGAATAACCTTTTGGTTAGCACATTTCAAAATATGCGCGGCAAGCCCGGATGTTGTGCTTTTACCGTTAGTACCGGTAACTGTTAGTATTTTGTTGTTGATATAATGGCTGCAATATCGCAAAAATTCCGGACAAATCTTCAATACTTCCATTCCTATGAAAGATGTCCCTGATGACTTATTAAGTATTTTTATCGCAAGATAAGTTAGTCTTGCAAATCCTAATGATATGTAAAATTTTGCTTTCCCTAACATAAATAGTCCTTTAGACGTATTCAAATTTCCTCACTTGTATATTATACTCCAAAATTATAATTAGAATAAAAATTTACAAATATGTACATACTCATATCAATAGTTTTCATAGCAGAATTAATTATTGCAATAGCAACAATAGCTTTGTTATCAAAGATTAATAAATTAGCTATTGATTTAAATCAACAAGTTCTTGCAGCAAAGGATTATCTAATAACAGGTTTAGCATCTCTAAAATTAAGTTCTGACGGGATGAAAAAGGGCGTCTGCAAATTTTTTGACTTTATGGAAACTAAAAAAAGACATTATCTGTCAAAAGTTGTACAAAATATTATTCTATACATATTTATGTTCTTTTGTAAAGGAAAGTATAAAAGAGCAGCAATAATCTTTCAACTAATAGTCGCAATTCGTGACTACATAAGGGATTCCAAAATTTAGCTTGTAATTTTGGTAAAAACATGATATACTCAAGCACATAAGGACATATAAAGAGGACATACAGATGAGTAAAGATAAGTCATTTGCATTCGCAATGGGATTGATTGCAGGCGTTGTAGGCGGAATTGCTGCAGGGGTTTTATTTGCTCCAAAATCAGGAGAAGAATCCAGAAAAGAACTCAAAGATGCAGCTTGTGAATTCTATGAAAAACACTCCCCTGAAATTAATAATGCCAAAAAACAGGCTCTTGAATCGGTTGATTTAATGAAATATAAGATAGAAAGACAATTTAGAAAATTTAATAACATGTTAAAATCAAAAAAACTTCTCAAAGCAAAAGCCTTGGAAAGTTTGAGTGATTACAACTACTAATTTGTAAAGGAAATAACTATGGAAATGTCACAAATAGCACTTAATCAAGGTTTAACCTTTTTGGCGTGGGCAACCGGTATTATTATCATAGTTGTTGGCGGATTTTTGATTAAATTATTACTTAATCTCGCAACATTAACCAAAAACCTTAATGAAACCTCTATTTTGATTAATACCGAATTAAAACCCACATTGAAGGAAATAAATCAAACTCTGGCCTCAGTAAATGCTATAATAAAAAATACAGATAAAGGTGTTGATAATTTTAAACTTGCTGTAGAGAGTGCTTTTGGTAAGACAAAATTGCTTACGGAAACTATTTTCGGCGGTTTAATCAAAGGCTTTATTGCGGCTTTTAAAACTTTTTCAAAAAGATAGTTAAAACGGGTAATGAATCTCAAATTCGTTTATGTAAATATAAGTAGTACAAGAAAAGGAGAAAAATAATGTCAGGATCAAAATTTTTAGCAGGTTTTATAGTAGGCGGTGCAATCGGCGCCATTGCAGGCATTTTGCTTGCCCCTAAATCCGGAGCAGAAACAAGAGCTATGCTTGCCGATACAACACGTGACCTTGCAAAACGTGCAGATGAAACAGTAAAAGAAATTCAAGAAAAAGCAGATAACGTAGTTTCTGACCTACAAAAGAAAAGTGATGAAATCAAAGACAAACTACAAAATATGCTTAATAAACAAAAGGATGAACCTCAAGCAGAGGGATAATAATCAACAAAATTTGGATGCAAGAACGGTAGTTGAATTTATTTTCACTATCGTTCTTGTTTATAAATAACAATTCTATAAGCCTTAATGGGAATTTTTAAAACAAAATACAAAATTTTTCTTGTCTACCAAAAATACTAGGTTGACTAAAGTCAACCCTGCTTTTGAGTGTAATTTTGTGCAAAAGAGCGTAAAAATGGTGCAAAAATTGAGTAAATAAGTGCAAGAAAAGGTACCTTTGGAGTAGTTTTAGTCGAGTGACTTCCGACCAACAGTATATGCGTGTTTGTTAAATTACAGCAAAATAATCAATCTAACTGAAATAATCAAACTACTCATAAAAATGCTATTGTATTTTTGGCAGCTTCTTGCCTACATCATCACTCCAAAATGAAATACACGATAACTAACGTTATCGTGTATTTCATTTTGGGAAAGAGTTGTCGCAACTCGAACTGAATTTGAGTTGATTCTTGAGTTTTTGATAACATTGATTGAGGTGGATTTAAAGTTGTAACAATATCTTAATATTTGCAAAAAATTAGGCAATTTTTTACCATTAGATGTTTTTATACAAATGTTAGAATGTGTAGTTAAAACAGGAGTAAAGTATGACATCACCGATTAGTAATTCAACAGGTTATCTAAAAGTAGGCAGTGACTACATAAACCCACAAAGTATTACTCATATTGCAAAAAATGAAGATGGTACAACTTATGTCGCTTATAATACTGTAGCACAAGGTCCTGATGGAATTGGACCAACATCTGATAGAATCCCTGTCGACACAGAAAAATTTGCTAAATGTGCAATTAAAGCAATGCAAACCGGTGAAATTATTGACGTAATGGCATAATTTTCTTTACGGCATGAAGAGACTTGTCTTGGATTATTGGCAGTTCGTAAACTTTCATTTGTTTAATTTCTCTTACGAGAAATAGTCACTCATTCCAGTTTTCTCACATGGACGGCGTTTCGTTCACTGTCGTTCACTTCAGCCTTGCCAAAATCCGCCGAACTCCTGACGAAACTCCGTTTCGTGGAGTTCTCGT
>CADBQW010000101.1 GCA_902796925.1 uncultured bacterium | reverse complement strand
TTATAACAATACAAGATTACGATGCTAATAACTATAATCCTAATATGATATTTTCGAACTATAAAGCATATTTAAAACCTGTTGTACCTGATACCGTTCTTGATTACAGCTACAGATATATGTCTTGCAGATATCTTGAATCTAATAGCGCACAAGTTCGCTGCAGTTATGATAAAAAAGAAGCTGAACTCGAAGAAATAGGAATTGTAAGAATTTCCAACAGATATACAAATACCGATAAAGCAAGAATAAATGCAAAATCACAGATTAATAAAAACTGGAAACTCCCTGAGCAAGGTAAAAATCGTGATGCGCAAGTGCACGTAGTTATAGGTAAAAAAGGCGCTTTAGAAGGTTTTAGTTTTGTTAAATCAACAGGGAATGATTTAGCCGACAGGGCAATAATAAGCGCTATCGAGCTTACTGCACCTTTTAAGAATTTAGAAAACACTTCAATGTCTGTCTATTTTAAGGCTGGCTTGTTTTCTAAAGGGGTTAGATAAATTTAAAAATGAAGGTTAATATACGCGGCCTTTTTTGGTTGAATTAATAATATCAATAATCATATCATCTAATAAATCAAGTTCCTCTTGTTTTTCTTTTGATTGAGATTGCCGCCATTGATTAAGCTCTTTGCGGAACGTATCACCGTCTACTATACAATCACCTCGGCCAACTCTTTGTGAGTATTTTTGGGTAAATTGACGGTTAAAATCCGAATATTGTTCGGTTATTAAATCCGATACTGTTAAAGCATTTTTTAAGATTCTTCTCATATCTTTTTCAACATCTGATTGAAATTCAGGAGATATTTCCATTCCCGCAAGAGAAATTTTTCCGGTATTGTGACCTTGGCCCATTATTGAAACCATTGATTCTGCCATTGATGTGGCATTTTCTAAGTCTGAAGATATACCATAAGACCCGTCCATATCATAAAAAAGTTTTTCGGCTGAATGCCCTCCATATGAACAAACAATATTTGCAAAATTATTTTCAAAAGAGTATTCACTATTACCGTCATTGCCATGGTATACCGCTCCGCCATAGTACCCTCTTGGATCAAGTGTTACAAAGTTAACCTTGTCCGGAATATGCCAATGTTTACCCTTATTTTTAGCAAGGTTATTCATAACGGTTAAATTTGTTGCATGCCCGCATTCATGAGAAGTAACGATTTCCTTTTCTTCAGGGGCAATATTTCTGATAGAAGGTCTTCCTGTCGTAATTTGTAAATAGGCTTCTGTAATGTCAGATTTATTGATAACTCTATGTCCTTGTTCAAAAGCAACTGACTGCGCCTTTTTGACCAGGTTTTGAATTTGTATGAAAGGAAAATATACCGAGATATCGGCAGCATATTTTATTATATTATCTTTTTCCTCTTGACTTGAACCGGCAAGTTTCATATTATTTTTATTTATGATGTGTTTGATAATACTGAATCTTTCATCAGTATTTATAGACGGAGATGTTATCTCAAGGTGATCTATAAATTTAAAAGATTTAGCCATTGAATCACCTATGTATTTAGGATTCGAGACAGAACCCATAACTATAATATTCAAACCTTGTTGTTGTGCTTTATCCATTTCCCTCAAAAGTTGTGCCATTGCTTTCTGGTGGTATTCAGAAACAAGCTCTCCGACTGCAAAATATTCGAAATTTTCTATAAACAATATTGCCGCTTTTTTAGGATTAGATTCAGCCTGTGCTTTTATAATAGAGAATAGTTTTTTGATTGAACCTTCCGGAGATTGAATAACACCATCAAATAGATTAACTTCTTTTGTTGCAAAGTCCATAGTGTTAATTTCAGCGTAAGGAATTTGGGTTTCTCCGGCGATTGCTTGGACAGTGTGACGACGACCGCTGCCTACCGATCCGTCTTGCGAAAACACGATAAAGCCTTTTGTTCCTATTTTCCCGGAACGAATTTGTTTTACAATTGCGAGAGCTTCTTTTTTTGTTGATTCTTTGCCAACTATATCTTTTAATCTTTTCCCTGTATCAAATTTTAAAATAATAGAACTATTATCATCAGTACTCCCAAAAATATCCCCGGCTTCTTTTAAATACTTATCTACATCAAAAGGGGTTATTTCTCTTTCCTTGTCAATATAGTATGATGCGATTTTATCCATTAGTTCAAGGGTTTTTTCCGGATAGTTTCCGGAAAGCCTTGCTGATTCTGTAATACATTTATTAATAGCAGCAGGGGTAAATCCTTTTTTAACATCTTTTAGTAACCCCGGGGTTTCTTTAAATATCAATTTTGCTTGTGATGTATTTATGATAGGAATATTGGCTTCCCCAAAATTTCTAAAGAATACTCTCATGCTTTCATTTGAGGAATCCTGCATTGCGTAATAATAATCTTTATTCGAAAGAACCACAAATTTTATATTGGAAGGAACATTTGTTAATGATTTTGCAATATCCAGTGTCATTGATAGAGGGGTTGATTCCTTTATATTATTCTGAATCCTTAACTCCTCAGAAACACTGTTATAAACCGTTTTGCCCAAGTTTTTTACAACGATTACGTGCGTTTTTGACTTATCTTTTTTTAAATTATTTACTGTCTCCAACCAAAATGACAAATCAGCATCTTCATTTATTAAAGTTATATCGGTAGTTTCAGGATTAATTTTGCCAAAATCGTTAGATGGATCTTCAAATGTTTTATACAAGCTCTTTAATATAAAATCAGGATTTGTTGATGCATCAGAAATAACCATCATATTTGTACCGATTGATAAATTTTTCCAAACGTTTTTAGCTTTGTCATCATAAAATGGGATATGAACTGAATTTATATCCTTTATATCGTCAAGCCAAATTGCTTTTGCCAAGTTTCTGTCAAGCTTCAATAGTACATCCGTTGTAAACTTCTTATCAGTGAGAGAATTCATAATTGCATAAACTAATGTCGCAGAATCGATTCTTGCTCCGGGATTACCAATAAGTACATTTTGAAAAAACGATTCTACATCCTGCAAATAATCCTCTGAAATTTCTATATCTCGCTTATTGTTTTTTGATTTAGGTAAATTATTTATGAAATTTTCAACATTGTCTAATTCTTTGACAAGTACCTTTCTGAGTTTATCTCTTTTTTCATAATTTGTTAAAACCTCATTTCCAAACCTTTCAATAATTGCAGGAGCTAATCCGCCTGCAATATAGTTTTCCAACTGTTGATCACCTGATTCAAAAGTATCCAAATCTCTTATAACATCGGTAACTGCAACATATAAAACATGAGCGGAAGTTACTTCTTTACTTCCTGTTTGCTTTGCAACCGATTTCGCTCTTTCCAACATATCACGCCCATCAGAATTTATATTTTCAAAAATGTAATCTTTTACATCAAAATCATCATCTTCTTGTATAACTTTCTTTTTCGCTTCAAAACTTATTGCATATTGTTTAAATGCACCTGCTGCTTCTTTTGAAATAGGATTTGACTTATACTGAGCAGATTTATTATCTGAAACCAGTGTTTCTTTCTTGTCTTTATTCAAACTATTATTGCTAAAATAACTAATTCCGGTATTAAATTTTATATTCATATCATTACCTTAAAAATGTCTATTGGGGTTTAAAATTCAAAAAGAAAAATTTTTGAGGGTATATTAACAAATATTTACATTTTATGTTTTATTTTTAAAATTAAATTCCGTTATGATACGATATTAATATGGATGAAAACACAAAGTACGTACCATTACATGTTCACAGTGAATACTCGCTTCTTGACGGTGCAATAAGGATTGATGATTTGGTAAAATTTGCCAAAGAACATAACATGCCGGCAGTTGCACTTACTGACCATGGCGTTATGTATGGTGATATGGAGCTTTATACGACAGCCATGGAAAACGGTATAAAACCTATTCTAGGTTGTGAGTTTTACGTGCATGACGGAGATATTGAAGAACATGATAAAAATCATAACCCAATGTATCACCTTGTTTTGTTAGCTAAAAACAAAACCGGATATGCAAATCTTGTAAAATTAACATCTATTGCCTGGTGTAAAGGCCGCTATGTAAAACCTCGTATAAATTTTGAATTGATAGAAAAACATCATGAAGGATTAATCTGTCTTTCTGCTTGTCTTGGCGGCGAAGTTCTCGTAAACATGTTAAAAGGGGACTATCAAGCGGCGAAAGAAACTGCACAAAGATATAAAGAATTGTTTGGTGAAGATTACTATTTGGAACTTCAAGACCATGGTTTGGATGAACAAAAGCGTACAAATCCTATGCTAATACAACTTGGAAAAGAATTAGATATAAAACCGGTTATAACAAATGATTCACATTATCTTTTAAAAAGTGATGCAGATGCGCACGACACCCTTTTATGTATGAATACTAATTCAGACAAAGATGATCCTGACAGATTCCATTTTCCAAGCAACGAATTTTATGTAAAAACGGCAAGTGAATTACGTGATATTTTCAAATGGATGGATTCGGAGACATTTGATAAATGCATAAAAAACACGGTAGAAATTGCAGAAAAATGCCACCTTGCACTGGAGCTTGGCAAGAGTCCGTTACCTGATTTTCCGGTTCCTGAGGGTTATACTGTAGAAACATATTTGGAATATCTTGTATATGAAGGTGCTAAAAAGCGCTATGGTGAAATTTCAAAAGAGTTAAAAGAACGTATTGATTACGAATTGAGCGTAATTGAACAGATGGGATTTGCGGCGTATTTTCTAATAACATGGGATTTTATTCACTTTGCCAAGACTCATGGCATTCCTGTGGGACCCGGCAGGGGATCTGCTGCAGGCTCTGTTGTTGCCTACTCTCTTGAAATTACGGATCTTGACCCGATTCAACACAAACTCTTGTTTGAAAGATTTTTGAATCCTGAACGTTTTACGATGCCCGATATTGATATAGATTTTTGTATTGAGCGTCGTGGAGAAGTTATAGATTATGTAACCCAAAAATATGGTGAAGATAAGGTTTGCCAGATAATAACTTTTGGTACTTACGCTGCGAAAGCTGCAGTAAAGGGTGTCGCCAGAATTTTAAAAATTCCGTTTTCGGAGAGCAATAAAATAGCATCACTTATCCCGGATACCCCTAAAACTCATATTAAAGATGCCCTTTTAGATGGTATGGAATTAAAGAAGATGTATGATTCTGACGAGCAAATTATGATTGATCCTACCACAAATAAAACTATAGGAATCAAAAAACTCATAGATCTTGCCGAGTCAATAGAGGGTCTAAAAAATAATACCGGAACGCACGCCGCAGGGGTAATTATTTCCCGTATACCTTTGGATGAAATATTACCTGTTCAGCCCTCAAAAGACGGTATTATACAGACGGGCTATCCCCCTCATGACGTAACTGAAGTTCTAAGTCTTTTAAAGATGGACTTTTTGGGATTGAGAAATTTAACAACTATATATAAAACTGTAGACTTGATTGAAAAAGAACAGGGTATAAAAGTTGATATAAATAATATTCCGCTGGATGATAAACCGACTTATGAAATGCTTATGAAGGGTGATACCGACGGTGTATTTCAATTAGAATCATCAGGGATGAAGAATTTGGTTAAACGCTTAAAACCTGACGTATTTGAAGATTTAGGTGCTCTTGTTGCGTTATTCAGACCCGGACCGTTAGATTCAGGTATGGTTGATGACTTTGTTGAACGTAAACACGGGCGCCAACAAATTACTTATGCACACCCGCTTCTGGAACCGGTATTAAAAGATACATACGGTACAATAGTTTACCAAGAGCAAATAATGCAAGTATTCCAAGTTTTGGCAGATTATTCGTTGGGTCAAGCAGATATGGTTCGTCGTATGATGGGTAAAAAGAAACTCGACGAAATGGCAAAACAAAAAGGTAAGTTTATAGAAGGTTCTGCCCGTCACGGAATGAGTGCTCAAGATGCGGCAACTCTCTTTGAACAAATAGAAAAATTTGCTTCATATTGTTTTAACCGATCTCATTCCGCTGCTTATGCTTTTGTAGCTTATCAGACGGCTTATTTAAAATGTCATTATCCGGTTGAATACTTATCTGCACTTTTATCAAGCGTACCAAACGATCAAGATAAAACTCAATTATACATTGAAGAAGCTCAGAAAAAAGGAATAAAAGTTCTTCCCCCCGATATCAATCATTCAGAAATTGTGTTTACACCTGATAATGGTAATATTCGTTTTGGTTTAGCCTCTATTAAACAGGTTGGTGAAGTTGTAGTAGATATAATAATAAAAGAACGAAAAGAAAACGGACCTTTTAAATCCATATACGATTTTTGTAAACGTGTTGATTCAAAGTGTTCAAACAAAAGAGTATTGGAAGGTTTAATTAAATCAGGAGCATTTTCGTCTCTTGAAAAGAGTAGAAAACAGCTTATTGAGAATTTAGAATATATAACTGCAACTGCGCAAAAAGAGAATAAGGCAAAGGAATTAGGTCAATGCAGCCTGTTTGATTTGATGGGCGATAGCGGTGAGTTCAGCGAATTCCAGCTTGCAGGCAGTGATGAGGAATACTCTCAAAGGGAAATTCAAAATTTTGAAAAAGAATTTTTAGGATTTTACGTAACAAGTCATCCTTTGGCGTCAATAAGGGATAAACTTCCATTTCTACGAACCCATAAAGTATCTGATATTATTAACCTTGCCAATGATGTTCCGGTTACAATTTGTGGACTTATAACCGCATCAAGACAAATCCCCACTAAAAAGGATCCGACAAAATTTATAAAATTTGTAACCGTAGAGGATTTGAGCGGAAAAGTTGAATGCATGGCTTTTCATAAAAAGATAGCTGAATATGGCGAAATGTTAGAATCTGAACAACGTGTAATCATTTCGGGTAAAGTTAGCCGGCGTTCCGATGAGGATCCGCCGACAGTTCTTGTTGATACCGTAAAAACAGTTGATAATTCAAACATTTTTAATATCAATTTAAAAAATGAAATTAATTACGAACATCTTTGTGCTATTAAAAATATGCTATGCCAATTTAAGGGTTCTGATCCTGTGATTTTCAATGTTGATGACAACGGCGTAAATACGAAAATTTTGACGAGTCCTATATTTTGGGTAAATACCACAAATGACCTTATAAATTTAATAAAAAAACATTATGGTAACAGCGTTCAAATCGATGTAAGATCTATGGATACAAAATTAGAAAATGTAAATCAATAAAATAGATTTTCTATTTGTTTAGTATCTCCAAACCCTTTAACCTTCCAAAAAAGTATGTTTATTTATTATTTGCAAGAACCGCCATCTGCAAATCTGGCAGGATGACAATCCCTATTGCCTTATAGCCCTATTGCCTTTTTTCACAAAGGGTTGACAAAAATCGAAAAATAGTAAATAATGAGGATGTTGTGAGCAAGAATATTCGGAGGATTGGAAGTATGACAGAAG
>CADBQW010000100.1 GCA_902796925.1 uncultured bacterium | reverse complement strand
TTTTTAGATAAAATTTCAGCCTTTATTTTAGGAATTTTTACAATAGTTCTTGGGGTAATGTCACCTGTTATATTTAATTTCGTTTTTCCATACTCTCAAGCCATGCTATATGGTAGCGTATTTTTTACTTGGTCGGCTTATTTTCTGGCAAGATATTATTCAAAACCACAAAATACAAAGTTTTTAATTATATCGTCACTATTTGCCGGTTTTGCAATTGCAAATAAATATGAATTTCTTTTGTATGAAATGTTTATTTGTATCTTGATCTTTGTTGATTATATAAAAAGAAAAAATATTAAAAATTTGTTATACAGCCTGTTAACTTTTCTTATTCCTATACTTTTACCTATAATAATTTTATTTATTCAGGGATTAAGGTTAAATGATTTACTTAAGAGTTTTCATATTGTAAATACAATGACTCATACTCAAACTCTTAAAACCTTTTATTCAGGTGTCGGAATTGTTCCTACCCATATGTTATTTAAAATTTTGGCATTAAAAACATTTCTTACGGCTGTTATATTTGGAATGATTTACATTGTATTAAAAATATGGGATAGAAATAAATTTTTGTCGGCATCATTAGGAATATTGTTTATATTACTAATAACACTATTTACCAATATTTCGGTACACGAATTTATTATGTTTCTTCCGATTTTAACATTAATATTGTTAGTTATCAATTATAAGAAATTGTTGTTGGCAGAAAAAGTTTTTGTTTTTTCTTCATTAATTGCATCGGCAAAAGTGTTTTTCTCAATGCTTTTATATAGTTACGGCTCTTTTTGTGCTCCGGGCATTATTACCTCATTTTTTATATTAAATAAAGATAAAAAGTATCTTTTAAAAACCTCTCAATTATTATTGATAATTTTAACTTTGTTGTGTTTTTCATATTCAATAAAACTTCAAAAAACTTTTTCGCCGGTAGATTCGGGGCGCGGAACTTTTTATACCAAATTTGAAAATGCAAAAGTCTACAAGGAACTAATTAATTTTATAGATATCGAAACAAAAGACTCCGATAATATTTTAATTGTTCCTGAAGGAATGACCATCAATTTTATGACTCAAAGAAACGGATATGACTTTTACAACAGTTTTATACCATTATATATAGAAACTTTTGGAGAAGAAGTTATAACGGATTATTACAAAATAAATAATCCTGAATATATAGTCATATTTAATCCTAATAATCGTGAGTATGGTTTTTCCTCAATATGTGAGGACTTTGCATTGAGTTTTTGTTCATTCGTTAATAAGAAATACAATTATGATACAGAAATTTTAGGTAAAGAAATTACGGTTAGAATTTATAAGAAAAAATAAATAACCGGATTTAGTAATGTTATCTTATACCTAAAGGGGATTATTTCATTTATTAAAAATATTAAAATTTCCATATAAGGAATGGAGAAATTGTCATGCTTAAAAATAATAATTTAAGAAATTATAATAACAGGTATAGCCGTATGGAAATGAAAAATGTTAATAAAGATATAATTGATTGGCTTGAAGAAATCATTGAAGAAAACAACAGTCGTGTAGAACATAAAGAATGGAAAAGTAAATATAATAATTACGTTATATATGATTATGAACCATTTTGTACAGATGGATTCGATATAAATATTATTGTTACCTCTATCGATGAGGCGTATTTGGATTTTATTAAATATCTTTATGAAGAAAAAATTAACACAATAAAATATCTAAACAATTGTATCGGAGTATAGATTTATATCTTTGTAATCTTAATCTATTGACTTAGAGTTTTGTTCATGATATAAATTGTGTGGGGTAAATGTATATTTATAAGTCTTGTCACTTGACGAGACTTTCTTTTTGGGAAAACTGTAATAATTAGTTTTGGAATCCTGTTCTAATTGTGTTTTTACCAAATTTTGATTCTATATTATCAATTGCTTTTGCAAGTTTATCTCTTTTCAAAACGTTTTCGTCAGTGAACAGCCCCAGTTGAACCTTTGAATTTTGAGTAAAATCTTCCAATATTACTCCTACTGAACGATAGAGTATATTGGGATTATAAAGTTTATCTAACAATTTCATTATTTCCTTTGATATTTCAAGTTCGAAATCCACAGGGGTATCTAATTTCTTTTTCATTGTATAAACCGCAAAATCCTTAGTCCTTACAAAAAGTACGACCGTAGAAGCTTTACAATCAATTGAGCGAAGTTTTGTGCATGCACTATGGATATGACGGTTTAGATTGTCTTTCAAAAAATTCTTATCAGAGGAAAATTCACAAAGAGCTTTTGTGTATTGAATTGATTTTGGTAGTTTAACATCGTTTGTAACTTGAGAAACGCATTCCCCCAAAAGTTCATGTTTCATTTCCAAACCTCTTATTCCAACAGCTTTATCAAGCCAACTATCAGATTTTTTGACTAGTTCAGCACAGTTTAATATTCCGGACTTATGAAAAAGTTTTGTGAGATTTCTTCCTATCCCCCAAACATCTTCTATCGGAGTTTTTTGAAGTTCGGAAGGAATTTTTCTTCTCCCTATAATGTATATCCCTGATTTTTCGAATTTCGCCTTATCGGATGCAAGTTTTGCAAGGGTCTTAGATTTACTCACGCCAATAGAGACAGGAATATCTGTTTCATAAAGAATTCTTTCTTTTAAATATATTGCAAGTTCTCTATAATTCTTTTTGTATAGTTTGCACAAACCAGTCAAATCTACAAACGCTTCATCAACCGAATAAACTTGTACAGTAGGACTGAAATCTTTTAAAACAGCCATAACCGCGGAAGATACCTCAGCATAATAATCATGATGTACAGGTACATAAATGCCATTAGGGTGTTCTTTTTTTGCCATAAACATTGGTTCTCCCATACGAACACCCATTGCTTTTGCCTCTTTTGAACGTGATATAACACAACCGTTGGAACCCGAAACTACACTTACAGGTAAGCCTTTCAATGTTGGGTTTAGTTTCCTTTCGCAAGAAACAAAAAAACAATCACAATCTATTAACGCTATGTATCGTTCTTTCTCCATAATATTATTATGCCATGGGATAAATTAAAGAGCGAGTAAAAATTGCAAAATGTATATTTAAATTAAAAATTATCCTATTAGGATTGCATAGTACCAAAGTCGTATTCAGGGTTAGTCATTTCTTTTAATTTAAAGGTTTTTTGAAAAACTTTAACAACACTTGGATTGATGGTTGTCGGAGAACAACCCCAAAAATATAGATTTTTAACACCAAGCATTTTGAAATATATTATCGTTGAAATTGAATTCGGATCGCAACGTAATACGTAGTACAATGATGTATCTGCACTCGGAGATATTTTTTTAAATATATGATTTACTGCATTAAGCAACATTGTGTAGTTATTTGAAACGTTAAGGTAGATAAGATTCTTTATATCCGCAATATGTGAAAAACTTATTACATAAGTTTTCTCATCAATATTTTTTAATAATTGTTTAAAGTAATCTTTTTGCGAATTGGAAAGAGTACTCAATCCGATAAAAATCAACCTTTTAACAGAACCCAATTCCATTTTATGATTAATTTCATCAATTTTTTCATCAAGTTCACTAAAATTTATTCCTGTAACAATTGATTCGCGTTTGTTTACGTTTACAAAACCGACAGAATTTAGGGTGTTTTCTATTGCATCAGTAAAATTTTCATCTGTATGACTTATCCCATTTGGTAAAAATTCATTAGTTGAGAAAAATTTACCTTGATAAAGATTCCCTGTATTTTTATATTCCCATTTTGTAAGAATTACTGAACCCGGGAATGTAGCGTAATCAAGGATTGTATTTTCTGTAGAATTACAAAAATGACCTTTTAGTGATGAATACCTTTTAAAATAAGGAAAAGAATGAGCTACAAGTAAATTCCCATTTGTATATACATCAATTTCTTTGCCTTCGGTATTGTCTAAGAGTTTTTTTAACTCCAGGAGACTGCTCCCTGTAATAAGTATCGCCTTATTTTTCCCGGTTGAGGTATTAACTGTAACCCTCATAGGTTCCCCAAAATTTTCCACGGCAGCATTGTATATTTTGTCATGTAGTTTAATGTTTATCTGTGCGAGAAGTTGCGATTTTTCAATGATGTCTTTTGTTGTGACATTTTTATCTTCACAAGTCAATATAGCCTGCAAAATTGCAGTATTTACTCCTACAGCATCAATTTTATAATCCACAGCAGAAAGATAACTTATTGACAAGCTTTTTATGACAAAGAAAAGAATTTCCTTTAGATAATTATTCTTTCTATTACCGTATCGCTGCTTAGCTTTAGAAAGCTGCTCCCCTTTTGTAATAATTTCTGAATAAGACAGTTTTGAATTAGACTTTATGCACGGCTTTATTTTACAATCACAATCGGGATTATTTTTATATTTATCACCAATTTCCTTTGAATATGAATATGTCTTTTTGAGAACATTTAAAATTTGCTCGTCAGTATATTCATTTCTTATATCGCTGTTTGCTATGACTTTTATAATGTGATCAAAATACTTGTTATCAACTATATCTTCTTTTAACAAAAAGTAAGAAATATATGCAAACAAGTTTAGAAATACTTCTTTGAGAGCTGCAGTGTCCGGTGTCATAGAACAGTTGCCTTTAGCAAGGCAAGAGCTTGATTCAATGTTATCTGGATTAGTAAAATTATACAAGGTTATTCCTTTCTTAACTGTAATTGTCGGCCAAATACTCAATAATTCTTTCAGAATCGTACATTGCCGTATCCTCTTTGTCATCATATAAAAAAGGAACTTGTTCTTTGCCGCCAAGTTTCATGAGTTCATCAAAATTTTCATGTTCTTCTATATCTTTTATTTTTGAATCAATACTTTGTTCTTTTAGATACTCAACCACCTTTGCACAATATGGACAAGTTTTTAAAACATACAAATTCAACATAAAACCTCCTTTTTGAACATTATAATCCTTACTTGATAAATTTAATTCCCCAAACTGATAATTTTTAACAATAAAAAATAGCAGGGTTATAAAAACCCTGCTATTTAAAGAAATTTTTATCTAAGCTAACTGTTTTGATGAAACTTGCTTATCATTCCAAAAATCAATTAGCATCGAACAGAAGAATATACTTGAATAAGTTCCTATTACAATACCAAGAATCATAGCAAGTACAAAATCCTTAGTTGTGACTCCTCCGAAAAAGTACAACGCACCCAATGTAATCAACGTTGTTAAGGATGTATTTATACTTCTGGCTAACGTCTGGTTAACAGAAGCATCAACTATTTCTCCAAAAGTCATTTTCTTTGAATAATATCTCAAATTCTCTCTGATTCTATCAAATACAACAATTGTATCATGTACAGAAAAACCAATTACCGTAAGTATTGCGGTTAAAAATAACCCGTCTACTTGAACGTTATATAATAAACCGAGAATTGAGAATACCCCGACAACAAAGACTGTATCATGTACTAGCCCTAATATTGCAGCAAGTGCATAATCAAATCTAAACCTAAAGGATAAATACGCAATTATCGCTAATAGTGCCAATGATAATGCTATTAATGAATTTGTAAACAATTCCTTACCCAAAGTAGGTCCGACAGAACTTACCTGAATAAGCTCCGCATCATTATATTGTTTTTGTATTGCAGTTGTTATATTTGTAGCATCATCTTTGCTATCACCGATAAATTTGGTTCTTATTGAAATTATTGATTGAATATCTTTATTTTTTTCACTTGGTTGAACACTCAATATCTGAATATATGGATCTTCAACGCCTGCGTTTTTCAAAAGTGTTCTGGTTTCACCAACACTATCGTTGCTAACTTTTTCTGATACACCATACTGCAAGATTGAACCGCCGGTATAATCAATACCAACCTTTAAAGGAGCATGGTTTGCATAATGAACTGAGGAATAAATCATTGCGCATATACCCGGAATTAAAAGGCATGCTGACAAGATTATCCAAAGCCATCTGTATTTTACAACGTGAAATTTTTTTGCCATTTTATTTACCTCTCATTCCTTAATCCAACACTCCAAAACGTGCTTTTTCACGTTTTGTTTCTGTTGCTGTATAACTTGTACCTATTTCTTTAGCACTTAAACCAAACAGTGCAGGGTATTTTAACTCACCTGTCCCAAATATTAAATGCATAAAGTTCTTGGTTATGGTAATTGCTGAGAACATTGAAACCATTACACCAAGCGCCAATGTAAGGGCAAAACCCTTAACTACGCTTGTCCCAAGGAAATATAAAATTGCGCAAGAAATAATAGTTGTCATATTAGAGTCAAATATACTTGTAAATGCTCTGTCGAAACCCGAATTTATTGCAGTAAAGAGGTTTCTTCCAGCCCTTAATTCTTCTTTAGTTCTTTCAAAGATAAGAATATTTGCATCAACTGCCATACCTATTGAAAGAATAAACCCGGCAATACCTGCCAATGTAAGGGTTACAGGAATTGCCTTGAACAAAGCAAACAGAATTAAACTGTAAATAATGAGGGCCACATCTGCAATCAAACCAGGTAATCTGTAGTATGCAATCATAAATATCATAACTATTCCAAGCCCAATAATGCCTGCGAATTTTGATTTATCAATACTATCCGCACCGAGAGTTGGTCCGACGGTATTTTCTTCAATAATTTTTGCAGGAACAGGGAGTGCACCGGCATTTAGAAGGTCAACCATCCTTTTTGCTTCTTCATACTCAAATCCGGAATCACCACCGGTAATTTGAGCGTTTCCGCCATATATTGCCTCGTTAACTCTTGGCGCTGAAATCATTTGACCATCAAAGAATATTGCCATTTCTTTACCGACAAGTTCTTTTGTTAAGTCTGCAAACTTTTTTGCACCCGAAGAATTAAATTCTAATCCTACAACCCAACGACCAACAGAATCTGTTGTTAAGGTTGATTTTGATAAATCACGACCTGTTAATCCGGTATCGGTCCAAATTTCTGTACCGTCAGCGGATTTCCCTGGGCGTTTAAATTCCAATTGAGCAGTTTCGCCCAAAAATGCTTTTGCTTGTTTTAAATCTGTTACATTTGGAATTTCTACGATTAATCTTTTTTCTCCTGCTTGTTGAACGATTGTTTCTGCAACACCGAGTTTGTTGACACGAGTTTCGATTGCAACTTTCAATCTACTCATTACATCAGGAGTAATTTTTGAAATTTCTTTTGTCGTTTCAGCCTCAAGAGTTAACCTTGAACCGCCGACAAGATCAAGACCGAGCTTTGTCGGCTTCATAATGATTACTGTCGTTGCCGCAATTGCGACTAAAACAATAAACCAAAACATTAAAATCTTGTTCTTCACTTTTTTATCCTCTTATTAACTACTAAATTGTATTATAAATTAATAAAATTTTTATACTGACCAACTGGGTTAATCAGCATCGAATTGATCCAAAATACTAAATAACTCTGCCTTTTTGGAATCATCAAGTTCTTTTAATGGAAGTCTCAAGTATCCATCAATAAGCCCTTTCCTTTCTAAAGCCGCTTTAACCGGAATTGGATTAGGCACTAAGAATAAAGATTTAAATACCGGATAAAGTTTTTTGTGCATATTTACTGCCGCATAATATTCACCGGTTTTATAATTTCTTATCATTGACTTTATTTCTTTGCCGTATAAGTGAGAAGCCACTGAAATTACCCCTCTCGCACCTAAAGACATCATCGGTAAAGTAAGACTGTCGTCGCCTGAATATATCGAAAAATCTTCAGGACATTCAAGTTTCAATTCTGTAATTGAGTCCATATCCGGGCAACTCTGTTTTATAGCAACGATATTGCTAAACTCATTTGCCAATTTAGCAACTGTTTTTGGCAAAATATTCACTCCGGTTCTTGATGGAATATTATAAATAATTATCGGAAGATTTGTTGCTTTTGCAACCGCTGCAAAATGTTCGTACATGCCTTCTTGAGAAGGTTTATTGTAATAAGGAACTACCGACAAAATGGCATCGACTTCTTCTTTTTCTGCATTTTTGGCTGTTCTGACTGCTGTTTCCGTACAGTTAGATCCGGCATTCATAATTATCTTTGTATGACCTGCAACAGCACGTTTTACGGTACTTGTAATTTCCAATTCTTCATCAAAAGTTAAAGTTGGTCCTTCTCCGGTTGTACCTGCAACAAGAATTGCATCGGAACCGTTAGATGCCAAATATTTAGCTAAACTCTCAGTTTTATTATAATCAATCTCTCTTTTACTGTTAAATGGTGTAACCATTGCGGTTATAACTTCACCGGCCTCGTATCTTAACGGCATATTAACCTCTTTTCTTTTCTCCTATTTACCAAGTCTCAAGATTTAGTATATCACAAATGATTTATTTTTAGTTTCTTTATTAAGAATAGTGAATTACATACCAAATTTTATTTTATAATTATTTTTAACAACCTATCCAGTACGGAAAAATTTTTATTTGACCCCATTTCTTTTAGTTTTACAACTTTTTTTAAGACATCTTTTTTGGAATTGGGATTTCTGGTCATTTTAATTCCTTTAAGGTTTTTTAGGTTAAGTATTTGATTATATTTTATTTTTTTATCAAGAATAAAATTGTAATACTTTTTAAACGCACCAAATCCGTTTTTTCTATAAAAAATGTGAGGCTGCTTATATGGATTGAAAACACCGCTTGATTCCAGATGAATCCTGCCTTTACAACCCATGCGCCTGCTTTCTTGTTCGGCAAAATCGAGTAATCTGGAAGCATATCCTTTGTTATGATTATAAGAAATCAAATTACATATAAGAAAAGATGGTTTCAAATCATCATGGGAATAATATCTTTTTAAATGTCTTTTATTTGTCACCGGTTTTGCCAACATATAGGCAACTTTCTCACCATTTTTATATGCATAATAAGAAAAATAACCAAAGGCTTCTTTTGATTTTGTATAAATAAAAAGTCCGTTGTATAAACTTCTATCTGCTATATTTTTCGATACTTTCATGCATTAATTAAAACTTGTAAAATATTTTTTTGTCAAATAAATGAACAATATTTTTTAAAATTCGTTATACTTGTGTAAAGGATAAAATACTATGGAAAATAAATGTACAAAATATGAAGGCTTATTTATTTTTGCGGATGAAAAAACTCTGGAAGCACATGTGAAATCTTGTTCGGAATGTCAAAAAGAACAAGAAAAAATGGACAAAATTTCAGAACTGCTTTCTGAGGTTAAGCCTGAATATCTGAGGAGAAAGGCTCAGAAAAAAACGCTCCAAGCGGCATGCATGATTTTCGTATTATTTTTATGCGGAATATCATTCAACACCCTTGATTCAAAGTATTCCATTGTTGACAATATAAAATACGGACAGGTTGTCAGTATGGAAGATATGGGGTTTCCCGTTGATTCATATGGCTTAATTATGGTAGAGTAATGGATTTTAACAAGATAATAAAAGAGAATAAAACAACAGTAAAAAATATTATAAGGCTTATTACGAAAGAAGAAAACGACGATTTGGAACAAGAAGTTTTCATAAAAGTTCTTAAAAACTCAGACAAATATGAGGAAAGAGGTTCTTTTAAAGCTTGGGTTTCTACCGTCGCAAAGAATGTTTCGCGCGACTATCTTAAATCTTCTGCGTATAAAAATTCCATAAACTCTGACTCTGATGACTTAACCATTAATTCTATAAAGGACAAACGTCAAACTCCGGAATCAAAATTTTTATCAAAACAAAGGCAAAAAATCATATCGAAAGCCGTAGAAAATCTAAAACCTAAACTCAAAGAAGTTATAATTTTAACTGAGTTTGAAGATTATTCATATGAGGAATGTGCCAGAAAACTCAATTGTCCGATAGGTACCGTAAAATCAAGGATATACAACGCTAAACAACAACTGGCAAAAGATTTAAAAGACTTACTATAAAAACAAGAAAGGAAAAATATTATGAAAAAAATTTTATTACTTGCAGGGCTTTTATCAATTATATTAACACCATCAATCTCTTTTGCGGCAACTTC
>CADBQW010000099.1 GCA_902796925.1 uncultured bacterium | reverse complement strand
TCAGAGTTTATCCACTTAATTTCTACAGATGCGTGGTTTGCATAGCCGGCATGTTTCAATGATTCCACAACAGAGATATAAGCATCGGAAAGTTTTGTGTATTTCCCTGCGATTCCAACTTTTAATTTTATTTTTGGATTTTTAATCCTTTCTATAAGTTCTTTCCATCCTGTTAAATCACAACCTTTATCTTTTATTCCAAGATAATTCAGAACAACTTTTGCTAAATTTTGTTCTTCGAGTGCAAGTGGCACTTCGTATATAGTTTTCATATCCCTGCATTCGATTACCGCCTCAGAAGGTACCGAACAAAATAGTGCCAATTTTTCTCTCTCATTTTTTGGGATACTTTTCGATGTCCTGCAAATCAATATTTCCGGCTGTATACCGTAACTTCTCAGGACATTGACACTGTGTTGAGAAGGTTTCGTCTTTAATTCTCCCGATGTAGGTAAATATGGTAACAGTGTACAGTGAATAGAAATGGCATTTCCGATTTCTGCTTCTGTTTTAAACTGTCTTATTGCTTCAATAAAAGGCAGGCTTTCGATATCACCAACAGTACCTCCGATTTCTATTATTTGAAAATCCGGTTTGAATTGTTTTTGGGCTTTAATAATTCTGGACTTAATTTCATTTGTAATATGCGGGATAACCTGAACGGTTGCGCCCAAATAGTCCCCGTGGCGTTCTTTATTTATAACAGTTTGATAAACACTGCCCGAAGTAACATTATTTATATGACCGAGTTTCGAACCTGTGAATCTCTCATAGTGTCCCAAATCCAAATCAGTTTCGGCTCCGTCATCTGTTACAAAAACTTCACCATGCTGAAAAGGACTCATTGTTCCGGGGTCAACGTTAATGTAAGGGTCAAATTTTTGATTAGTGACGGAGAAACCGCGAGCACGTAAAAGTTTTCCTAACGATGCCGCTACGATTCCTTTACCCAGTGAACTAACTACCCCTCCCGTTATAAAGATATATTTTGTCATAACAATACTAACCCCTTTTTATCTAATTTGTCACTTTCAAACAATATATTTTAATTTATTTTTGGAACTTTAAAGAATCCGTTTTCCTCATAAGGTGCATTTGCCATTAATTCTTCTCTTGAAATATCATGAACAACTTCATCTTCTCTGGTTACATTTACAAAATCAATAACTTGGCACATTGGTTTTACATTTGAGGTATCGACTTCATTCATCTGATCAACATATTTCAAAACGTCACCAAGCTGTTTGGTATAAAGTTCTTTTTCATCTTCGGTTAATTCCAGTCTTGCGAGTTTTGCAACGTGTTCTACATCCTTAATTGTAATCATAAGTTTTCTCCCTAAATTAGTTATGAGAAAATTGTACCATAAATCGGTTTAAATTTTTAAAATATTAATATTTTTAAACTAATTTTCAAATATAAAGTACTCATGTTATAATACTGTTGGAGATAATATGGACAATAATACCCAGAAAAGAAAAGATGAAATCGAGAATTTGGTTTTTGAATATAAAAACTGTTCAGATATAAAACGTCAAAGAATTTTATATTTCTCAATTGTTGAGAAAAGTCTTCCGCTTGTAAAGAAGATAGCTTCATCAATAAATGCTAACACGATGGGACTTTCATATGAAGATCTTGTTCAGGTTGGTTCAATAGGTCTGATTAAGGCCATAAACTTCTTTAATACAAGTAAAAATACAAAATTTCAAACCTATGTTATCTATTTTATAAAAGGTGAAATCCGCCATTACCTTAGGGATAAAGGTTCTTTAATAAAGGCTCCTCGTGATGTTAGGGAATTGTTTTATAAAGCCGGAAAGGCTATTAAAAAACTAAATTCCCAAGGGGTTCACGATCCGTCACGAGAGCAGATTGCGGAAGAAATGGGAATAACTTCTGATAAATTAAACAAAGTTATTGATATTGATTATTTAAAAACATCAGTTTCACTGGATCAAAAATTCCCATCTGATGATGAAGAAATTACACTAATAGACAAAATTCCTTCTGAAGATTATCAGGAATTTTTAAAATCTTATGAAGATAAAATAATGCTAAAAGAGGCCATTTCAAAATTGCCAAAAGACTTGAGAACGATAATTGACTTGTGTTTTTTCCAGGATTTTAATCAAAGGGAGGTTTCTGAAAAACTAAACATGTCACAAATGCAAGTTTCAAGAAAACTCAAAAAAGCATTAAATCGTTTATATGAAATCATCGTAAAAAGCTAAGAAAATCAGATGGGAGGTTGAATTCAATAATTAAACAAAAAATTGAACTTGTCACCTTATTTAGTTATCTAATTATAAAAAATCAAGGAGTAAAAAATGTCATTAATTATAGCAATTTTAATTTTCACTTTTGTAGTAGGAGTTTGTATCGGTAGTTTTTTGAATGTCGTTATACTTAGAAGTTTGTCCGAAGAATCAATAGTATTTCCGGCATCAAAGTGCCCGAAATGTCAAACACCTTTAAAATGGTGGCATAATATTCCTATTTTATCATACATTTTCCTTAAGGGAAAATGTGCATTTTGTAAGGAACCGATTAGTATACAATATCCGATTGTAGAGCTTTTTACCGGAATTATTTATACTCTAATAATAATGAAATTTGGCTTGTCAATAATGACACTATATTTGTGGATAGTATCGGCACTTTTGATTGTAATTGCAATGACTGATATTAAAGAAAAGGTCGTTTTTGATATACATACAATTTCTTTGATAAGTATTGGACTCTTGTATTCCTTAATACTTTTAATAGCAACTTTATTTGGACTGCATAAGATAGATTCTCTCCATTTTGATTGGAATTTAGTATTGAATAATTATTTTACGTTGTCAGTAATAGGAGCGATTGCAGGGGCAGTAATTATGGAGATATTTGCTCGTCTGGGACATCTTGTTGCCGGAACTCGTGCCTTTGGGGAAGGTGATACCTATATTGCGGCCGGATTAGGTGCGGTTTTAGGTTTTCCCAATATACTTATAGCATTACTTTT
>CADBQW010000098.1 GCA_902796925.1 uncultured bacterium | reverse complement strand
TATTCTGCTTTTGTCTTTCTTCATAAGTCTTGGCAACAATTTTATGCCAGCGAGCAGGGGTAGGGGTAAATGAGGGTGAAGAATTAGTAGCAGAAAAATCAGATAATATTTCAAACAAATCTTCTCTTTTTATCTCCGCGAGATATGTTTTTAATCCTGATTTCAGAAAATCTATATCATTTTCATCAAGGTCTAGCAGAAAAACATCATCAGACAGGTTTCTTATGCTTCCGCGAACATAAACAATACCGCCAACCATACCGACACAAGCTCTGTCACCTAATACAGAAGGCTCATTTTCACATCCTAAACCGCAGATAACAGCAATACCTCCGCCCATAAACTCAAAAGAAAAAGAACCCGTTGAGCCTAAAACCCAGAGTTCCGGATCTTCAAATTTCGGGTCTTTTTTCATCAAAGCACCTGAGCGAGTACCAACATTTCCGCCAATATAAATTTTCCCAGATGCGGCACAGTGTCCCGTTGTATCACCACTATCACCATTAACAACAATTTTGGCACCACTGTTTAACCAGCCGGTATCAGCAGGAGCAGAGCCTTCAACGTATATGTTTGTACCTTTTGCTCCCATAGCACCTACACGTTGACCGGGATTTGTCAGATAAAAATTTAAATCTTTGCCGTCTTTTGACCAGACAGAACCACCTATATTATGCTGACCACAGGCGTTTATCTCAAAATCTGTACAGCCTTCATCAATTGCATTCCAAATTTCTTGCATCAAATTTTGCGTAGATGTTCTTTTGTCATTTTCAATTGTATTTATTATCTTTTTAGCACACATATTGAATTTTTAACCTTTCTGAAACATTTCTGTCTACGCAAACAAGCGCATCGCTTCGGCCGATTGGCAGGGTTGAGTTTCCTACCGGTGCAAGAAGTTTCTTAAGTTCAATATCAGTCGCACAAATATAGTTAACAATGTTTTCTGCAACTCTATCAACATCAAGTCTTTGCATAAGTTTAGGATTTTGTGTTGTTATTCCTATCGGGCATCTGCCGGTGTTACAGCCGTTACACTTACCAAAATCGTTACCTACGCATCCTGCTATTTGTAGAATAAGTTTACCTATAAATACTCCACTTGCACCCAAACAAATCATTTTGAATGTGTCTGCGGCAAGGTTTCCGTTCATACCGATTCCGCCTCCGGCAAAAATTGGGATTTGTCCCTGTTTGCCCTGATGAACTGCTGCCAGATAACAATCTCTGAGTTTTGATACAATCGGGTGTCCCGTATGGTTAAGAGAAATCTCATGAGCCGCACCTGTTCCGCCCTGAAGCCCATCTATAAAGAATCCGCCGACAATGTTATATGGGTCTCTGAGTAAGTTATTATATACATTTACACTTGTTGAGGATGCAGCAACTTTTATCGCAACAGGAACTTTAAACTTGAAAGCGCAGTTCATAGATAAAAACATCTTCTGAACACTTTCTTCAATAGAATATAAGCCCTGATGGTTAGGTGGAGAAAGCAAGTCAGCTTTTGGAACACCTCTGATTTCCTGAATAAGTTTTACATTTTTCTCAGCCATCAAAAGTCCGCCATCACCCGGTTTAGCACCTTGCCCGATTTTAATCAGGATACCTGCAGGGTCTTCCTGCATATAAGGCATTGAGTTAATTATTCTGTTCCAGCCAAAATGACCTGAGGCAATTTGAAGTATCATATATTTTAAATATTTTGACCTCAAAAGTTTATCGGGAACACCACCTTCACCTGTTGCCATTCTTATAGGAATATTCTTTACTTCGTTAAGGTAAGCAGTCGCAATTGCTATTGCTTCCCACATTCTCGGAGATAGTGCGCCGATGGACATATCCGAAAACATAATTGGGTAAATAGATGTGTTTACAGGAAGATTCTTATTTTCTTTTTCCTCTAGTTCACCATTTTGAATTTCAAAATCGAGGTCGTCAGGACTTACAACTCTGCCTAGATTTGTTCTCAAATCAAATGTATGACGAAGAGCATCAAGAGACGGGTCTGTCATTTGTGAGATTCTGCCAACTTTTATTTTATCTAAGGTTCTGCCTTCAGTATGTAAATTACTTCTTCCGCCACGTTTTACTGACTCTGAAGTTTTGGCTCTGTATCTTGTTCCAAAAATCTCGGTTCTGTTTCTGGTAACTTTTATAGCGCCATTCGGGCAAACTTTTGTGCAGATTCCGCAACCTCTGCAGAAGTTTTTGGCATCAATCACCTGTCTTATAACCGGAATTGCTTTTTGGTCTTCATCAATTTGGAAACCTTCTTCGTTTGAGATTGCCCTGACTTTTTTTCTTTTTTGTACATCAACTTTAATTGCATCAAAAGAGCAAGCCGCAACACAATGACCGCAGAGCATACATTTTTCGCTGTCATACTCCACTATCCAAGGCAGGTCATCTTTTGAAATACTGTTTATGTTTACGGTTGTCATTGGCTTATCCTTTGAATATTTAAGTCGTTATCCACTACAACAAGCTCCCTTTCGTTTGTATAGATGTCTTTAGAGATGTCTCTATTTGGCAAAAGTTCATTTGCTCCGCAAACCTCGGATGTCATAATTACCATATCGTCATCATCATATTTGCCCTTACAGACGACTGTCGGTCTTAATTTCTTTGAATCGATAACATTAAACATTGTCCCATCAGGAAGAACACCTATTGTGGTATTTGGACCGTTAATCTCCAAATTTGATAATGAAGATTTAATTCTCTCCAACACATTTTTATTATCCCTTTTTTCCATTTCTTCAAAAGGAAGTGGAGTTAGAACGTGTTTGTAATATTTTAGTGGCCATTTAAGAATTTTATGAACATAGTGAAGTGTGTATAAGAAACATTGAGAATCGCTTTCAAAGCCAATGTATCCTCTGTGTAGCTTCTGCTGCATTAATTTATTCTTTTCATAAAAGGTATTTTCACCGTTAGTCAAGGTTGTATACCCCTGTAAAAAGAACGGGTGTGCAGCATAGCGGACAATATCATAGTTTGTATTTTGTCTGCATTGAGCTGTTATTATTTTTGCTCTTAAATTAACATCTTCACTCAAGAGGTTAAAATATTTACCAATGTCATTAGGGTCGCCTATTTCTTTTAAGGAAATTACATCTTCCCAGAACGAATAAACATAACCTTCTTCATTTTTCTCTAAATAACTTCTGAGCTTTAATCGTGTATCTAAAAGTAAATCTTCTTTTTCTTCTCTCGAGGCTGTTTTATAGTTTTTGGGATACTGAAAAACCTCAAAAACGTAGTTTGGCATAGTTTCAATTTTTAGAGATTTATCCGGATAGACTTCAGGAGTATACTGAAAAACTCTAACAAATCCTATTTGGTGAAGCAGGTCTTCAGCATATTTCATACCTTCATCAGTTACAGCCATAGATAAAATAGGAAGGTTTTTATAATTTTCAAAAATTCCGCCTAAATCCTGTGCAACAAGAGCAAAACCAGAATTATCGTGTCCTTTTTGCTGCGAACGCATTAATTTTAAGGCTAATGAAAAATGTTTATAGTTTTTTGACTTAATCGAACCGATTCTACACATACTTTAATTATTATACCGCCTTAGAATGTGGTCAATTTTAGAGAAATATGAAGTTTTCTAAAGTTTTTCTTTTTATTCATATTTTTATAAGTTTTTGTTTATAATTTTCTAATTTTTTTAAAATTTATTTATAAAAGTTTTATTTTTTGCAGAAATTGTTGAAAAATTATAAAATTTATACCAAAATTTTAAAATTTTACAATTTTTAATAAACAAATTTTTGTAATTTTATTAGTAAATTAAAAGACTTTTTGTTATTATTTTGGCGAAAACGGAGATAAATATATGCGTACAAATCCCATACAACAGATATCATTTAGTGGATTAAAAATTGACGGAACAGTTTCTGCTAAGAATATAAAGAAACTAAATGAGATAACAAAAAAGATTGAAGAAAGTGAATTTATATCTGATTTAGAAAATAATTTTAATACTGATATTGTATTAAATAGCGGGTTGGACACAGTAAGTTTTTCTCATAAAACATATGGCAGCTTATCAAAATATAACCTCTCTTTGCCAACAGATAAACTATTTTCAGATGTTTCAAACCTGATGAATAATATAAAAACAGCTATAAAAAAGGCAGAAAAAAATCATTTGAACTCGCAAACTATATATGAATCTTCCAGAAGAGGATGTTAGAAGAATTATTCCATTCCCAAAATATCTCTTTCAATTTGTCTTATAAATTCCGGAGTTAAACCTTTCTTTTCAGGCTTTTGTTCAGGTTTCAGAGACTCTGTATATTGTTTTACAAGCGGAATGTTTTTAAGAATATTTATCAATGAATACATTTCTGGAGGTGGAGTTTTTTGATTATTATCAATGTCCGCAGAAATCTTATTCATAATTTTTCTTGCAAACTCCAAAAGTTCTTCACTAAAGCGGTCTTTGTTGTGTTCAGCATCAAACCGTTTTTTATCCCAGTTGTATTCCTTTTTCCAATAGAATAAAATTCTGCGGGAAAGTCCCAGTTGCATCCCAATCTCCGCCAGAGATTTTTTATCGTAGATATACATATGTTCGGCTTGTGTCTGTTGGTTGAATTTTGTCATAGTTATACCTCAAAAATAATTCTGTTAATATTAAATTTGTTTTTGTCTGTTAATCTTTTAACCTGAAAATTGCACGTTTTATCAATAACACCAAAATTTTGATAATATTTTATTAGCTGATTTAACAATGCCATTGTATTTTTTATTCTGCGTGGTTTTAAACCTCTAATTTTACAGGCATTATAAACAGATTTAATCTCTTCTGTTCCGATATTATTCAGGAATTTTCCCTTTAAATAAGGTAAAATGTTAAAGTTAAAAATAGAGCGATAATTTCTATATGTTTCAAATTTACAATATTTCTTAACGTAATTTTTTAAGAAATAAGCAACGGCATCTTCAATTTTTACAGGAGTAATTTTATTTTTTGGAATTACAAATAATTCAAAATTGTTAATCGGCTTTTCTTCCGGGATTTTGTATATTCCTTGTTCAAATACCAATTTACCCTCATTCAAAAGCCGTTCAATTTCTGCTTTACAATCACATTCTGCAATCATCTCTATTTCATCTATAGTAAATTCTTTCAGGTGTTTTGCTAATTTTTCAATGTTCATATAATCTGCTCCATAATATCTTTTGTTATTTCAGTAAAATTATTATCTTTAGTAATTGTTTCAACCTGATTTACAAGCTGAACAATTTGCCGGAATCGGTTGTATTTTGTATGGATATATTCAATTGCTTCAGGAGTAAACGGAACTTCAGATAATTGAGTTATAATCTGATTTATATCATTTGGAGTAAATACCTCAAATTTTAAAATCTCCGAAAACCTGTCATACAAATGTTTATATCTTTCAAGCTTCCTATGTGCTAAACACATTCCGATAAAAATTATTGGGCATCTGGTTTCATCGTGGATATCACGCAGGGTTTCAATGGTTTTGTAGTTATTCATTAAATAATCAATTTCATCAATAAAAATCACTTGCGGGTTATTTTTCAGCTTTTTTACAACGATATTAAAATTATCCGAGGTCAAAAATCTTGGAATCTCGTCAAGCTCTTTAACCATTTCTTCAAGCAGCCATCTGCCCGTCATAAGGTTTGATGCCCGAAGATAAATTCCGTCATATTTACACGCAAGCCATAAAGCAGTCTGTGATTTCCCAAGTCCGGGCTCGCCATATACAAGCCCCATTTTTGGGATATTTTTCGGTTTGTTAATCAAGTTTTCAACAAGTCCGATGAAGTTTTTGACATTACTAGTTTTTACAAAAATCTTATTCATACAATAATTTGTACTCCTTTGTATTTTTAAATTCCGTTATCCAAGAATTATTCGGATCGTTTTTTATCAGGTACTCATATTTTTCTGAATTATTTTTG
>CADBQW010000097.1 GCA_902796925.1 uncultured bacterium | reverse complement strand
TGCTATCTTCTGTCATACTTCCAATCCTCCGAATATTCTTGCTCACAACATCCTCATTATTTACTATTTTTCGATTTTTGTCAACCCCTTGTGAAAAAAGGCAATAGGAATAAGAAACAGACAGGTCATTTTGTTTATACTTGTATAAATTTCGGTTACCCTACTTGTAATAAATGTATTTTGAAGGTATGATTAAACTAAAGGGGAATGTATTTATGAAAAAGAAATTATTTGTAACTTTTGGAATATTTTTAATACTCATTATAACATCATTTATAGGATTTTCGTTTGCCGGCGGGATTACAACCAAAAAGCATGTGAGGCCTTCTGACTACAAAATCGGAATTTCTTTTAATAAGGCAATAGTTTCTGACAAGCCGATGCTGGTTCTCTTTTATGCAGACTGGTGCGGTTATTGCCTAAAGTTTATGCCAAAGTTTGCAATAATAAACACGCTGTATTCGACAAGATACAGTATAGTTATGATTGACGTTGAAGACCCCGCCTATAAAGGCCTTGTAGATTCTGTAATGCTTACGGGGTTCCCGACAGTAATGATTATTGACCCTAAGTACGACAACAGACAGATTGTTAATCCTGCTACTTATCAAGATATATCTAATATGTCAAATGAACTGGACAGGTATCTTAGAATTAGAAAACTGTTGGACAAAGCTCCAACAAAATAGAATAAAAAAAAGACCTTGTTTGTATTCAAGGCCTATCCGTTTAAATAAGAAGAGAGAGCTTTATATTTATTATAAGTCTCGTTTATAAAAAAAATTGCTAGTAAAAATTAGTATTGTTAAGAAATATTAATTTGAATTTATGAAAATCGGAGTCCGCGTGGAAAAAGAAGTTAAAATTAAAAAGAATATTTTGAATATATTTTTCGAAGGGTTTGGAATTTATCTTATGAATTTTAGGCAATTTATAGGGTATATGGCATTTCCTGTATTGGGGCAGATTCTTGGATTATTTTTAACATTTTTGCTCGTTTTTGGTTTTAGCTCAAATCTTCCTTATATAATAGAAAAGTACCCTTTAATGGACAATTTTTCAACTATTGCGTTCAGTATTGTTATTTTAACTTTACCGGGATTGTTTATTGTGACCAAGGCTTTATGGGATTATATAATCGCGTATTCAGCATTGAATTCTATGGCCCAAGCCGCGGTTATTACCGGAAAAGTCTACGATTTCAAGGCTCATAACGATGTAGCATATTCAAAAATTGCCAAATATATTGCCCTATGGATTTTGTTTGGAATATACACTATTGTGGCAGCAATACCAATATTTTTCTTGCTTTGGATATTTTTAGTTTATTTTGTTATGATTTTTCAGGTCTTTACATTTGAAAGTAGGCTTTCCCCTGCTGAGATTTTCCAAAAAAGTTTTGAACTTTCAAAAGGACACTTTGTTGGTAACTTCATCTTGATGCTAATTCTCGGACTATTAACTTTTTATATAATGCCTTTAGGAGTGACTGTATTATTTGATTTTTCCAATTTGACAAAATTGTTAACCGAAATATTTGCGATTTGGAGTTCTAATCTGCCTTTAGAACAAATGAACATGATAACCACCAGTTTTGGCTATACCATAACAGCGGTAGATATTGCAAAAATACTCACCTCACAAGTGGCAGCATTTTTGGCAATAGGATTCACTTTGCCATTGAGAAGTATTTGTTGGACTTTGAGATACGAAAACTTGAACGGAGGATTTGAAGATTTAAAACAAAAACCCGTAAAAAAGAAAAAACGTATCACCAAAACTCCTTCTAAAAAAATTACAAAGACTCCTTCATTTAAAATTGAAACAAGAAAGATCGATCCGGAAATCATTAGACGCGCAAGACTGGAGGATGATGAATATTAATGTTTGTTTGTAAAAATTGTAAGTCTAAAGATAAGTTTGAATTAATGTTTTCTCCTGAATACAAAGGCGAAAAAGTTTTTGAGCAAAGATACAACAAAAAGGGTGAGATAGAAATATCAGTAGACGGTTATACATTCACACCTGATTTGCAGTTTATGAATGAACATGCTGTTTGCAGATATTGCGGACAAATATACATGTGGGATTATGAATAAAAAACAGCAAGAACACACACTGTGCGATGTCCTTGCTGCTTACTTTCGATATAACTTTAACTATTCAGCTCTTGAAAATAAACTTTTCCAGAAACTTTTTTCTTGTTCAATTGTGTTTTTTGTGTTGTTTATAGCATCTTGTTGAGCTTTCTTTTGGGCTTCCAATTTTGCTCTTTCTTTTGCTAATTTTTCTTCTCTTGCTTTTTGTTTTTTAGCAGCTTCTCTTTGTTGTTTTTCTATTTTAGCGTTAGCATCATCTTGAGCTTTTTGAACTCTTGACGTTGCATTATTGACACTTTTGTTAACTTTGTTTGCTGCATTAGTTACACTTGAATTAACTTTATTAGCTGCATTAGTAAGAGAAAATGCTGCTAATGATGTTGATGTTGTCAACGCTAAAACCATTACGGCTAATACTAATTTTTTCATAAATCTTTCTCCTTTTATATATACTTGTACCTTTACTAAGTATAACAGCAGATTAATACATCCTAATAATTTTTTCAATACTTTGTTTAGTTAATTTAAAAATTTGAATCAATTTTTCTTCTTCGTAAGGCGCACCTTCTGCCGTTGTCTGAAATTCAATAATTTTTCCACTCTTTGTTAAAACAACGTTACTATCGACTTGAGCAGAAGAATCTTCCTGATAGTTTAAATCTACCATAACTTGTCCGTCTACAATCCCTGCAGAAATTGCAGCTATGGGTTCAACAATGGGATTTTCTGTAAGGGTGCCTTCTTTTATGAGTTTTTCTACAGCGATTTGCAGTGCCACAAAACCTCCGCAGATACTCGCAGTCCTTGTTCCTCCATCTGCTTGAATTACATCAGCATCTATCGTTATGGTTAAATCGGGCATTTTTGTCAAGTCTAAACATGCCCTTAAGCTTCTGCCTATCAATCGTTGTATCTCATGGGTTCTGCCGGAAACTTTTGCGCGTTCTCTGGTACATCTGGTCGAAGTTGAAGATGGCAAAAGCGAATATTCCGCCGTAAGCCAGCCTCTTGTATCTTCTTTTTCCATCCATTTGGGTTTTGAATGTTCTACGGAAGCAGTGGTAATAACCTTTGTATTTCCAAATTCCACAAGCACAGATCCAAGAGCATTTCTGGTGAAATTTTTTGTGAAAGTTATAGGTCTCAATTCATCAACTTTTCTGCCGTCGTTTCTTAAGTATGTCATGATCTTACCTCCCAATTATATTTTATACTTTATCAATTTATTGGAATTTTTACACAAAATTCAGTTCTTACATTTTCTTTGCTGTTAACAGTAATCTCTCCACCGTGGGCCTTAACTATTTGTTGAGAAAGGTATAATCCCAATCCTGTTCCTATCTTACGAAATTTATTTGCGGCAGAATAATATTTGTTAAAAATAAGTTTGATTTCATCTTTAGAAATTCCTTGACCATAATCAATTACAGAAATCTTTATATTATTTTTGTCAATATTAGTTTCAACATCAATTTTTTCCTTTGTATTACTATGAGAAATAGCATTCGAAATCAAATTTTTAACAACCCGTTCAAGCTGCATCATATCAGCAGTTATAGAAATTTCTTCTATATTCGGAATAAAATTAATTACAAGCCCCGAGTTTTCTGCTATTGGTTGCACTTCGTCAATTGTATCTTTTACAAATTTATTTAATTCAAAGCTTTCTTTTTCAAGTGTTATGCCCGCTTTATTAATTTTGTATGTATCAAGAATAATCTGAACAAGTTCAACCAATTCTTTGTTAGATTTTTTCATATTAGTTAGAGCCGTGTATTGTTTTTCACTAATAGCTCCAAAAGTACCATTTAAGAAGAACTCCAACATATTTGCTTCGGCAACAATAGGGACCTTTAAATCATGGGTGAGTGTTGCAACAAAATCCTCTTTAAGTGTTTCTATTTCACGCTCGTTTGTGACGTCTTTTATTAACAGAACATAGCGTTTTTTCTCATCCAGATTAAGGCGGATTGAATTCAATACAAAATTATTAGTGGGGGTTGACATAATAAAAATATCTTGATTAACAGCTTTGTCAACGGTAATATTATCCGGTAATTGAATAAATTCATTGACATTTTTACCTAAAATATCTTTTCCTTTTGTTCCGAACCAATCTATTACTTTTGGAGTTGCACGCAGGATATTGAATTTATCGTTTACAATAAGAATTCCATCAGAAAGTGAATTTATAACACTTTCCAAAAGTTTATTTTGTTTCATCAATTCCGTCTGATACTCTACAACCATTTGCTCCCTATCTTTTAAAGTTTCAACCATGCGGTTAATGCTTTCTGTTACATTTTGATATGAGGGATGTCCAAGTTCGTTGATTTGTGCCGTAAGATTTCCGTAACGTACTGAATTAATAGTATTTGTCACTTGCCCTAAATAATCATTAATTTTTGACCAACGCTTATTTGTTTGGCGCGAAATTATGTAGAGCAATATAAATATAACTATTATTGATAAATTAACAAGATACCATAACATATTGTAACCTTTTTTCTTAAATTTTATATTATGCTATAATCATAGCATAACAGGAGAGATTTGTACATGGCAATAACATTACCATCAACAATAAAAATGATTATAACTGACTTTGACGGGGTCATTACAGATAATTGCGTTTATATAAATGAAGACTTCACAATGAGTCGCAAATTAAATTTCAAAGATATAATGGCATTTTCTCTTTTAAAAAAAAATGGTTACGAAATTGCCATCATTTCCGGAGAAAAGAATTCCGCAATTGAAAAACTATCTAAAACTTTTAATATTATTGAGATTCACCAGAATGTCAGGATAAAAATTGATGTTCTAAAATCTATCATTAAAAAATATAATCTGACTCAAGAAGAATATCTTTATATAGGAGATGATGTTAACGACTTGGAATGCTTAGATTTCGCAAAATACAAGTTAACAGTTCCCGGAGCTGTTGATAAAATAAAGAATGTTTACGGGATTCAAATAACTAAAAATTGTGGCGGCGACGGGGCTTTTAGAGAGGTAGCGGATTGTTTGATTGGTTAAAAAAAATAAATAAACTTGACGATGACGTTACTGAATACAAAAAGGATTCAGGGATAACGGCAATGCCGGCAATTGCGTTAGTAAATCGGGCAAAAAAACTAATTGAAGAAAATAAGCTTGATGAAGCAGAAAAAATCCTTGAAGCTTCATTTTCATTAGCCAAAGAGGAATCTTTGGCCTACAAATACTTAGGTATAATTTATGACAGGAAAAAACAATTTAAAAAGTCTATAGAAATGTACCAGCATTCTGCTGATTTGAACCCTGAAGATAAGGATATTTGGAAATTTTTAGGTACCGCATTTTTAAATGAAGGGAATTTTGAAAAATCAATCAAGGCTTATGAGAATGCAAATAAGATAACCCCCTTAAATACCGATATATATACAGGCTGGGGTTTGGGTTATATGAAGATGAAGAATTACCAAGAGGCAAGAAACAAGTTTGTTGAGGCAATAAAACTTAACAGGTATAATTCTTCCGCCCTGTTTTTCTCTGCTATATGCGAATCTAAAATAGGAATGTTGGACCTTGCTGAATCTAAATTGAAATTTTTGGTATCAATGGGACCTAACGACATCAATTACTATGAATACGCAAATATTAAATTTTTAAAAGGGAATTACAACGATGCAATCTTCAACGCTAAAAAATCAATAGAATTCAATCCCAAAATATTGCCTGCATATATTTTATTAATAAAAATATATTCTATACAAAGAGATATAAAAAATTGTAAAATGTACTATGAAAAAGCTGTTGAAAACGACCTTTCCGGAGACAATTTGAATGAAAATTACGGATTGGCTTTATTTAATATGGGACAATTTAAGGATTCAAAACTATCGCTTTTAAAAGCCTATGAAAATAATTTAAACAGTGAAAATATTACATCAAAACTTTTGATTGCAAACTTGATATTGGAAAATTCACAATATGTACCACTGCTCACGGAAAAACTCACTTCATTAAATAGAGAAAATTTGGCTTTAAGGTTTAAAACAGCAGTTGAAAATTACAAAAATGATAACGTTAACCAAGCTCTTGAAAGTTTTAGAAAATTAAAAGAAAACTTTGAACAAAAATTTATAATAGATTTCTTTATTGCATTATGTTATGAAAAGCTCTCAAATCCTTTAAAGACAAAAGAATATTTTGAATCTTCTATTGAAGACAATCCTCTGTTTTTAAATACACATATTGAATTTGCAAATCATCTGCTTTCAATTAATGATCCGTCAGATGCCCAGAGGAAACTAAGAAAAGCATTAAAAATCTTTCCTGATAACGTTGATGTTTTGAATCTAATGTTTCACACTTGTTATATACTTGTAAAAGATAATGTTTGTGAATATAATATAAAGGAAGCAATGGAAATTGCGAATAAAATTACAGACCCTGAAAAGTTCAAATGGTATAATGAACTTGAAGAATTGAGAAAGATATACTCTGAAAGAGACTTAAATTGAATAGAATAATTGTACAAAAATTCGGCGGAACATCAGTTGCCGATACAGATAAAATAAAGAATGTTGCTAAAATCGTAATCAGAGAAAAAGAAAACGGAAATGATGTAGTTGTTGTAGTTTCTGCAATGGGCCATACGACAGATTACCTTGTAAAAATGGCAAAAGACTTAACAACAACGCCTTCGGAACGGGAAATGGATATGCTCTTATCAACTGGGGAAGGCGTCTCTATTGCTCTCCTTGCAATGGCAATCCAATCCCAAGGCTACGATGCGATTAGTTATAATGCCATCCAAGCTGGAATTTATACAGAAAATATTCATTCTAAAGCAAGGATTACAGACATAAAAACAGATAAAATAAAATCACAACTTGCACAAGGAAAAATAGTTGTTGTTGCAGGCTTTCAGGGAATGACAGAAGATTACGAAATAACGACACTCGGCAGAGGAGGTTCGGATACATCAGCCGTTGCCCTTGCTGCAGCCCTAAATGCAACAAGATGTGATATTTATACTGATGTTGAGGGTGTTTATACAACTGATCCAAGAATTGTTCCGAAAGCCTCAAGGCTTGAAGAAATTTCGTATGATGAAATGCTTGAACTTGCACATGCCGGAGCAAATGTTCTTCATCCAAGAAGTGTTGAAACAGCTAAACATTCTAATGTTCAAATGCGAGTAAGAAGTAGTTTCAATCTCAATAATTTAGGTACTTTAATCACAGGAGTTGAAAAAATGGAAATTTATAAACCGGTTACAGGTGTTGCCGCAGACCTATCACAGGCCAGAATCGTTGTTTGTAACGTACCGGACAGACCGGGTGTTGCCGCAAAGATATTTTCTTGCTTGGCTGATAAAAAGATTTCAGTAGATATGATTATCCAATCATATGCAAGAAAAATTTCAAATACCAACGATATTGCTTTTACTGTCAATGGTTGTGACTTAGATAAGACTCTTGAAACCCTTGATGAATTGAAGACAGAGCTAAACAGTGACGAAGTTGAGGTTGATACGGATATTGCAAAAGTTTCAATTGTTGGTGCGGGTATGATTGACAGACCGGGTATCGCATCAAAAATGTTCGAGACATTCGCCAAGCAGGGAATTAATATCAAGATGATCTCTACAAGTGAAATTAAAATAAGCTGTTTGGTTAACAAAGAAGATGCCAAAAGAGCTGTTCAAGCTCTCCATGACGTATTTGAACTTAATTCCGATGTTGTTGCTGACGTAAAAGGCACATTGCCGGATGTATAGATAACACTATGTCCGCAGCCTATTATTTAACGAGGAGAGGTTATGGGATTATTTTTTATATCTTTTTGTTTGGTATTTTTAACATCATATTTGCTTGTTGGAATTCTTAATAAAGAAAACAATATCCTTGGATTGATTTATCTTTTTGTCTTGTCTTTTGCGAACATAATTTTCACAATGGAATTTTTGTCATTATTTTCTGCAATTGGAGAAGTCGGAATACTTGGAATGAATGTAATATTATTCCTTATAAGCCTGATTATTTGGAAAAATTTTGGCAAACCTTTATGGAAACTTAATTACAGACCTTTTTTTAAAAGAGTTTTAGGTGCGTTAAAAAAAGATAAATCTTTAATAATTTTAGGAATCGGTTTTTTGGTATTTATACTGAGCGCGTTATTTTTGTGCGTAACGATGCCTGTTGCAAATCCCGATGCTTCTGCATACCACGTTTTAAGAAGTATGTATTGGATTAGTAACCATAATATTTTACATTTTCCGATTGCAGATAACAGAAACTTATATATGCCAATAAACTCAGAACTTTTATATGCATGGATACTCGTGTTTCTAAAAAAAGAGTTATTCCTATCATTCCCGGCTTTCTTTGGCTATATATTATCAATAATATCTGTGTATAAGGTTTTAGATCTTCTAAAGTATTCTATGCGTAAGAAACTGTGGGTTATCTTTATTTTATCTTCCCTCGCCTTTGTAATTGTACAAGCTTCAGGAACAGAGACCGATATCATTGTGGCGGGACTTGTTGCATCATCTATTGTAATGTTTTGGCAAGGCATTAAGGACCGGAAAGAAATTCCTATTGCAATGTCGGCATTGTCTTATGCAATAGCTATTGGAGTAAAAACAACCGCCTTTTTTGCGATTCCATCAGTTGCTATAGGCATGGTACTCCTTAGTTTGTACTATCGCGGAAAAAGAGAATTTTACAGACCTTTATTGAGATTTTTGGGTTATGGGGCAATAGGATTTATTATTTTTTCTGCCTATAATTATGTCTTAAATTTTCTTGCATGCGGAAATATTGCAGGCCCGAAAGAATTTTTACTACCCCACCAAAATAACGACGGCATAAAAGCCATTCCTGCAAGTTTTATCAAACACTTGTTTTTATATATTGATTTTACCGGATTCAGGTGGGGTGAATATACAACGAAATACGTAATGCATTTTAGGGACACTCTGATAAATATACTTCCTATATTCAAAACTGATAATGGCGCATATACCTCTGCAAATGTTGTAAATCAAACCCTATTGGAACCATTAATGGGTCCGGGAGTTCTTGGTATTCTTGTACTAATCCCATGTTGGATTGTATCGCTAATCAGACCTATATTCAAATGGGATAAAAGATCTTTTGTGTTGGGTTTCTTCGGGTATATGTGGGTATTGAATCTTATTGTAATGTCGGGAATGATTCAGTATATGACATTTAGTGTAAGATTTCTTATGTATTTAACGATTTTATCGGCGCCAATATTAGTGTATTCGTATAGAAAAAGAGGGATTGGAAAATTCTTTGTAATACTTTTTGCAATGTTTTACCTTACGCTTGTTTCAACAAACCTTTGGGCAAGGAATATTTCTAAAATAACACATACAATGAAAGCCGGAGTTTCAATCCATCAAATAAGGAATATTGTATCTTGTACCTCTTTACCGCCAAATCGAGTAAAGTTTACGAAAGAACAATATGAAACACTTGCCAAAACAGGAAAATGCAAATTTATAAATAATCTCGTTGACACAATTCCGCAAAAAAGTAAGGTTATAATATTTGCAAATGATTTAGATGAATTATTAGAGTTGAAGCTACTTGATTTCAACGGTTATAAAATTGATACCGGATTGTTAGAACATATAAATGAATTCAACATAGAAGATTATGATGTTTTAATCACTGTTGATAACAAACAAATGGCAAAAGTTTTTAAAAACTATAAAAAAGATGATAAAGTTCCGATAGGTGTAAACTGCCATTATCTAACAAATATTGTAATTAATGATGAAACAGAATTGTATCCTACAGCTACCAGATGTGAAATAACTCCTTCACATTTTACTGAAAGAGGGTTTTCTCTTTCAGATAAGTTGGAATATACACTTGGAGCCCCTTTTGTTGATGACAAAGGAAAAGTTAAAGATATAAAATGGGGGTATATTTATCAGAAAGATTAATAAGTAATCCAACGGTTATATAAATTGTTGTCAAAATTCACGTCGTCATCTTGTAAAAAAATAAAACTTACGGTTGCAAAAACAAACATTAAAAGACAAAAGACCAGCGGAGAAAAACCACTGTTTGCAAGAATATAAAACCCTGTAGGCACTATAACGACAAGTAAAACTAAAAAAGTTAAAATCCTATTCATAATATATTCCTATGTTAATAATTTACATAATGAATTTCTGAACTGTCTTAACACTTATATTTTAACTCATTTTGAATTTCTATGTAATATGATTGTTTAAAAAATGATACAAATCTTATTATTGACTATTTTACACTTTATATTTCTCAGAAATAAATAAACCAAATAGCGGATTCTAAAAAGTAAAACATATAATAGAATTTAAGAGCGGATAATAAGGATTAAGATTATGAACTATGAAGAATTAATGAATGAAGCAATTGAGGCATCAAAAAATTCTTATTCACCATATTCACATTTTGCAGTAGGAGCGTGTGTTTTAACCTCGGATGGGAAAAAATATAAAGGCTGCAACTTTGAAAATGCCAGTTTTGGACTCTCCATTTGTGCAGAACGGAATGCTATCGGTTCTGCAATAGCAGATGGCGCAAGAGAAATTCGAGCAATATCAATTTATTCTCCAAACATGCAAGATTGCCTACCATGCGGCGCATGCAGACAAGTTATTGCAGAATTTTCAGGAGAAAATGAAGTCCAAATAATTACGAAAGCCGATGAAGGTATAAAAATCAGAACATTAGATGAACTTTTGCCGGGGTGTTTCAGACTCTGATGTATATATTTGAACTCCTATATCGATTTGTCAATAAAAAATATGAGCGGGAAAATAAATACGATCCACTAAAAGAATCTGTTGAGAATGAAGAAGAATCTTGTGAACATGTATTTTTGCCTATAGATTCTTCGGGAGAGGTTCTGGCATGCTCCAAGTGTGGACTTGTGGTTAACAAATCCGATATGAAGGGAAAGAATATTTTTAAAATATAGCAACATAACAATTCCTAAGCCGTATAAGAATATTAATACATTAATTATTTACTTGAAACACAAGCTGATATTGCATCTATCAAACGTTTTACACGAATAATTTGAATCTCTTTTTCTATATTAGGAACCTCATTTGCATATGGGATTATGGCCTTTTTAAAACCAATTGTTGCTGCCTCATAAATACGTTTTTCAAGGTTGTCAACAGGATGAATTTCTCCCGTTAAGCCGATTTCCCCGATAATTACTGTATTATCATCAACAACTACATCTCTAGCTCCTGTCGCTACCGCTATTGCAACGGCAAGATCTGCTCCTGGTTCATCAATATTCATCCCGCCGGTTACATTTACATATACATCTTGCTTTGATAAATTCAGACCAACTCGTTTTTCCAGAACGGCAAGAATTTGTAAAAGCCTGCTTGTATCAACGCCATTCGTTACTCGTCTTGGGGTGGCGTAAGGTGTTGTTCCGACTAATGCTTGAATTTCGACAATCAAAGGCCTAGTCCCTTCGTTTGTTGCAACAATAGCGCTTCCGGGTGTTGAAACCTTTGAACGTTCCGCCAAAAACATTTCGTTAGGATTTGTTATACACTTTAAACCATCAGATATCATCTCAAAGATACCAATTTCAGATGTATTCCCAAAACGATTTTTTATCGGTCTTAAAAGTCTATAAGATTTATATTTATCTCCTTCAAAATAAATTACCGTATCAACAATATGTTCCAGAACCTTTGGTCCGGCAATGTTTCCTTCTTTGGTGACATGTCCTATAACAATAGTTGTAATACATCTTGACTTGGCAATATGCATTAGAGTATTACAACATTCGCGAATTTGAGAGACACTGCCGGCAGTACTTTCGACGCTATTTGAGTATATTGCTTGAATACTGTCAACAATTATGAAATCGGGATTTAGTTCTTCAATTTGAACTTTAATGTTTTCCAAATTAGTTTGCGGATATATATAAATATTTTCTGTGTTAATTTTCAATCTGTCTGCTCGTGATTTTACTTGGTTTGAACTTTCTTCTGCCGAAACGTACAGAATTTTTTTACCGAATTTAGAAAGTTCACCGCATGTTTGCAAAGTTAAAGTTGATTTTCCAATACCCGGATCTCCCGCTAAAAGAATAAGCGAGCCTTGAGTGAACCCCCCTCCCAATACACGATCAAATTCAGAAATTCCTGATGGGATTCTAAATGTTTCATCAATAGTTATGTTTTTTAAAAGTTGGGGTTTCTCTAAGTTTAAAAATTCATTTGCAGCCGAATTTTTATCATTTCCTACAAATGTTGTTTCTTCAACAAAACTGCCCCAAGCTGAACAAGATGGGCATTTACCCAGGTATCCAGCAGATTCATAACCACATTCTTTGCATATCCATTTTGACTTCGTTTTTGCCATACGTCAAGTTTATAACGCCATAAACTCTTTGTCAAATATTTAAATTTCGCCAAAAGCTCTTTAAAATTCCGGCTTTATCTTGACGATGAGGAATGCTTGTTTCTTTATAATATTTTTTATAATTCGCAATGATATTTTGAGGTAAAACTTCACCTCTCTCCAAAGTATCAGCTATCATTTCAAGATAAGAATCCTGTTCTTCTTTATATAAAGGATCCCGCCTCCTGATATCTTCATCAGCCTCATAATGTACAAGCGCATGATACGCCGAATCTATGCTTTCGTCATCGACATCACAAGGGAACTTTTTTATTGCCTCCCTAACACACAACTCCCCGATCAGCACAAATCTTATCAAGCTTGCAACTGACATCCTATCAGATTCTAAACTCATATCCTAACACACTAAGTCTTTACGGCAATACTTTTCTATAAACTCTTGCATTTCACTATAATTACCGCCGAAGAATTGGTAAGCCACTTCATTTAAAGATTCTTGGGCCATTTCTGCCTTTGACATGGTCGTCGAATAAAGGAATTTCTTCCCTTTCTTGTAACGAACAAGAACTGATTTTGCGACTAACCTGTCCATTACAGTTTTCACCGTAGTGTATGCCCTTACAATACCGTGTTGTTCCATATTATCAACAACATCTTGAATGGTAATGTCATTAACACCCTCAACACTTGATAACGACCAAAAAGTGTTTAAAATTTCTATTTCCAGTTTTCCACACGTCATAAAATCGACCTTCTGCATTACTAACTGCTAACAGTGTAACATATAAAAATTTAAATTCAATATTAATGAAGAAAAATTTACAATTATATAAATATACGGTCAGGCAGTGTGTTTTTATTAAAAGTGAAAAGATTTATTTTTAATCCAAACGAATACTGAACTAATTTTTGGTGAATTCTGTTACGGATTGTAACAATTTCTTAATAAAGGTTTGACCCCGGGGGCATATAATGGGGGTGGGTCCACCACGCAGGGTGGGGAATTCGAGGATTTAAGACAGTTGAAAAATGAGGGTAAATGACGGGATAATTGATTGGAATAAGTTAATAAAAGGCCATAAGGCCATAGGGCAATAAGAGGGGAATGTCCCTTATCCTTGCCACGAGGGTTTTATTGCCTTCAATTTGCGTACAAAATGTACGCTACTGCTTGTCGACACAAGAAAATAGACTGCAGGGTCAAGCGACAGAAAAAGCCCCTTAAATTATTGATTGGAATTTAAACCGTTGCTTTTATTGCAGCTTTAGCTCTTGATAAAGATTCTTCCTTGCCTAAGATTGCCAGAATAGCTGTCATATCAGCACCACAGGTTCTACCTGTTACTGCGGCTCTTATTGCCCACATTGTGACCTTTGGTTTTACGCCTTTTTCTTTATAATCAGCTCTGAATTTTTCCAGTTTTTCATGAAGATTTTCTTCTGTCCATTCCCAATCTGGAGCTTGTTCCATAAATGATTTTAATACGTCTTGGGCCGTTTCTGTGTCAAGGACTTTGGTTTGAGCTTCTTCATCTATATGTACACCTTTACCAAAGAAATATGGAACGGCATCTGTAATATCAGAAAGTAATTTCAGAGGTTCACGTGTAATTTCAATCATTCTTGTGTAATTTTCATCAGTGAGTTCTGACAGATCGTACTTGGTTAAATAAGGTTTTAATCTTTCTTTCAATTCTTCAGTAGAAAGTTTTTTAATGTATTGACCGTTCATCCAGTTTAATTTGTCGTACTCGAAGATTGAATTAGACGATGAAATTTCGTGAATTCTGAAATCTGCTGCGATTTCATCAATAGATTTTATTTCTTCACCGTCTGATGGTGCCCAACCCAAAAGGGCAACGAAATTTACCAAAGCATCTGTAAGGTAACCGTGTTCAACGAATTCAGATACTGCGGTTGCACCATGGCGTTTGGAAAGTTTGCTTCTGTCCGGAGCCAATATCATCCCTAAATGACCAAATTGAGGAATTTCTGCTCCCAAGGCTTCAAAGATTAATATTTGCTTAAACGTATTTGAAATATGATCTTCTCCGCGAATTATATGGGTCATTTTCATCAACATATCATCAACTACAACCGCAAAGTTGTAGGTAGGAGAGCCGTTTGATTTCATAATAACAAAGTCACCGAGAAGATTGGTGTCAACGTGTAATTCACCTTTAACCATATCGTTAAATGAAAGCATTGAAGTATCATGGAATGCCTTTTGAGCTTTTTCAATATTAAATCTGATTGCCGGTTTTCTTCCCTGTGCTCTCAGTTTTGCTTTTTCTTCTTCTGTGAGATTTAAACATTTTTTTGTATAAACATAAGGTTTTTTATTATTTGCGGCCTCTTGTTTTTCAGCCTCAAGTTCTTCCGGAGTACAGAAACATTCATATGCAAACCCTTTATCTAATAGGATTTGGGCATATTTAGGGTAGATATCAAACCTTTCAGATTGAGTATATGGTCCGTAATCACCGCCGATATCAGGACCTTCATCCCAATTAAGACCTAGAGCTTTTAAACTGTCAAATATATTGTCAATATATTCCTGACTTGTACGTTCAGCATCAGTATCTTCAATTCTTAAAATAAATTTCCCGTTATTCTTTTTTGCAAAAAGATAGTTAAATAAGGCGGTTCTTGCAGTACCTACATGCAAATTTCCGCTAGGTGACGGGGCAATTCTTACTCTTACATCTGTCATAAATTTATCCTTCTTTCTCTCATTTTTAAGCATAAAAAGAATATCACGAGCAAGAAGTGATTTCAAGAGGGGTAACAAAACACACTACCACTTTTTGAAAATAACAAATGCTGCCAAAACAATCAATATGAAACCCACGATATAATTCCATTTGAGTTCCTCTTTTAAGTATAAAACAGAAAACAAACAAAATACACATAGGGTAATGACTTCTTGAATAGTTTTTAAATGAGCTGCATCATAAACCTGATGACCTATTCTGTTGGCCGGAACTTGAAAACAGTACTCTAAAAATGCAATTCCCCAACTTACGAGGATTACGATCCACAAAGCTGCACTTTTAAATTTCAGATGCCCGTACCAGGCAAATGTCATAAAAATGTTTGATATTGTAAGTAAAATTATTGGTGCAATATATTTTATCATTTTTTACGACATTATTATACAACAAAATTAGAAAAATTTTATCTTAATGACTTGCTTTTTTTGTTTGTTATGTAATAATTTTGTTAAGGATTAATTTAAGTTAATACAGAAAAAGGAGTAGAGAAGATGAGTGTGGAAAGTCATCAAAAGATTGATACCATGAAGTTAGATAGCATTATGGCTCAGTACAATTATGACAAAGCAAACTTGATTGCAATCTTGCAAGCAGTTCAAGCGGAGTTTAAATATTTGCCGGAAGATGCAATCATTTATATCGGAACAAAAATAGAGGGTTTATCACCTGCAACAGTTTATGGGGTAGCAACCTTTTATGCACAGTTTTCATTGGAACCAAAAGGGAAATATGAAATAAAATGTTGCGACGGTACAGCTTGTCACGTAAGAGGCTCTATGCCTGTGCTCAATGCCATAAAATCAAGATTAAAGTTAAAAGACGGTCAGATGACAACTGATGATGGTATGTTTTCCGTTGAAACAGTTAGTTGTTTGGGAGCATGCGGACTTGCTCCGGTTGTGGTTATTAATGAAAAGGTATACCCGCAAATGACATCTGATGCGGTAAAAATTGTACTTGATACATTGATGAGTGAGGGCAAATAATTATGACAACACTAAATATTGATATAAAAGAAGAACAAAGAAAAGCACAAGCCGAAGTGGAGAAACAAGGACTTCGAGTTTTGGTATGTTGCGGTACCGGTTGCATGGCTAACGGTTCACTTAATGTTATTAAAAAATTCGAAGAATTGGGTGCAAATGTTTCGATTCTTGGCGATTACGAAAAACTAACTATAGTACCAACCGGTTGTCACGGTTTTTGCGAACAAGGGGTTCTTGTTATAATTCCGCAAACTCACACAGCATACGTAAAAGTAAAACCGGAAGATGTGGAAGAAATTGTTGAAAGCCACATAAAGGGCGGTAAACCCGTAGAAAGATTACTTTACACAGATCCTAAAACAAACCAAAAAGTTCAAAAAAGTGAAGATATTAATTTCTACGCAAAACAAACTCGTACTGCTCTTGCAAACTGTGGGCACATCAATGCAGAAAGCCTTGATGAAGCAATTGCTGTAAGAGGTTATGAAGCGTTAGCTAATGTTTTAAAGGAAAATAATCCGGATGCGGTTATAGATACAATAGTCAAATCAGGTCTTCGCGGCAGAGGGGGCGGAGGGTTCCCTACCGGCTTAAAGTGGAAATTTACGGCTGCCAACAGAGGCGGAAAATCTTACGTTGTATGTAACGGCGACGAAGGGGATCCCGGCGCATTCATGGATAGGTCCGTTATGGAAGGTGACCCTCACAAATTGTTGGAAGGTATCGCTATAGCAGCATTTGCAATTGGTGCGGATGAAGCTTATATCTACGTTAGAGCAGAATATCCGCTTGCAATTCAACGTTTAAGGAAGGCAATAAAAGATGCCGAGGAACGCCATTTCTTAGGGAAGAATATAATGGGTTCCGAGTTTAATTTGGAAATCCATATAAAAGAGGGTGCCGGCGCTTTTGTTTGCGGTGAAGAAACTGCTCTTATGGCATCTATTGAGGGTGAACGCGGCATGCCAAGGCCAAAACCACCATTCCCGGCGAATAAGGGATTGTTTGGCCGCCCAACTTTGATTAACAACGTTGAGACCTTGGCTAATGTACCTGTTATAATGCTTAAAGGTGCAGATTGGTTTGCATCAATGGGTACAGAAACTTCTAAGGGTACAAAGACTTTTGCACTTACCGGTGAAGTTAATAATACCGGTTTAATTGAAGTTCCGATGGGAACAACCTTGAGAGAAATTGTATTCGATATAGGTGGCGGAATCCGTGGCGGTAAAAAATTCAAAGCTGTTCAAATCGGGGGTCCGTCAGGCGGTTGTTTAACAGAAGAACATCTTGATATTCCAATGGACTACGATAATTTGACAAAAGCAGGAGCAATGGTGGGTTCAGGCGGACTTGTTGTTATGGCTGAAGATACCTGTATTGTTGAAGTTGCACGATTCTTTATGAACTTTACCCAGAATGAATCCTGCGGTAAATGTGTTCCTTGTCGTGAAGGTACAAAAAATATGTTGAAAATTCTCGAAAAAATTGTAGCAGGTAAAGGTGAAATGTCAGATTTGGATTTACTCGAAGAGTTAGCCGTTGCGGTAAAAGACGGTTCCCTTTGCGGGCTTGGTAAAACAGCTCCGAATCCGGTACTTTCAACTCTTAAATATTTTAAAGATGAATACATTTCACATATAAAGGACAAAAAATGTCCGGCAGGTGTTTGTACGGCAATGAAGAAGATTGTTATAAATCCTGAACTTTGCCGCGGATGTACCAAATGTGCAAGAACCTGTCCTGTTGGTGCAATCGAAGGTGAGCTTAAACAAGTGCATAAGATTAATCAAGACAAATGTATCAAGTGTGAAGCTTGCTTGAATGGTTGCCCGTTCAAAGCTATTGGTAAAGAATAAGATATAAGGCATTAAGATAATAAGGCAATAGGGCAATAAGGCAATAAGAGGTTTAAATGTACTACAAAGAGTTAGAAGTTTGGAAAGAAGCGATAAAACTGGTGACATATGTTTATCAGATAACTGCAAACTATCCAAAATCTGAACAATTTGGTATAGTTAGCCAGATAAGAAGATGTGTTATATCAATACCTTCAAATATATCTGAAGGTGCAGTGAAACATTCGGATAAGGAAACCCTCAGATTTTTAGACATTGCTTTGGGTTCTTTGGCTGAGCTGGATACGCAAATGATAATTTCACAAAATCTTGGTTATATTGAAACTTATGAGGCTGCTGAAATTCAGATATCAAAAGTAAATGCCCTATTAAATGGATTGATAAACTACTACAATAAACAAATTGAGGGTAATAATGCCTTAGTGCCTTAGAGCCCTATTGCCTTATTATCTTTAATAGAAAGGAACTAGAAATGACAGAAGATAAAAAAACATTAAAAATAGATGGAAAAGAGGTTCAATTCACGGATGAACCTAACCTTCTAGAGGTTATCAGAAAAGCCGGCATGAATGTCCCAACATTCTGTTATCGGCCTGACTTAACACAATTTGGGGCATGCAGGATGTGTGTTGTAGAAGTTGAATACCCTAACGGAAGAACTGTTATAAATTCATCTTGTACAATGCCGCCGGAAGCAGGTATCAACGTTAAAATTAATACAGAAAGAACCAGACGAATCAGAAAAACCGTTCTTGAACTTTTGCTTGCAAATCACGATAAAGAATGTTTAACTTGTGACAAGTCAGGTTCTTGTGAATTACAAAAATATTCTGAGGAATACGGTATAAAGAAAATTCGTTACCCTCAGATGCAACTGGAAGATTACGTAAAAATAGATGAATCATCGCCATCGTTGGTTAGAGATCCAAACAAATGTATATTATGTGGTGCTTGCGTAAGAGCTTGTACAGAATTCCAAGGGCACTCAGTTCTTGGGTTTGCTAACCGTGGCTCCAAAACAATGGTTCAACCACTTGCAGGCCGCCCTTTAGGTCAAGTTGATTGCGTAAATTGCGGTCAGTGTGCGGCTGTTTGTCCTACCGGAGCTATTGTTATAAAATCTGATATTGAAGATGTTTGGAATGAAGTTACCAATCCAAATAAGAAAACTGCGGTTCAGATAGCCCCTTCCGTACGTGTTGCATTGGGTGAGATGTTTGGACTAAAACCCGGTGAAAATACTATAAAGAAGATTTACGCCGCATTAAGAAAGATTGGATTTGATTACATTTATGACACAAATTTCGGTGCTGATATGACTATACTTGAAGAAGCTCACGAATTTGTTGAGCGTGTTACAAAGGGTGAAAATCTTCCGTTATTCACTTCCTGCTGTCCGGCATGGGTAAAATATCTTGAAGATCAACACCCTGATATGTTAAAACATTTATCAACTTGTTCTTCTCCAATGTCTATGCAGTCTCCTATTTTGGCCAAATTATTGCCGGAACAATTAGGTTGTAGTCGTGAAGATATTTCCATTATTGCAATAATGCCTTGTACTGCAAAGAAATTTGAATGCAAACGTTCAGAACACGTTATGGATGGTCATCCAAAGACAGATTATGTTTTAACAACTCAAGAACTTGGCAGAATGATAAAATCCGCAGGCATTGATTTTGATAAGCTTGAAGGTGAGGAACCGGATAGTCCATATGCCGAATACACAGGTGCCGGTACAATATTTGGGGCATCAGGCGGAGTTGCGGAAGCTGCAGTCAGAACAGCTTATAAATATATAACCGGTGAAGACCTTGCAGATGTAAACATCAAGGAAATGCGCGGAACTTCTAACAGATCAAAATCTGTTGAAATAGATATTAAGGGCAAAAAGGTTGTCGTTCGTGTAATTTCTACCTTGAAAGAAGCCGAAAAAGCCATTCAAGAAATTAAAAACGGAACAGCAAACTTTCAATTGTTAGAGGTTATGGCTTGTCCTGGTGGTTGTATTAATGGCGGCGGCCAACCAATAAGTTGTGATAATTCTAAGATTAAGAGCGAACGTGCTCAAGGTCTATACAAGGAAGATGCAGAACTAAAAGACAGAAATTCTCATGATAACAAGGACCTTAAAAAGCTTTATGATGAATATCTTGAAAAACCGGGTTCTCATAAAGCTCATGAACTATTACATACAACGTATACCGATAGATTCGCTTATTCTTATAAAAATATGAATAAGTAATAAACATGCAAATAAAGAAAATCTCGGTCATAATTAAATGACCGAGATTTTTTTGTTATAAAATTCTACTTTCCATAATTTCCGGGGTTATATCAATTGTATAATTGTTATCTTTTAAATAGGTCTGAAAAGCTTCTTGAATTTTTATTCCCGTTGGGGTGAATTTATCTAGAACTCTTTTTGAACTTTCTAAATTATCTTTTGTTATAAATTTATGAGAAAGAGCTGTTTTATAAGTTTTATCCGGATCAATTCGTTCAAATTCGCCGGTTTCACGATTTCTGATTTTTATTGCATCTGCGAAGGTTTTCTTTGACTTACCTTTAGAAATTTCATCAAAAAGAGTTCTGTTCACTTGAATATCTGACCAATGCATTATGGTATTTCTTTCCGGCAATTTTAGATTTTCAAGTATATTTTCAGTAATAATATCAACAAGATCTGAACCTTTTAATTGTGCCGTCTCAATTCCCGAAATGTGCAATTTTATTCCGTCAAAAGTTTTTAATAAATCCAAATTTGTTGAACCGTTAACAATCCCGCCACGAATAGCTGATGATTGAATTCCGACTGTGTCCACATCAATATTGGCATTACGCAGAGAATCTCTTATTGCACTCGTTAAAAAATTGGCATATGGACTATTGGAATACCTTATTTGAGTGTTATAATGCAACTCACCTACACCATATTGATTTTGATTTATTTTTATTATTGGTCGGATATCATCATGCAACATCCTATTTAAATCAATCATAAAATCGTGCATTTTAACTTCAAAATCACTTGTGTCGCTCGTTAAGAAAGTGTTAACAATAGTTTTATCTAATTTGCCATCATCATTAAAATTAATTTTTATTCCGCGCAGCAACTCGCCATCCTTTCCAAGAGAGATAATTGGGATCTTGTTGACAAAATTTATAGTTTGAACGTGGTCATGACCGTTTAATATAAGGTCAATATTTTTAGTACTACTAGCAATTAAATCAGAAAATCTATTGCCCAGATGAGAAAGAAAAACAACAGCTCCATTTGGATTTTTGGATTTAAATTTATTAATTTCTTCATTTATAACTTCTATAGTTTTTAAAAATGCACTTTCATCGAGTTTTTCATCTGTACAATTTTGATTTTCCAGGAAGGTCATTTTTTTAGTAAGGCCCTTGTTATAATATTCCATATTATGTACGGTTGAACCAAGGATTAGGAGTTTGTGTTTTAACTTAGGGTTTTTATCGTCAGGAACTTCCAAAACTAATGATTTGACAAGTTTTTTACCGACATAATCTGAAAAATCCTCAAAATTTTTCAGATTTGAAATAACCATTTTTAAAGGTAGGTCGTGAACAGCTTTTAACAAGAATTCATCGCCCCCGTCAAAATCATGGTTACCCGGAGTTATAACCGTATCGAATTTTGAATTAGGCATTATCAAAGATTTTAAGCGGTTAATAAACTTTTTAAAAAATTTTAACTGTATATCTCCATTGGTAAGGTTATGGTCAGTTATATATCCATTTTGAGCTTGATTTATAAACCAATCTCCTGACATAGTAAATAAATTAAAAGTAGATTTTTCTCCACTGTTTGGGTAAATTTCATTAGAGTGTTTTTCAATTGTTTTCATTGTTTTTGCAAGAGAACGCAATCCTCCATGTAAATCGGATATTGCTAAAATTTGAAAGCGCCCTTTGCCAAAAGTGATGTTTTGTTGTTGGTTAGAATATCTGTTTTTATCTGCTCTATTGAATTGATAATTTGAAATTTGCATCAAATCTCCTTGTGTCAAACTTAAAACATCAAAAAAAATTTATTTGACAAAAGGAAAAACTATTTTAACAAAAATTAATAAAGAAAAACGGGGGCCGTTATAACAACACCATAGCCCCCGTTTTCCAGGTTAAAATGCTCGATGACAATTCGTGCAAGGGTTCATATGAATTTGTCTTGAGTAAGGCATTTCATAAAGAACCGGCATAGATTGCTGAGGAATATATCGCTGCTGGATAATTACCGGTGCAGCATAACCGGTAGGTTTGCCGTAATTCATACGTACTCTGTCACATTTAGAAAGTTTAGGTTTTTCACAACCGCAATCACTGTTTCCAAAACCTCTGCCAAAGTTTGTGAATGGATTTAAACTTCCTAATCCATCAAATGTCCAAGCAAAAGCTCCTTGTCCTATTGATAAGATTGTCATAACTGCAAATAATGATAAAATCTTTTTCATAAAAATATACCTCCTATTTTTTAAGATTATCTACCGACAAAACTTACATTTTCATTCTAGAAATTTCAGTGATCAATTTCATTGCTTTGTTAGGTAATCCCAATCAGAAGAAAGTATTAATTATAAATGACTAAATTATTCATTCTAAGAGCTAAAAGTTTTATATGAGCGCTCTACATTTTTTGAAATTAATTGTTTAACAGCATCATATTCTTGCATTAATGCATTATGAATAGTTTCAAGATTTTTAATTTTTATATCAAAATCTTTATCTTTGGCCTGAATTTCATTCATTGCCTTTGTGTATTGGGCTTCTGCCTTTGCCACGTCTATATCATCGTCAAACTCTTTCAAATCCTGACACGCCGTATATTGAACAGAAATCCAATCTCTGTTTTTCAACTCTGGATATGTTGTAGAATTTTTATTTGTTATTTTAACTTGTTCCATAGATACGATGCCATGGGTAAGAGCGTATGATAACCACTCGGAATTGTTATAATTACTCGAATCCATAACTTTATATCCGGAACTCATTCTATAGTATAAATTTTCATACCAAGTATAATCTGCACCTTTTTTAGTACTTAGTTCAGAACGGGCACTTAAAACTTCGTTGTACCAATTCATTATTGCAGACTTACAATTTTCCGAGAGCTTATCGGAATAAACGATTTCTCCATTTGTATCAATTACAACATTTCCATTAGTATCAAGTTGAGGGGATTGTTCCCTTATGATATTTTTTATCTCCAGTAATTTATCAACATAATTCTGCACTTTTGTATCAGTTATAGTTTGGTTATTTACCTGTTCTTTTACAGAATTATAAATATCCCATTTTACACCTTGAGTCCCGATAATTTCTCCGTTTAAAGACGCAGACAAATTGAATTGTGCGGCTTGAGTATTATCGGATGTTGATACAAAATTTGTTTCAAAAATATCTGCAGTTAAACTATCCGATACATCAACCAAACTGTTTGTCCAACTTGTTGTATCAAATAATATTTGCATTGCACTTTGAAAATTTTCCTCATTTTCTATATCGTTTACAATTTTATGATTTATATTTACTTGACAACCACATAATTCCAAAAATTTGCTTAAAGAATTGTTGCTGCGTTTAAATTTATCTGCCATATCACCGGAAACAAGGAAATTGCCTGCACTATCAACAAGCCCATATTGATTCTTCAACTCTCCATATGTATAGAGATAATTTGCTGTCGGTTCAATGTAAGTTTGGACTCCCGTAGAATCGTATGTTGCAATCTTTAATTTGGATTTTGAAAGGGCATCCATATATTCATCGCTTACCGCTTGAGTTTTTGTAGCGAGTCTCATTTTAGATTGTGTCAAAAGTTGCGACTGCAACTCATTATCTGTCAATCTTGATGTTATGCTTAATAATCTGGCTTGTGATGCGGACATTCCCATTGGTTGTTTTCCTTATCTGAAGTTCCTATACTGCAGTTATCGGAATTTCCCCGGAAAACTTTAGGAATAATAATTTAATATTAAGATTCTGTTACAAATATTTTAATTATTTTTCAGAATTCTTATCCATCATTTGTTTTGCTTTATCGGCTAATGGTGTTGCAATAAAAGGTACCAAAACACGTTTACCGATGATTGTTGCGGCGATTAAGGATGAAAAATGAGCAAAAGCTTTTCTTGCAGAGTTTTCATATTCGGCAACAGATTCATTGAACACTTTGTTTGTAGATGGTTTCATCCCTTTTTGTATAAATTTTTTATCTATTATAGCTTTGTAACATTTTTTTGCCGGAGCAGAGATGTATTTCCCGAAAAGTTTTGCAAAGGCCTTACTTTGTACGAGTTTATGAGAAATCGTTGCATAAGCTAAAAGTTGCAATGCTATCATCAAACCGCCATTTGTTAAATCAAGTGCAGCAACAAATTTACGCTTATCTTCCGGAATTTTTTTGTTATGCAAACTTTGATTAACATATAAATAGCAACCTAAACCATCTTTCAAAACCAAAGATGCAATACCTAAACCTGTAATTACGGCCTGTGTTTTATCTGAATTCCATGCTTTTGAATCAAATTTGTTTACGACTCCGAGATGATCAAGAGCTTTAAGCGGATACTTAAAAAATGAAGTATTTCCTATTTTATTAATACCTTTCATAAGAATGCTCATTATTTATCACCACCTTTCTCAGCGTTAGCCTTTGCCGCCTTATTTCGACTGGAAAGTCCCGGGAAAAATATATCCATAAATCTTGGGTAAACCCAGTTTAATAATGCACAGGTTACCGGTAACATTGCTAAAGAAACTCCCATTCCTGATATCTGTTTAAATACAGAGATGTTGTTTCCTGTATATTTCTTTAATGTTGCGAGAATTTCTTTTGCAAACTCCTTATTCTTAAAACGACTGTTGCTACTCATATTATCAAGAATATTTTTTTCAATATCTTTTACTGTAAGTTTATTTTTCGCAAAATTTTCTTTCAAAGTTTTTAAGTAATCTCTTGCCTTTGTACATTCATCAACTTCTTGTTTTAAGCTGTTTTTAGCAATTTCCTGAATTTCTTCTGCTGTTTTACCTCTATATTTGTCAATTAGCCCATTTTCTTTTGTAATTTTATTAATCTCTGAATTTATCAATTCAATAATTGTTTTATTGATTTCTTCTGCATTTTCTATATTTGGTTTGCGTCTGAAAATTTTATCCCATACGGAAGGTTTTGTTTTCGGATTATATGCTGCCATATCCCTCAAATTTTCTACCATTGAAACAAGTTCTTTGTCTGCATTTGAATTTTTTAAATCTTTGATCTGTTTATTAAAATACAATCTTGCATCTTTTGAGCTGGATATATCTTTCAATTCTGTTTGAATTTTACTAAAATATTCTTTTGCAGAATCTGCATTTTTGCTAAAATATTCACCTTGAGAGGCTCTTTGTTTTATATATTCAGAATAATGTTTAATTGCTTTTTCTTCTGTTGCAATCAAGTCATCAAAAGTATGATTTATAAGATTATTCAAAGATTGTTCATCCATATTAGATGTTGATGTTATACCCTTCAGATTTTTGGTTGTATAAACAATCTTATTTTTATCCCTTAAATTTTTTAGGAACTCATCCGCATTTTTGTATGGAGTTTCATTTAATTTTTCAGAGAACATTCCCTCTTTTGCCATATTTTTAATCGCATGCGCAAACGGCAAAGTTATTGCCGCTTGAGTTCCAATTGCAAGTGCTGCAGAAACCGGCTGGCGCCAAGCTGTATATGTTCTGGTATCTTCATCTGTCTTAGAAAGGGGATTCCATTTTATAAAGATTGGGGCAATAAGCCCTGTACCTAATGAATTAATCATTATGTTTTGAAATTCACTTATATTATCCTTCATTTTTTTCATCCCGTTTAAAAAACCAGGAGTATATTCAGAAATCATCTCTGATACTTCCTGCACATTTGGTGCTCTCCCCGTAAATGATGTTGTATCGGCCTTCAATCCGGCATCAACTATTCTTTCAGAAGTTTGAGTGACCGATTTCAATACGGGATTGTTCCTTATTATCTCACTATTTTGAACCTTCAGGACAGCCATACATCTACCTTTCAAAATAACCTTTACCTATATTAATAAACGTTTTTTGAATAAGGAAATTTACTTATAAAATAGCTATTTGTAAAGTTTTGTAAATTTAATTACTGTCCAACTGCCGGAAGTTTGAAAATCCTCTACTTCAAGGGTTTTCATCAGGTTTAACACGGTTTGATTCTTGAGATGAGAAAAAACGAGATAAAATAGTGGAATTTTTGTGTAATTTTCAGAATTTACAATAGATAGCATTTGTTGATTACCAAAAAATGAAACGCTATCTAGTATAACAACCGCTAAATTCTGTCCCGGAATTATCTTGGTTGTAATTTTATCTGAAAGTTTATTTGCAAAATAAGGGTTATTCTGTTCACTAAAGGTTGATTTATAAAACTCATGACCTGATAAATACGCTTTTTTATAATCTCCATTTTGGGTCAAATATTCAGGAAAATTACCTTTATTTATCGATAAAACATTGTATTTTGAAAAATCAAAGTATTTTTCAAATCTATCTTGTGCATAATATTCAAATAAAATATAATCCCCGGATTTTAAATTTAAATTTTTTAAAATATCTCCCACAATCTTGTGACCTTCTGATCGTGGAATTCTTTGAGGGGCTTTGGGATTTCCTGCGATAAAGCCTAAACTTAATATAAAGAAAATGCTTAGCACCCCAATTTTTAATGTTTTAACTCTTGTGTAACTTGCCCCCAGTGCAAACAACAGTATTAAAATAGGATAAATTTCTATAGAATATTTTGTTAACAGAACCAATTTACCGCTTATTGATGCAGCACATAGCACCGTGAAAGTGAGCATTGCAATATAAAAGAGTTCGCGGTTTTCCTTTCTGAATAACGCTCTTATAATTAATCCAAACGCAATCAAAGCCGGAACTATACAAAAAATAACAAACTCAAGTGTTGGGTTATAGAAAAAGTTGTCAGGAGAATTTGTAAGATTCGTCAGTGTCGGTGAAAAATAATCCGTGAATACAAATAAAACCTTTGATGTCGTAAAGTGCCCCCACCATTGAGAAAAAGTTTTTTCCGTTAAAATTTTTATAACCAATGGCAATATTGCCAAAATTACAACAACAACTGATCCCCATATAAAAATAATTTGTTTTTTGAAAGACTTATACAACTTTTTACTAACATATAACATATTGAAAAATACGTATACAAACCCTATTGTATGAGTAAATAATATAAATAAATTTGATATAACATATCCAACTACATTTTTTGGACAAGTATTTTTCAAAATTCTCAAGGTATAAAGCAATGAACAGGCAGAAATAAGAAATAATAAAGAATATAATCTAACCTCTTGAGAATAGTATATCAAAAAAGAACTACATGCACAAAATAACGCACAAATAAATCCCGTATTTTTTCCGTTACTTTCTTTTCCTATGTAATACATAACTGTTATGGATAGAATACCCGGGAGAACGGAAGAAAGTCTCAATACATAATCATTTGTACCAAATAAAATTGTACTTAATTTCAAATACAAATAATAAAAAGGCATGTGACACTGTGACATAACCCCTTGCCAAAAACCATCTAATAAAGGTTTTTGCGAAATCATATAACTTACATATTCATCGTTCCATAATCCCTCAGGCTTATCCAAAAAAATAAACCTTAATATGATTCCTAAGCATAAAATTACACACAAATAAAGTTTTTTCACTGTATTTTCCAATATTTACATCATTTTATTATTCGAATAAATCGTTTATTTTGTCAATTATTTCTTGAGGATCCATTTCATTTGTTACTTTGTTTATGTCTTGGGCAGTTTGATAAAGCTTTGCAGCCTCAATTTTATCTCCGGTAATCGTTATTGCACGAGCTAGATTGAAATATGCTAATGCGTAATTTGGATTACATTCAATAGATTTTTTGAATAAATCTATTGCTTTTGAAACTCTGCCCAAATCATCAAGGTAAATAACCCCAAGATTGTTGTAAGCTATATCATAGTTTGGATTGTACTCAATTGCGTAATTATATTCTTTTATAGCTTCATCAATATCACCCTTACCCCAGTATAAAAAACCTAAATTACAGTGAATCTGTGAATTTTTAGGATTCAATTCAAGGGCATTTCTATATACAACGAGGGCATTTTCCACATCATCTTTGTCATAAAATGCACTTCCGAGATTTATATAAATATCAATGTCTTCCGGTGTTAAAAGATAGGCACCCTGGTATGCAGAAATTGCGGAATTAATGTCATTTTTTGACATTTGAAATACATAACCCAAAGTTTGATTGATAACACTTGTCCATTGTTTTTTAGGATTTAGTGTTATGGCTGTTTGAAAATGAGATATAGCACCTTCAATATCACCTTTTACATACAAAATATTTGCAAGATTTGAATGTACATCAGGTATATTTGGAGTAATTTCTATAAGTTTTTTGTACATTTCAATAGCATTATCGTAATCACCCTGTTCTTCATATACCTGGCACAGATGTCTATATGCCGCAATATTTAAGCTATCAAGCCATATTGCCATTTTGTATTCCATAACGGCTTCATCATATTGCCCAACACTTCTATAGGCATCTCCCAAAAGATAATACAACGGAATGAAACCCGGAGCTTTCTCTAATGCTGACGAATATATCTCTATTGCTTCAACATAATCGGAAGCCTGTTCTTTCAAAAATCCCTTTATCAAAATAGGAATAAACTGAAAATATTTAATCATTTTAAATACATTAGATATGGCCAGACTATCAAACGGTAAAGTTAGAATTGATAATAGGCTCTCAAGATAACTTTTCAATTTATAACTAAAACTTCTTTCTGCACGTAAGCCATAAAGATTTGCCAAAAGATAATGTGCACAAGAATTGCTAAAAGACTTATATTTTATGGCACTTTTAGCATATTCTATAGCTTCGGTAAAACGAGTTTTTTTGGTGTAAGATTCTGCTAACAAAAGATAGGCTTTATCATATTTTTTATCCTTTTCCAATGCTGTCATAAGATAATTTATACACTTATCTAAATCGCCTTTATAAAAAAGTGCTCTGCCTATTTTAAAATATATTTCTGCTGAATCAATGTATGTTTCAAGGGCTCGTTGATATTCCGTAATAGCCTCGTCAATATATTGATGAGAATTAAAAATATCCAAATGCCACTTTAAATATAAATCACCAAGACGCAGATGCAAATCCGCGTTTGTTGGTTCTTTCTGCAGTCCCAATTGACAAAGTTCAATAGCGGTTTTTACATTACCGGAATTAGATTCTTTTTGTATTTTTTTTGTTAAATCTTTTGTATCAATCATGTTACTGTAATTATCCTACTTTACAACAACAATTGTAATGAATATTTTATAAAAAGGCAAGTTTGTGAACGAACAAAATTCGTTGAAATATTTAATCCGGCTTTCATTACAAATTTTCATTTTCAAGTTCTAACAACTTTTCATCAATAGCCTGAATTTTTGCTTGAATCTCTTTGATTTTTTCTTCTTGCTTTTGAATTTTTATTTCACGTTTTGCTATATCAGCTTCAATTTGTTTTGCGCGTTCTTCCCTGTATTTGTTTAAGCCTTCGTTATATCCGCCTGTTGAAGTTGTATATTTTTGTCTTATTTTGTATTCATTTTGGTTAAAATTATATTCGGCCTCTAACTGTTTAATTTCGTTTTTGTACTCTTGTTTTAATTCGTTCAATTCTTTTTTCTTTTGGGCCTTTGCTTTTTTAACGTTTTGTTTTTCGATAATTCTATTTTGTTTCTGTTCATTTTCCAGAACAACCGGAGGGACTATACCTGATTTCACCAATTTATAACCATTGGCGGCAATAGGGATACCACCTTCTTCCATTGTAATAAATCTGGACTGGCCGCCATGCGAATCAACACACCAGATACCAAGATTTACAGGAGTTGAACCGGTATAGGCCAATCCTTTTACTATTATCAGATTGGGGTAATCTTCACTAAATCCCATTGGTATAATATCCCAACGCTTTTCCTCCAAATTTAACCCTTGATTTTTCCAGTGATAAATTATTGCCTCACGAATTTCTTGAAGATCGTATGTCATATGGGTTTGAAAATCATACACCACAAGTCTCGTTTCCCAAATCCCATCATTTGAATTTCCAATTTTCTTTTTGGCCAGCAATTGTAATCCGTCTTTTGAAAAATCAATAGGAGTTAAAGTCTTAAACGTTCCATAAACTGAGTTGTCAGAATCCGTTGTCATTATAGGATTAGGATTTCTTCTTGAAATATTTGCAGATAGTATTCTATCCAAGTTCGACTTTTCTGTATCAAGATTAATTACAAATAAATCACTTGCCATCGAGGCACTATTTGGATAGTAATATATTGAAGGGTAAACCATTTTAGTATAATCGGGCGAAACTATACCTTGGGCATTGAATTGACGATACTTGTATATGTCCCTTGGAATAGAAATTTCTATGGCACCTTGGGGATTGTTGTATTTAACAATTTTGTATGAAGGCTGCGGAACATAAGACTTATCTGAAGGCAAAACAATCTTTGGAGGCTCAAGATTCTGTTGGGTCAAATCTTTCGGTGCAGATATATTTTCATATTCTTCAACTGTCATAAACCCATTCGGGTTACGATTATATAGCTTTTTTTTGTACCTGATTTTTGCATCTCGCTTTTGAACATCCAAAATATATTTTGCATCTTTTTGGTTTTCATCTTTTTTAAAGCTCGGAACATTGATATTGGAAAAATCAAAACTGTATGCCGGCAAAGCCAATGAAATCAATAACAATACTGGCAAAAAACGATTCATAACCTTATACCAAGCCTTCTTTCATAGCCATAGATATTGCCTTCGAACGAGAACCCACATAAAGTTTTTGAAGAATATTATGAACATGAGTTTTGGTTGTGGAAATTGTAATAACTAATTTTTCTGCAATTTGAGGGTTTGAAAAACCATCAACGATGAGGGCCAATACTTCCATTTCCCTTTCAGTTAAACCGTATAAATCTTTTCCTAATTTGTAATTTATTTCACCTTTTCTTTCGATAGGAGTTGATTTTTTAAGATTAGTTAAAACAATTTTTGCAATTGCCGGATCCAACCAACCTGCACCACCTGACACCGCAATAACGGCCGATACTGTCTGTTCCTTTGTTGCACCTTTTGTAATATAACCATCTGCTCCCGCCCTGAATGAATCGAAAACATCATCTTCATCTTCGCGAGATGTATACATCAAAACTTTAATATCCGGATTCGCCCCCTTAATTTTTGCGGTAGCCTCAATCCCATCAATTGTTGGGAGTCCGATATCCATAATAACAATATCCGGCGCAAGTTCAATGGTTTTTTGAGCACCCTGAAGTCCGTCAGCAAACATTCCTACAACTTCTATATTTTTTGCAGATTCCAATATTACGGAAAGCCCCATCCTTGCCATGTCATGATCTTCTATTATGACTGCACGTATCTTTTTATCCATTTATAACCTCGTCTTTAACTTTTACCACATTTGTAAGCAGGAATGTGAATTCACTACCTTTGTTAACCTTACTTTCTACCCAAATCTTTCCGCCATGAGCTTCAACTATTTGACGGGAAAGGTATAATCCCAAACCGGTACCTGTTGAACGTTTTACGCTGGTACCTTGAGAAAATCTTTTGAATAAATTAGGGATATCACTTTTTGGTATTCCATTGCCGTTATCTGCAACAGAAAATATCAGGTCGTTATTTTGAACTTTTACAAGTACATTGATTGTACCATTTGCATTAGTATAATTCAGAGCATTTCCACAGAGATTAGTTATAACTCTTTTTAACTCCGCCCTATCTGCCTCAATTTCATAATCTTCTGCTTCATCTCCAAAATCAAAATTCAAATTAAATTCCAGTGATTTTCCGCTGGCGAGAGGTTTAAGTTCTTCATAACACTGTTGTACAAGAGTTTTTATTGAAAATATAGTCTTACATAGTGTTAATTTGCCGCTTTCAAAACGATAAACCTCCAACAATGCATTTACTAATCCTAATAAATCCTCATTACTCTGTAACATTGTGGTTAAAATGACACGTTGTTTTTCGTTTAATTCTCCAATTTCACCTTCAATAAAAAACTTTAGAGCCTGAATTGCCGCTAATAACGGAGTTCTCATATCATGGGTTAATGTTGCAATAAAATCATCTCTCAATTTCTCCGTTTCTTTTTGTTCCGTGATGTTTCTTATAACACCAACATACTTTACATTTGATTTATTATCATCTGATATCAAAGCAAAACTAACTTCTACAGGAATATTTTCCCCGCTTAACGAGTTAATAATGTTGCAATCTCTCAATAATATTTCGGATTTGTCTTCGCCAAGCCCAAGAATATTTCCATTTTTATTATCAAATGAACTATTTAAATCTTTGGAATTTACAAATGCAATTTCTTGAAATTTCTTTTTGATTAAGGATTTTTCATCTAACCCTGTTAAATTTTCTACAGCAGGATTGACCTGTTCGATTTCCCCTTTTGAATTTATAATCAGAATACCATCCGCACAATAAGTTATAATGCCTGAAAGTTTTGCATTGGCGACACTTAAATCTTTTGTTCTTTCTTGAACCAGTTTTTCTAAATTTGAAGAATATTCTTCTAACTTTTTGTTTGCAAGATCGAGTTCTGATATTTTATTTCTTAAGTTTTCTAAAAGATGACTGCGTTCAATACCGTTTCGTATATTCATTATCAAGTCATCGTTATCCCAAGGTTTTTCAATATATTTGTAAAGTCCTATTTCATTTATTGCCTTGATTGCATTTTCTTTATCAGCGTATCCCGTCAAAAGAATCATGCTGGTTTCCGGGTAATGGGTCTTGGCCTCCCGTAAAAATTCCAAACCGTTCATCTCAGGCATCATAAAATCTGAAACTATCAAATCAGGTTTTTCATTTTTAATGTATTCTATGGCATCAAGAGGGTTGTTAAAATCATGCACATCACCAAAACCCTCAACTTGCAGAAGCATCTTGAATGCCGAAGTTACAATTTTTTCGTCGTCTACTATTACAATTTTGCCATTACTCATACCACTATCTTAAAATATTTTCACTTTTTCGACAAATTCATTACAAAATTGCAATAATATGGTATAATAATTAATATAAATTACAAAGGAGTTTGGGATATGAATAACAAAAAATCAGGATTTACTCTTTCTGAAATTCTAATAGCATTGGGGGTTATTGGAGTTGTCGCTTCATTAAGCTTACCTCAACTTATAAACAATCACCAGAAAAAAACTTATGTTACGTCGGTAAGAAAAACCATTATTGATATTGAAAACGGCTTTGCCGGATATCTTGCCGATAACAATGTTAATAATTTAAATTTTACAAATTTCACCTCAAATCCTGATTTATTTTTTACAAATTATCTCAAATTGGCCAAAAAAGGTTCCACATATGCTTCAACCTTCGCATCCGGCTATAGAACAATAAGCGGAGCTGACTCCGATTTTTCTTCTGACAGTTGTGGAAAATACTATACTTTATCAGGCGGAGCCAGTGTTTGTGTACCTTCCACATGCACACCGGGAATTTGTAAAATTTATATCGATACTAACGCAACAAAAGAACCTAATATCGTGGGCAGAGATTTGTTTGCCGGAATCATATTCTCAGACGGATCTATAGATATTGTTTCTCCGTCTGATAGGAATACCCTACTTGCCTCTGAAATTGAATTCAAAAGGATTACGGGAGAAACTTATACCGACAGCGATGAAATAGAAAGACAAGCTTATGGTGAAGAACTATTTTTAGCCTGTCATGAAACAGCCCATGCACATTTTAGCGAAGAAGAATATCAATTATTTGAAAAAGGACAAGAAAGTTTACTTGAAACTACACTCTCTTGGAGCAAATCAAAAGACAAAAGAGAGGAATGGATAAAGGAATACATAGAAAAGTATAGCCAAAATAACAGTACTGAGGCCTCTGGCAGTATGGAAAACCTCCTAAACAGTAAGTTTGAAGATTTTTTTAACGATCTATACAGTGAACGAGCTGCAGAATTAGAAGATGCAGTTAACAAACAAGACGAAATTAGAAATGCTAAAAATGAAATAGCTAATAAACAATCAAGAAGATATGATTACTGCAAAGGAGGGGGTGTTGCAGCCTCCGGTAAATCTGATGAAAAAAACCCACCGGAACTAGCATGTTTAGGAGCATTAATCCAAGACAATTGGGAAATGAATTATTAATTCTAGCAACTACTAATTATTATAAACTGTTTGAATTCATAAAAATTCAAATTAAGAGGTCAATTGTTTAAAAAGACATACGACAAAAAGCTAGCCTACAAGGCTAGCTTTTTGCTATTGTGCAGATATGAGTTTATCGTTCAACATATGTATCCTTCATAAAATACGTATGGCAATATATCTTCTTAGTTTTTGGGTTATATTTGCCAATCATACCCACAGTGCCTTCTTTATCTAAAATTATTTTAACCTCTTTGGTTCTAAAATTCTCAGTTTTTGCAAATAAGAATTTACCATTCTTATCATAGTATGTGTTTGTTTGGTTTTCCTTTGGATTGGTAACTGTTATCGTTCTCTTTGGATCAATTTGTCCACGTAGCTCTTTATGAATATCTAACAAATCGTTAATAAGGCCTTGATCTCCTGTATGATAATAATGTCCTTCCGCACCTTTTTGTGCAGTCTTTTTGTTGTTTGCTGTAACTTTATTTACACTTGAATCTTTATCACCAACATACCTATCAAGAGCTCTTTCTCTGTAAATTTCAATAGATGCCTTTGCATTTTTAACACCGATTCGTGATTTAATGTGTTTACCGCCATGTTTACCGGCGTATTCGTTCCAAATATTAGCAGAAATAAATCCATCTTCATTACCATCAGCTTTGTCTAACTTTTTAAAAATAGCATCTACTTCTGCTTGTTCCGTTTTGCTAACAGGTCTATTTTGTTTTTGCCTTTGCTCGTAAGCTCCTTTAACGTGCCCATTGTTATTGTTAACTTTGTTTACCATAATTGATTCTCCTTTTTTTTATGTACACTATGTTCGCCACTAGCTATATCGGCACGTTTGAATATTTCTGCACCCCCCCCTGCACGCTTTAAGCATAAAAATAGCCCGTATACTAAGCTATACAAGGGTTTCAGTAAGAATAAAACTCAAATTAACATTTCTTAACATAATATTTTCTGTCTGCTTTGGCTTGTTTTTCTATTCACAAAATCCCGATATTATGGTATAGTATATTTGCATCAGATTAATTAAGGATAGAGCTATGAAAAGACGAGCATTTGTAAGTGTTTATGACAAAAATGGAATAGAAGATTTTGTGAGAAACCTTATAGACAAATTTGGGTACGAAATTGTGGCTGCCGGGGATACTTATAACACTCTTACCAACGCAGGAATTGAAGTGATAAATGTGGCTGAATTCACTGCGGCACCGAGTCTTTTGTCAAATGATTATAACTCTTTAAATGAGAGGGTATTGGCAGGTATCTTGGCAAATAGTTATGATGCAAAAGAACTTAATCAATTGGAATCCTTCGCTATCAAAGAGTTTGACACTGTTGTTATAAACTTGAGGCCATTTAAGGATATTGAGAGAAAAACATCTGATATTAACGAAATGATAAACCAAATTGATATAGTTGGAGTGACACTGTTACGTGCTGCGGCAAAGAATTATAAAAATGTTACCGTAATTTGCGACAAGCAGGATTATTACTTAGCAATGAATGCAAACGATTTTGGAAGGTTAAAGCTTGCAGCTAAGGTTTTCAATATGATATCAGATTACGACAGAGCTATATGTTCGGCAGTTCTTACAGAGACAGGTGAGAATTCGTATAAAAGTTTTTCTCTTGAAAAGATAAATGATTTGCCGCATGGTGAAAACCATGGGCAAAAAGCTGCCGTATACAATAGTTCGGTTATGATTGATTATAAAATTGAAAATGAAAATGAGCTTTCATATAATGATATCTTGAATCTTACGGAGGCAATAAATATAACCTCTGAATTCTATGATGTACCTGCTGTTGCAATTGTAAGACACACAAAACCTTGCGGAGTTGCAATCGGAAAATCTATTTATGAGGCATATACAAAGGCATTTGATTGTGACCCTATGAGCACTTATTTCGGAACAGTTGCGTTTTCTCAGAAAGTGGATTCCGATACGGCAAAACATTTGAGTTCAATGGCAGTTGAGGTTATTGCAGCACCGGAATTTGATGAAGATGCTATGGAAATTTTGAAGGAAGATTCGAGTCTAAAAATAATAACATTAAAAACTCCTCTCAAGGAATATCGTCAACTTCAGATGGAAGAATTCACCGTTACGCCTTTTGGGGTTCTTATCCAAGATAAAAATAACAGCGAATTAAAAAAAGACATGTTTAAGGTTGTAACAAAAGAAAAACCTACAGCTCAACAAATTGAGGATGCGGTTTTTGGGTGGAAGGTTGCAAAATACGCCAAGACTAATGCTGCTATTGTAGTGAAAAATTTAAAAGCCGTTTCAATAGGACAGGGTTATACCAATACTTTAACCGCAATCGAAAGTGTTCTCAATCAGGCAGCGGATATGGCAAAAGATGCTGTACTGGTCTCAGATTGTGCTATTCCGGCTGAGGATTGTATATATGCTGCGATTCAAAACAGAATTAGTTTAATTATTCAGCCGGGTGGGGTTCCAAAAGATCCGCAGATAATTGAGATGGCTGATAAATATGGTATAACAATGATTATGACCGGAATTAAGAACTATACACATTAATGAGGGTATTATGGAAATAAAAACTTGGGAAGAATATTTTTTGGATTTAGCTAAAACTTGTGCAAGCCGCTCAAATTGCCTAAGAGCACAGGTGGGTGCGGTTATTGTAGGTGAAGATAAAAAAATTAAGGCAACCGGGTACAACGGAACACCATCAAAAGTTGAATCTTGCTACGAACGCGGCCAATGTTATAGGATTAAAAATAATATACAATCAGGTACCCGTTATGAAACTTGTCGTTCCATACACGCCGAACAAAACGCCATAATTCAGGCCGGGCAAGATCGTTGTAAAGGTTCAACTATGTATATATACGGGCATAGTATGATTTGTATATTGTGTAAAAGATTTATCGTTCAAGCAGGTATAAAAGACGTTGTTCTGAAAAAAGATGACAATTCCCCTGTTTTGCATGTGACAGTTGATGATATAAGACAAGAGCTTGAGGCTCAAGTTTAGAAATATTTTTTAACTTTTCTATAAAACACTGGCAAAAATTTTTTTTCTCATGTATTATATTAATCACATAAAAATATATTAGCGGAATTAATAGATGCAATCACTTATAGATAAAGACTTAAACTCTAATGACAGAATTTTAAAACCCGACTTCAATTCAAAGACTGGCAGAGAGTTGCTTGCGTTCTATTTGCAAACAAAGTTTAAGCAGATTTTGGCAAACGATAAAAAACATGAAAATAGAGTATTTATTGAAGTAGATGAAAATTTTATTCCAAAGTTTACAAAACGGCTTATAAATACCCCTCAAAAACATTTATTGATTGGTATTACCGGAGCTTCTGCCTCGGGTAAATCTACTATATGCCGAGAAATTAAAAATGTAATAGAAGAATTTGATATGCCTGTTGCTGTTTTAAGTACCGACAATTATTTTAAAGATATTTCCGCATTAATTAATAAATATGGTTCATTTGATAAAGTAAGAGATAGTGGTTACGATATCGATGCTCCGTCGAGTTTCCAACTTGATAGGCTAAAGGAAGATTTAATTGATCTTTCCCAGGGAATAGATATTGATGCCCCAATGTATATGCCAAATGGAACAGGAATTTCTATTCCATCTGCTTTGCACATATATTCAGAAAAAATTATTGTTGTAGAAGGTATTGCTACAATGTATGAAGATGTGCAAGATGTCTTTGATATTAGAATATATATTGAAGCTCCAGATAGTATCAGAAAACACCGTTTTGTAAAGCGTGCTGTTGAAGAAAGAAATCAAAGCGAAGAAAATGCTCTGAAGCACTGGAATTATTTAAAAAATGCCGGCGACAAATATGTGTCACCGTTTAGGAGTACTTCTGATTTTATTATTAACGGGACTTGTGACCTTAAATATTTTGCACAAATTCTTGAATATATTCATTCTGTAACAAATAATTTTCAGGAATAATAGTTTTGTAAATAATTGATGAGTTATACAGGGAGTCTAAACCCAAAGGTAGAACCTTTTCCAACTTGAGAGGATACAAAAACTTCACCTTGGTGGTAGCGTTCAATAGTAGTTTTAACAAGATTTAATCCTAATCCTGTGCCTTTAATTGTATGGGCATTGTTTTCAATGCGGTAGAACCTGTCGAAAACCTTCTTTTGGTGTTCCGGAGCAATACCGCAACCTTCATCTTTTACCGAAACTTCAACTTCATTCATGTCCGGTAGTGTCTTTACATATACGTCAATATTGGAACCATCCGGAGAATACTTTATTGCATTGGAAATGAGGTTTATAAAAGCTCGTTCAATACTATTATAATTAAAGTTAATTGGAGGAATTTCACCCTCTTTGTGAATAGTAAGTTTAATATTATGTTCTTGTAAAAGCACATTAACACTATTAACACAGGATTCAACGAGTTCAATAATATTATTTTCTTCTTTTTCTACCTTAACTCCGGATTCTAATCGTGAAAAATCGAGAATATCATTGACCATATTATTCAGTCTGATAATTTCTTTGTTAATGGTTTCTATAAATTCTTTCTTTGTGGATTCATCGAATTCATCACCCATAGTATAAAGGGTATCAATATATGAACGCAAAACCGTCACAGGAGTTCTTAATTCATGAGAAACGTTTGATATAAAATTCGCTCTCATCAAATCCATTTCAGCTTCCTTTGTCATATCAATGAGAACGATTATATAACCTACATAATCGTTATTGCGTGTAAACATAGGTGAGATAATAGATTTTATTGTCCGTTCATTAATTTTAATACTGAATTCAATTTGACTGTCTTTGATATCTTCGGGTTTTGTGGACTTATATTGCTCAATTTTATCTTTAAAACAAAGGCTCCCGGAGGTATCTTTGTAATCTTGAATTTTTTGATTCAGAAATTTATTTTCATTAACTTCAAGGAGTTTTTTTGCGTGGTTATTCAATAAAACTACATTGTCGTTGTTGTCGCAAACTACAACACCGTTTGCGATGCTCATCAATACCGCTTCCAGTTTGTTCCTTTCCAAAGTTAACTGTTCAATATTTTGTTCTTCATATACCCTTAATTTTGCGGACATATTGTTAAAGGAATTAAAAAGTTCTTCAACTTCTTCAGAAACTTCTTTACCCTCTATTGTATATCCAAATTCGCCGGAGGATATCTTTTTAACACCTTCTTTCAATATTCTTAATTCGCGAGTTATCAAGTAGGTATTGATTAAGACAACAAATGCAAATACAATCCAAGCAATCATAAAGACGAATATCATTGATGCTCTCGTTGTAGTGAAAATTTGTTCAATGCCTTTACCGGAGAATCCAACTGTTACAATACCCAAAATGTCACCGTTTTCAGGACTTGTAATTTGTGAATTTACGGTAATATTTCTTTTGCTTTCCTCAGTATTTGAACTGTGCCTGTTGTAAATTTCATTACCTTTTTCATCCGATATTTTTATATATAAAATATCGCTATTGCCGCGTAAAATTGTATCGGCGTGAGATTGAACAGTATTCAATGTTTCCTTATACGGCATTTTTTTTGACAGTTCGGAACTTTCGACTGCGAGAGCTTTTGATATAATTTTACCAAAACTCTGATACCCTTCATCCAGTTTATTTTGGATATTAAATATAGAAAAAATTGCTATAAATATTATTAATACCGTGCTCAACAGCAGGCCTAAAACTATGAGTCTGTTTTGTGCAGTTAAACTTATTCTTTTCTCGTTCATAAAAAAATTATACCATGATAAACTATCTGGAGCAAATTGTGCGTGCAACGTGAATACCGGATGCCGAAGCCTGAATAAGTCCGCGGGTAACACCTGCGCCGTCACCTATTGTAAATAAATTCTTCACTCCTTCAGTTTCAAGTTTATCGGTAAGCTTTACGCGTGCTGAATAGAATTTTACTTCTATACCATACAATAATGTATACCTTGAAGCTGTACCCGGACAAAGTTTATCCAGGGCCTGTAACATTTCAATAATACTTGTCATTTGGCGATAAGGAATTACCAAACTCAAATCCCCGGGAGTTGCACAAGAAAGTGTCGGAGTAATTATACTTGACTTAATTCTATCAGGAGTTGACCTGCGCCCATCCAACAAATCACCAAACCTTTGAACAAGAATTCCGCCACCCAACATATTAGCTAAGCTGGCAATATGTTGACCATATCGAATCGGTTCTTTAAACGGTTCTGTAAATCTTTCGCTAACCAAAAGTGCAAAGTTAGTATTTTTTGTTTTCATCTCTGCGTAGCTATGTCCGTTTACAGTAGCAATTCCGTTATAATTTTCTTGGACAACTTCGCCATTAGGGTTCATACAGAATGTTCTTACTTCATCCCCAAAAGTTGGTGCATGATAAATCAGTTTAGATTCGTAAAGTTTAGAAGTTAACGGTTCAAATACAGGGGCAGGTAATTCTACCCTTACGCCTACATCAACTGCATTGTTGACCATGCCGATTTTATTTTTGGCAAATTCCTGCGTAAGCCAATCGGCACCCTCTCTACCCGGCGCGATAATTGTGTATTGTGCACAAATAGTATCACCATTATTTAATTTTATTCCCTTAACCTGTTCACATTCTACAATCAAGCTTTCCGCAGAAACGCCGTTGAGTATCGTAATATGCTCATCCAAAAAGTCTTGCATGTTTTTCAAAACATCTAAACTTCTTTCTGTTCCAAGGTGTCTAACCGGAGAATATACGAGTCGTAGTTCTGCTAAAGCTGCTTGACGTTCAAGCTCATCATAAACTTTTCTGTCAGTGCCAAATACTTCTTCCGTTGCTCCGAATTTTAGATAATACTTATCTGCATAATCAATTAATTCTTCAACTTCTCCCCTTGACATATATTCAGATAAATGCCCACCTACATCAGGTGTGAGCGTCAGCTTGCCGTCAGAAAAAGCTCCGGCACCTCCCCAACCGCATAAAAGACCACATTTTTTACAAGTAGGACATTTTGCGTAACCCTCACGCAGAAGGCATTTTCTATTTTCTATTCTGTCACCTTTTTCTATTAAAATTACTTTCCATTCAGGTTTTAATTTTGTTATCTCTAATGCCGCAAAAATTCCTGCAGGTCCGGCACCAATAATCGCTACATTGTAATTGTACATAATATCCTCTTACTAATTTTCACAATTGCAACCAATTTTACCCTAAACAAAATTCCTTATAAAGAGTTTGTTATAATATATTAAGCAGGCATGTAAAATACTTCGGTTTATAAATATAGAACACTAGTCTAAAATCCCGCAATTTAAAATCTTTTGAACTTCTTCGTTCATAATTTCATG
>CADBQW010000096.1 GCA_902796925.1 uncultured bacterium | reverse complement strand
CTAAAATACGTTATGAAGTAGGTAAGCGAATCCGCTTGAGACTCACCCCTGAATTGAAATTTGTCTATACGGACTCTCTGGAAAAAGGCTCTCGTGTAAGTGAACTTATAGACAAGATTTCACGTGGAGAACTTTAATTTATTTGGGGTAAAATTAGGGGTAAAATGTTTGGTTTTCTAAATATCAATAAGCCGGAAAAGTTGACTTCGCATGACGTCGTTAGTCGATTAAGAAAAGTTCTGGATATAAAACAAATCGGACATACCGGGACATTGGATCCTTTCGCAGTGGGGGTTTTACCTATTTGTATAGGTAAATCTACAAGACTTATTGAATATTTGGATGATGACAAAGCCTATATCGCAACCGTTCAGCTTGGTGCAAACACCGATTCTTATGACATTGACGGTTTGGTAACAGAAAAATTTGATAAAAAAATCACCAAAGATGAACTTCTTTGTACACTTAGAAATTTCGAAGGAGAAATATCCCAATTGCCTCCGATATATTCGGCAATAAAAGTAAAAGGTAAAAAGTTATATGAATACGCACGCGAGGGAAAAACAGTAAATATAACTCCAAGAAAAGTTTTTATACAACAAATATCCTTAAAAAGTTTTGATAAAGAAAAACAAACCGCCACAATATATATAAAATGTTCAAAAGGAACATATATCCGCTCAATTGCCTACGATATCGGAAAAAATTTAGGTTGCGGCGGCTATTTGTCAGCACTAAAACGTATTCAAGCAGGAAATTTTAATATTGAAAATTCAATTAACTTGGAGGATGTAAGAACAAAAAACGATGTTGAAAGATATTTGATTAACCCATTGGATATATTAAATCTGCCCAAAATTGAGGTAAATCAACAGGGTTACGAAAAAATAAAATTCGGACAGATGTTAAATAGCAATGATTTATTAACACAAGTTAACGATGAACTTGATTTGGTTATTTTGGTTTATAATAAAAAAGAAAAAGTTCTATGTGCTATTGCACAGCTTACAAAGGATGGAATAAAGGTTAAAAAGGGATTTTTATAATGAAAAAGATTTTGACTATAATGTGTTTATTGTTTCTAACATCACCTGTTTGGGCAAATAATTGTCCTACTGAGATTTGCGTAACCCCTTATGATCTTTCGGGTGGGGCAGTAAAAATATTCTCCGCAGCTACCGGCTCTAATTTTGTCAGTAAAAAGGTTGCAGAATCAATTATAAAAAAAGAAGCTAAAAAAATAGGTAATACAAATTTTGACGTTAAAATAGAATCTTATAGTTACGCCGATTTAATGGCAGGAAGGTTTAAATCACTTGAAATCAAGGGTAAAAATATAAACTACGATAATTTAAGCCTTTCCTCACTTTATGCAAAAACTATTTGTGATTTTAACTACGTAATCAGAGATAACAATACTAAAAAAATTACCTTCAAAGAGGCTTTGCCTTTTGCTTTCAAGGTGACTGCAAACACAGAAAACATAAACGAAATGTTGAAATCTTCGGATTACCAAAAGCTTGTTGATGAACTAAATGCTATCGGCGGAACGTTTAATTTAGTAAAAATAAAATCTACTCAAATCAAAATAAAAGATAACAAGTTCTTGTACATTATTAATTTGGCCCTGCCATTTATGAAAAACACTCAGTCAGTAATATTATCCTCTGATTTGACAGTTGAAAACGGAAGAATAGCCTTAAAAGATACTAAGTTGATTAATAACGGAGTCAGTTTGGATATTACAAAATTGACCTATATGTTAAAATACTTGAATCCGTTTGATTATTCGATTAGAATAATGAAGGATGTGTCCGCACAATTGCAGATTCAGAACGTAACAATCGATAATGATGAAGTTATAGTAACAGGAAACTTTATAATTCCCAAAGGTACAATTCAATAAAACGTTGAGGATATCTAGAATATGGCAAGAAGAAAAAAAGAAACTAACGAAAATTTATTTATTTTAATGACACTCGCAATTCTTATTGGAATATGCTTATTTGGAGTATATAAATTATATTTTGAAAAAGGGCTTATTAACATTGATGAAAATAATCCGCCTGTTACATCAACGGAAATAGAACAAGAACAACAAGAAAACGCTGAAAAAGTATATGTTGACGTGTTTTTTATAGGACATAATAAGGCCGAAGAAGAAGTGTATAAGGCCGTTCGCCGTGAATATGACGAAAATATTGACGGAACAAAAATAGAATTTGCCATTAAGTCTTTGATTTTGGGCCCTATGTCAAAAGAAATAAACAGAGGCGTGTATTCGGAAATTCCTCGCGGAACAAGAGTTATAAGTATAAAAGAATATCCTGATAAAGTTATTATTGACTTGACGGCAGATTTTGAACAAGGTGGAGCGGAAAGTTTATATAAAAGAGTCTATCAATTGATTAAAACCGCAAAACTTAATACGTCAAAACCGGTATACCTTTACATAAACGGACAAAAAGCAGAAGTTTTGGGGGGTGACGGTCTTATGATTACCCAGCCTTTATCAGAAAATTCCTTGGATGGATAGAAATCACTATGGAAGATGATAACAAAGATTTAGATTATTACATGAATTTACCCTGGACATTGATTGAAGGGGAAGATTTGGATTTTGAAGGAAATCCTTATCATTATATTGATATAAAAGAAATCCCGAGTTTTACCTTCTGCGCCAAAACGATTGAGAAAGCCAGAGAAAACTACAAGTCACAACTTCGTTTAGCACTTATGGTAATGCTTGAATCCGGTGACAAGATAACAGAACCTGACAAAAAATATTGAGATTATAGACTTTGAGCTTAAACCCTAAAAGATAAACTGTAAAAATTAATCCTCGGTTTCTTTGGCTTTTCCGACTTCGTTACCTGCAACCATCAGCGCAAGAGGTATAAAGCGCGCGACGATATTGCCAAAAGTGTTTCCTGCTGCCATTAGCGAGGATGCCAAACACAAATCGTCAAGGTGAGGAGCAAAATCAGTTGCTCGTATATTTCTGTTAACTTTTTTATGGAAAACTTTTTCGTTTATAAAATTTGATACCTTGTTTCCAACAACAATTCCTGTACCCAAACTTGCAAAAGTTATGGCTATTGCTGGTAACCCCTTGCTTAAAGCATTGACCCCTTTTAGCAATTTTTTATTAGCCGGATTTTTAATTGTAGGCATGACGGATGTAATTTTAGGTTCATATTTTTTATAGACCCTGGATGTTCCGGCTACAAACAATAAAGGAATCAAAACTGCACCAAATAATTGACTTACAGATTCTTTAAGTTTGGCTTTCGCATGTTTTTTATCGTCAAATGCTATCCCTCCAACAAGCCCACCAAGAACAGATGCAACAGCAAGAGGTATAATCTGTTTTTCTTCCATCTTCAATGGTTTACCCTTAGAAGTTGTTTTATATTTAAAAATAGCCCATTCTTTTGGATTTTGAGAAAATATTTTTTTAGGATTGAGCGTAAAGCCTTGTTTTTTTGCAATAATCGCCAGTGCAGTAAGTATTCCTGCCGCGGTTGTAAAAAAAACCTTAGTCTTTAGATTTTTATCTTTATTAGAATTGTTACAGCAATTTGGTACGGAACAACTATCTCCAAAATGTTCTCTGCCTTGGGGATAGTTATAATTTGTAAAATTTGGATTTATCCTAATCGACATAACGCACCTATTTGTCTACACTATAATAGTAAACCGCTGATAAAATAAAATTGCCATAATACATATTAGATTTAACAAAACTTAATTAGATTTTTTCATTATGTTATTTTTTCTGATAGAATGTTAAAAAAGGAGAAATTTATGACAAGAGAAGTTATACAATACCAAACTCAAGGTGTTTGCTGCGCAATGATGCAAGTCGAGATTGAAGATGGAAAGATTCTGGATGCAGAGTTTATGGGCGGATGCAACGGAAACCTAAAGGGTATAAAAAGTTTGATTAAAGGAATGACAATAGATGATGTTATAGAGAGGTTGAAGGGTATCCCTTGCCGAGATAAGTCAACAAGTTGCCCTGACCAATTGGCTCAATGTCTTATACAGTACAAAGAAAAAAGTTTAACAAAAGCGTAGGAAAAAATGTTATCATCAGAAGACAGTCTTGTTTTAATTATAGATTTTCAAGAAAAACTGGTAAGAGCAACGGGTTCGGATAATCTTATTGGTAACGTTGTAAAATTGGTTAAAGCGGCACAAATACTTGAATTGCCAATGATTTTGACCGAACAATACCCAAAAGGCCTTGGCGAAACAGTTCACAACATCAAAACTGAGGTAATTGAAAAAAATAATATTCTTGAAAAAACCGATTTTTCAGCGTTTTCGACCCCTAATATTTTTCAAAAAATCAAGGATTATAACAGAAAAAATATAATCCTGTGTGGTATAGAAACTCATATTTGCGTTTATCAAACTTGTCTGGAGCTTCTTGAGGCGGGGTATAACGTTTACATAGTTTCAGATCTTTGCGCAAGCCGCGATGCCAAAAACTCTGATATCGGTTTGAATCTTATGCAAAATTTTGGAGCAAAATTGACATCTTTGGAAATAGTTCTCTTTGAATTGTTAAAAAGTTCAAAACACGCAAAATTTAAAGAAATACAAGCATTAATAAAATAATCGATAATATAAAAGCTTAAAGGAATGACTGCCGGTTTTGGAGGGTTATTCCTTTAAGCTTAGTATGTAATTTTGCCTAAAACCGTTCTTTTTTTTGCTCCGGTACATTCCGGCAGGTTGTTAGGAATGTTGTAATAAGTACAATACCCTAAAAGTGCAAAAGCCATTGCCTCTTTGAAATTATTTGATATCCCAAAATCCTCGTGGGTTTTAAGTTCGATATAATTTGGCAGATACCCTCTTAATATTCTCATCATTTCAAGATTGAATGCACCCCCTCCACCTATAACTACGCAATCGGGAATTAAAGAAGGATAGATAAATCGTTCATAAGACTTGGCGATAGATTTAGCTGTTAGTGCGGTTAGCGTAGCAACTATGTCGTATGGTGATTCAGGTGCAAGTTTAAGGGTGTTTTCTATATAAGAAGGGTTGAAATACTCTCTGCCGGTTGTTTTTGGCGGGGTTTTAAAGTAATACTCATCCTGCATCAGAATATCAAGCCAACAATCCGAGATGATACCTTTTTTAGCCACATTTCCGTCTTCATCGTAAGGTTTATTGAAAAATTTATTCATACAGTAATCTATAGCAATATTCCCTAATCCTGTATCAAAACCAAATGTTTCGTTTTCTTTAGAAACAACTGTAACATTCGAGATTCCGCCGATATTTTGTATCAGGAAATTCTTTTTCAAAGGTTTAAACCATTTTTCATCTGCAAAACAAACTAATGGGGCACCTTCACCACCAAGGGCCATGTCCGCTTCTCTGAAATTAGAAACCGTTAGACATCCTGTTTTCTTTGCAATGACAGCACTTTCTCCGATTTGAAAAGTACTCCTTAACGATATATCATCTAATGTGTCATCTTTTGGAAAATGGAAGATTGTTTGTCCGTGGCTTGATATGATATCCGGTTTGCCGAATTCTTCAATGAGAATATTTGCAGCATTGGCAAAACATTCGCCGACAGCAAAATTCATCTGGCATATTTCTTGAATGGAAGCTTCTCCTCTAAAAATTTGAAAAAGTTTTGCTCTTATATGGGGAGGATATTTGTGATTAATCCCGCGTATAAGTTCAACTTTCATATCCGGATGAACCATACATAATGCGGCATCAATACTATCACAAGAAGTTCCGGACATCAAACCTATAACTTTTTTAGTTTCTAATTCATCCATACAACAAATTATATGACAAATTAAGTTTTAAGTCTAAACTATTTCAGATTCTTAATTTTTCTAACAATTTTTGTTTTCAAGGTTTTAATCGCCTTGAATGAAATTATATATATAATAAAAATCCAAAATATTTTTAATAACAATTTGCGATTTCTTTTTCTTTTGTAAACATCAAGATACGCTCGGAATTGAGGTAAAATTCCGCAAGACGATGAATTTATATAACTATCACTATGGATTCTCCAGTTTGTCAGAGGTTCATTTAGAAATAAAAATTTGTTTTCGTAAGAAAGTTGAATATATAACCACCAGTCAAATAATTTGTCAAAAGGGCAATCCCAAAATTCTAAAATATTCCGTTTGGCCATTACCGCAGAGAATGTCAAAATAAGATTGTCCACCCCAAAATCATAAAACATATTATGAGGATAATTTTTACGAATAAGCTTTGCTGTAGTATAATTGACAACGTTTTGCATTTTATTGACTTTTTGGGGGTCACCAAAAAGTTTCACGTTATTAAAAATCAGATTAAAATTCGAGTTTTCATTTATCGCATTAACCCTTTTTTCCAGACAATCATCTCTCCAAATATCGTCACTTTCCAAAAATGCAATCCATTCTCCTCGGGATTTTTCAACACCGAGTCTAAGTGTCTCAACCAGACCCTTATTTTGACCTTCGTTATGTGTGTACAATTTTATTCTGGAATCCTTTTGAATATATGTTTTTATAACTTCAACGGAATCGTCACTTGAGCCATCGTCAACAATTATTAATTCCCAATCTTTATATGTTTGATTTAAAACGGAATCAATTGTTTGCGGCAGGTATTGTGCATAATTATAACTTGCAGTTATGACTGAAATAAGCATAAAAGAATTATAGCATAATTTGAGTTTTTATGTTAAGATTTCTTTCAGAGGATTTTTATATGTCAATATTAATAATGATTTTACTATTAAGTATTCTTGTTTTAGTCCACGAACTCGGGCATTTGATTGCCGCAAGAAGTTTTGGTATAAAGGTTGATAAATTTGGAATTGGATTACCAATCGGACCAACACTTTTTGAAAAACAATGCGGAGATATAAAAATTCTAATTCATGCATTTTTGTTTGGCGGATACGTTTCTTTCCCGGATGACGACAAAGAAAGCGGGGTTCCAAAGGATTCTGATGAACGTTTTGCAAATAAACCGGCATGGCAAAGGTTTGTAGTATTTGCAGCAGGCGTTTTTGCCAATCTTGTAACAGCAATTATTCTTGTCATAATTGTTGCAACAATTTGGGGCAGCTTACCATCAGGCACTTATCAAACATATGTAAATAAGATTGTTGCCCCAAAAGGAGCTTCTGTTTGGTCGTCAGGACTTCAGCCGGGGGATAGACTACTTTCCATAAACGGTTCAAATGTCAAATCAAAATATACGGTATATTTATATGCCGCCAACAGTAAGCCTTATGACGGAAAAGCCGATGAAGCTTTTATCAAAGATAATTATGAACGAATAAAAAATATTAATCCAGCTTTCTCTCGTGATGAAATAATTCCTGAAGGGATTTTGGTTAAGCTTCCTGAAAAAATTGATGAACCTGCAATAAAAATAAGTGATGATGCCTTAAAAGGAGTTGCTATATACAAAAATAAGGATACAGACTTAAGTGATGTACAAATCGCTTTGCGTGACAAAATTATTGATAAATCTTTTATTATTTCGGATGGAACATTAACCTTAAATAATTTGGCTTTTGCAATGTCAGACGGCAAAAAACCTTTAAATGTTGTTATTGAAAGAAACGGTCAAAATATAGCTCTCAATACAATATATCCGGATAAAGACGGTCTTATAGGTATAATGCCCAATATAAAAGAGGATTTAGTTCCAACCAAAAACTTTGGTAAAATTATAACCCAAAGCTTGAAATATACTTATGATCAAACTGCAGATATACTAATGATTCTAAAACAGTTGATTACAGGTAAAATTCCGGCTAAGAATCTTCATGGAGTTGTTCTTGTCACAAAACTTGGCGGAGATATGATAAGTAACGACGGGCTTTTCTCGGGACTTTTACTAACCGCAATTATATCTTTAAATCTTGTAATCTTTAATCTTCTGCCAATACCGGCCCTCGATGGCGGACAGATACTTTTTTTGATTATTGAAAAACTCAGAGGAAAACCTTTAAAAGAAGAATCCGTTGAAAAAATTTCAACAATATTTTTCCTTCTCTTGGTCTTATTGATGATACTTGTAACATTTAATGACATATGGTTTCTTGTTCAAAAATAAAAAAGAATCCCCCTCAAAAGGATGATTTTTCCACTAAATTATTGCCGAGATTGTCATTTTCTAGTTTAATATAATCAGGAATATAATAAGAGAGGTTTAGTATGAAAAAACTTTTGTTAATAGTGAGTTTATGCGTTATGTCGATGAGCTGTGTAAATGCAACTCAATGGGTGAATATAGAAACAAATAGTAATAAGTTTTTAATTTATGTAGATAATGACTTCATACAATTACAAGAACCGGATATCTGTTTTTATCCGCTTTTAGTTAAGGAACCAAACAAAAAACCTGTTGTGTTATT
>CADBQW010000095.1 GCA_902796925.1 uncultured bacterium | reverse complement strand
TTCTTCCAAGCTTGCAGGAAGAGAATCTATCTTAGCACGTTTACGTTCTTTCTTGGTCATGTGGTAGATATTTTCTTCTATCTGAAGTGGCGGTTCAATTTTATGTTCCACACCGTCTAATATAGCAGCAAGAATAACCGTTAATGCAAGATATGGGTTACAGCTTGGGTCAGGTGAACGAAGTTCTATTCTTGTAGCATTACCTCGTTTTGCCGGAACTCTTATTAATGCAGAACGGTTTGCAAGACTCCATGCCAGATAAACAGGAGCTTCATATCCCGGAACTAATCTTTTATAACTGTTGATTATCGGGTTTGTTACAGCCGTAAATGATTTAACGTGTTTCAAAAGTCCGCCAATACTGTAAAGAGCTTCTTTTGAAAGTTGATAAGTTTTTTCAGGCTCGAAAAATAAATTTTTGCCATTTTTGAACAAAGAAATATTACAATGCATACCTGAACCGTTAATGCCGAAGATTGGTTTTGGCATAAATGTTGCAACAGCACCGTTTTGTTCTGCGATTGCGGAAACTACATACTTAAATGTCATAATATTATCAGCAGTAGTTAGAGCATCAGCGTATTTAAAGTCTATTTCGTGCTGCCCGCGTGCAACCTCGTGGTGGCTTGCTTCTACTTCAAATCCCATTTCTTTAAGGGTTTTTACCATAATTCTTCTGAGGTTTTCGCCTTTATCAGAAGGAGCAGCGTCATAGTAACCTGCGTTATCATGAGTTTTAAGTGTTGCCGGAATTTCATTTTCATCTTTTTTGAAGATAAAGAATTCAGCTTCAGGGCCAACGTTCATTGTGTAACCGAGTTTTTCTGCACGAGCAATCATTTTCTTTAAGTTGCATCTCGGGCAGCCTTCAAAAGGAGTTCCGTCAGGATTATAAATATCGCAGATAAATCTTGCGACTTTAACATCTTCATCACTTCTCCAAGGAATTATTGCAAAAGTTTTAAGGTCAGGATAGAAGTACATATCTGAAGTTTCAATACTTCTGAAACCTTTGATTGAAGAACCGTCAAGCATAATCTCATTATTCAATGCACTGTCTAACTGTTCAGCCGGAATAGAAAGGTTTTTCATTATTCCGTTAATGTCACAGAATTCAAGTTTAATGAATTCAATGTTGTTATCTTTAACGATTTGCTTAATCTCTTCTTTTGTAAGAGTTTTTGTATAATCAATAATACCTTTTGTGCTCATAATCCTATTCTCCTATATTACAAATTGATTATATCTTGTAAGAATTGGCCATGTCAAAGATACAAGGATGGTATAAATTTGTAAACTTTATGAAACAAACTAGGTAAATATTATAAAATTTTATCTGCAAATTAAAAAATTCTAATTTTATCAAAAATTTTTGATTATTTGTTTCATAAAGCTAAAATTTTAAATAATTTTGACTATTTTTTTTGCTATTTTACATTTCTTAATGTTAATAATGTTAATAATTCAAAATACCAATGTAAAGATTAAATTTTCTCAATGTACCAATCAGAATTTCTAAAGTGATTAAAATTCCATTGTAAATCGAAATAAAAATCTGATTCAGGATTTTTGTTGGGTTTAAAGTAGTGTTTGTTATTTTCTGTTTTGATGTAACTTTCGAGTGCGACCTGAATTTCTTTTGCAAATCTGCTTTGAAATTCTATGTAGGATAATTGTATGCGTTCTCTGGTTCTTTTATTTTTCAAAATCATCTTCAAATCCTCTGATATTATCGAGTTCAATATTGTAGCGTTTACCGTTTTTATCAACGCAGGTTGCAAAATCTACAGTTTTATCGGCAAACTTGTTTTCCCATAGACAAATCAATAAGCCAATCTCTTGCGTTTTTAAGTTCAAAATTCTTGTTCCGTATAACTTGTAATCTTTTTCAACCATATTGTGTTCCTTTCATCTGGAATATTAATCGATTGTCTTTGGGGAAATCTCAAGTGTAATGTCAAAATTTTGTATCATTTCGACATAAATTTTTAAACGCCGTTTAAAATGGTTTTAAACAAGATTTAAACGCAGTTTAAATTTTCAATATCTTTTTCATGGTCAATAAAAAATGCATTAAGTAAATCTGCTTCGCGGTGTAAATATTTTACTACTGGAGCCAAATTATAGCACTCCTCTTTGTCCGGCTGCGTTTCACAAAAATAATCCACAACAACCGCAATGTTATAAACTTCTTCCGCCCATTTACTTAATTGCTTAAACTCTTTCGCGGTAATATTAAATCCGGCTTCTTCCATACCAAAACCTCCTTTGACACACAACATTAGCGTGAAAGAAGAACAAAAGCAGGAAATCTTTACAAAACAATATAAACTTATAAATTTGTTGTATTAACTATTTCTACAGACATATTATAAAAATTTTCTTTAGTCTGTGGTTTCATAGCTATATCTAACATACTACCTAAATATATTTTTAATGGTTCCGATGAATTATAGCTCATTATAAATCTCCATTCATTTTGATAACTATATTCATTAAATTTTTTAAAAAATCCCATCTCTCCGGAATAATTATTTATATCTATGTATTCAACAAATCCAAGTTTACATTTGCATTTATATTCCAACAATTTTGCCTTTAATCTTTCTAAAAAAGTTTTAGTATCGTATATGACAACTACATAATCTTTGGTTGGTGCAAAATTTCTTTCGTCCAAAATAGATTTATTTTCTTTAATACGATTTATATCAAAGCAACTTAAACTATATAAATGAGAATATTCTCGATAACCTTTCGTATTGATGGCGGCCGCAAGCCAACCATTTTCTCTTGATAGTGTATGCTTTTGTTTGCCATACTCTATTGTCAAGCTTATGTTCTCAAGTCCATCCCCTGCATAATATTCTTCTGTTGCTTCATAATAATCTGCACGACCATCAAGCGCGGGTTCAAGAGTTTTAAAATAATCAAAAGTGTTAACATAAAGCAATCCTTCATTATATAGAGCTTCCATATGTTCTTTTTCACCAAATTTTAAGAAACCTATATAATTTTTTCCATTTATTAACATTATTGACCTATATTTTTTCTAATACTCCATTTTCTAAATCTTGGATATTATAAACTGTATCTAAAACATCAAAAGTCTCTTCAAGATTATGCCTTGCGCTATTCCAACCACAGCCGTCAGTAAACCAAATAAATGTTACGCCGTCTATAGTTGCAACTTCTTGTGCAAGAGTTTTATAGCTTCTTGCTGTTTCATTGAGTTTTGAACCACCGCTTGAATAAAAATTAGTTTCAATTACATAAATTTGTTTATCAGTTTTTATAACAAAATCAAAGCGTTTTTCCATTTTTCCCTGATTTGATATAGCAGAAAGATTTACGCACCATTTCTGTTCAATTTCGTGAATATACATTTCTTTGAAATAGTTTTGACCTTTTATAAATCCTGCCTTTTGGATATATTCTTCAACAAGATTTTCCATCAAATGTCCGCCACGATTCTTTCTACCATTAGAATCAAGACCTGTTTCCACTCCTGTTGCATAATCAACCAAATTACTAACAATATGATTAGCCAATAAATCGAATAGTTTTGTTTTACGCATGAACATTTTGTATTCTTCAATTGAATAATTGCACTTATTGAAAGAAAAATTGTATTCTCCGTCCGCATCAGTAACGGAAATCTCTTTTGCTCTGACGGCTAAAAGTAATGGAATGCATTTTAGAGTTTCCGGATATTTTTTAATTATATTTTCAAAATCTTTTTCAATATTTTTTGAACCAACTAAGGCATTTAAAATATTGAGCTCTACCTTAATATCGTCAACATTTTTATTAATTTTATCGAAATCAGCATAATAGCAATAATCTGCAATGCAAGGTCTAAATGTTGATAGCCATTCAGTAAAATTTCTTTTCATTAATAGTTCCTCACCAATACTTCTGTAATCTTGCCTCTACCTTCCGCATTAGCATTGATTTGACGTGATGCAAAAACCTTCTTAATAATGTAATTTTCGTATAATTCATTGACTAACCTGGTATCAGAGTTTGATAACAAGAATTTTACTCCCATTGTATCTAATTCATCACAAACATCTCTGAGCTTAAATTGCATATCCATATCAAAACCGTATTTTGTATATGAGGTGAAACTTGATGTTTCACTCAAAGGTACATACGGCGGATCAAAATATACAAAGTCCCCTTTTCTAACTTTTTTCAATATCTCTGAAAAATCTGCGTGTTTAATTTCAGTTCTTTGTAATAAATTTGAGCAATTTATTAAATTATTTTCATCTAAAATTCTTGGATTCTTATAATGACCAAAAGGAACATTAAATTCACCTTTCGAGTTTACTCGGTACATCCCGTTAAAGCAGGTTCTGTTTAAGTAGATAAAACGGCTTGCTTTTTGAATATTTGACCAATTTTCATACTCTTCAGTACGGTCAATATTTCTAATTTCCATAAAATATTCTTTTGAAATATCGTGTTTTTGCAGGTCTGTAATCAACTCATCGACATTATCTCGGACAACTTGATATAAGTTAATTAATTCTTCATTCATATCGGAAATATAGGCATTATCAGGTTGAAGTTCAAAGAATAATGCTCCACCACCGATAAAAGGTTCAAAATACCTGTTGTAGTTTTCAGGCATGTTTTTTAACAACTCAAACATAAGCTGACGCTTTCCGCCAACCCATTTGACTATCGGATA
>CADBQW010000094.1 GCA_902796925.1 uncultured bacterium | reverse complement strand
TTAAAACAAGGCGATATAGCTGCAGTCATAGGATTGGGTTCAATCGGAATAATAATGGCACAAGCACTTAAAGCCTTTGGTATTCAAGTTATTGGACTTGATTTGATTGATGAAAGAGTAGATATTGTAAAGTCAAAAGGTCTTGATGCTATTAATTCTAAAAATTCAAGTTTCACCGCTGATTATATAAAAAATCTGACAGGCGGTTATGGTGTAGATGCAGTATTTATGACCTCCGGAGCTGATAAAGCTATTAACTCTGCTTTTAGTATAATTCGTAACGGCGGAAAAATACTTGTATTTTCCAGTACCCCGGGAAATACCGGATACCCAAATAATGAGGTTTATTACCGCGAACTAACTATTCTTGGAAGTTATTCTCCGTCACCGGAAGATTTAAGAGATTCTCTAAATCTTTTAAAAGACAAGAAAGTTGATGTAAAAGGAATTTCAACAATATACGATATTGAAAATATTCAAAAAGCATTTGATGACACTATTAAAAATGAAATTATGAAAGCATATATAAAAATTTCTTAAAAACATAAATCAAAGAGGAAGAAATAATGAAATCGATACAATATTACGGGCCAATGAATATAAAGTACGAAGATGTTCCTATAAAACCTCCTCAGGAAGGTGAAGTCGTCGTAAAAGTTATGTCTGCATTGACTTGCGGAACAGATGTAAAAACTTTTCGCCGCGGTCATCCGGTTTTAATTAAATCAACTCCGTCAGGATTTGGTCACGAATTCGCAGGATATGTGGAAAAAGTCGGTCGTAATGTTATGAATGTTAAAGTTGGGGACCGAGTTGTTGCCGCAAATTCTGCACCTTGCGGAAAATGTTTTTATTGTAAACGCGAGGAGTATAATCTATGTGAAAATCTTGACCTTTTAAACGGAGCTTACGCACAATATATAACCGTTCCGTCAAGAATAGTCGAGAAAAATATGTTAATTTTGCCAAATGACCTTAGTTTTGATAAAGCAGCGTTTTGTGAACCGTTAGCAAATGTTGTTCATGGCGTTGAAAGAACAGACATAAAAGAAGGTCAAACCGTAGGAATTATCGGAATAGGTCCTATAGGTCTTATGTTTGCAAGACTGGCAAAACTTAAAGGTGCACGTGTTATCGTCGCTGGCAGAAACCCAATAAAACTCAAGGCCGCAGAAGAATTTGCTCATGTTGATGAAATTGTAGATCTAAAAAAATATCCGAATCCGGAAATGATTTTTAAAGATTTTACAGAAGAAAGAAAAGGTTTAGATGTAGCGGTTGAATGCGTAGGGCTCCCGGAAATTTGGGAAAGAATATTTAATTGCGTTCGCCCCGGCGGAACTGTTCATTTCTTTGGCGGTTGTAAATCTGGTTCAAAAGTAAGCTTTGACACAACAAAAATGCATTACGGTGATATCAAACTAATGAGTGTTTTTCATCATACTCCAAAGTATTTTAGAATGGCTCTTAATCATATTGCTTCAGGAAAAGTTGAAGTTGAGAAACTTATAACAGACACTTTGCCACTTGAAAAAATCGAGTATGCAATGCAGCAACATATTGACGGTAAAGCAATAAAATTTCTTATAAAGCCGTGGATGGAGTAAAAATTTTAATTATATTATTACCATTATTTAATTGACCTCAAAGCTTGAGAAAGGTGCTTTATCATCAGCTCTGTTGTCCCTATTCCACAAAGGCACATCGTTGATTTTTCATTTGTTCGTTCATCTTCGATGTTGTATTTTTCATATAAAATTTCAGATACTTCATATCCGGATTTACCTTCAACGCGTATATTTAACTTTGTTATATCCGGATTAAAAATCTCGCAATTAGCTTTTTTTACGGTTTCATTGATATTATTAATGAGTTTTTTGAAAATTTTTCGCCCACTTGAACTATTTAAGAAATTGATATTTTTTTCAATAGAGGCAAGCATAGGATAAGATGGAGATGTCGTGTTGATTATTGACAATGCTTTTCGAGCATCTATCCGGGTATTATTATGCAGCAAAGCAGTGGAATTTAGCCCTCCTGCGGTTTTATGCAAAGATTGTACAGTAAAATCTGCAATCTTCACTGCAGACTCCGGCAATTCATCAAAAAAAGGATAAAGTGCCCCGTGTGCTTCATCGACTATTAAGTAAGTATCATGTTTATGACAAATATCACATAATCTCTTAGTATCTGATACGATTCCTTCATACGTTGGAGAAGTAACAATTACGGCAGAAAATTTGTCTTTTTTAAGCTTATTTTCTATTAAATCACAATCAACGGCAAGCGAAATTCCCCAATTTTCATCCATAGCAGTATCATAAAATTCGGGAATTGCACCCGCAAGCAGAACAGCATTTTTATGACAAGGATGGGAATCCTTCCAAATCAAAACCTTCTCACCGGGCTTTACACAAGAAAGCACGGCCGCAATAACCCCTGACGTTGAACCGTTTGTTAAATACAAAGTCTGTTGGGTTCCGTAAATCTGAGTGGCCCTTGTCTGAGATTTTTCCAACTCATCTCGAGGGTTACAACAGTCGATTTCTGATATGTCAAGTCTATATAGCTGTCTGAGTTTTGGAAAAATAAATAGTTTTCCGCCATGAGAAGGGGTCGTAAAAAGTGTCTTTGAATGTTTTTTCCTTAAAATATTTACTAAACTCATTTATTTTTAATTTCTATACTTCTTTTTGTACAATATTGAATCAAAACCATTCTATCACGATTTTCTTTATATAAAAATCTTCCCGAAACAAGATATCCGCCTTGTGAATCTTTTTCTATCCTGACAGGAGAGAATCTGCATTCAATATTTTGGCTTTCGGATAAAGGCAATATCAGATCGTAATCCTTGTCAATACTAACGCTATCCGATGTCATGCATTTCATGCCGCCTGCAGAAATATCAAGGGTCATTACTTTACATGTATCAGATCCAGACCTGATTTCTATTTTTTCTATAAATTTTATACGACGATATTGACGTCTTTGCAAAAATTTGTGCTTTGCCGGAGTCGCAACAACAATAGTATTTCCTTCTATTGATTCCGGATAAGAATTGAAAGATAAAGTTCCATGAGAAGTTGTTGTGAAAAATTCGCAGTAGTTATGTTTTAAAAATCCTTTAGCTTCATTTTTCAATTTAACAGTAAAAAATTGAGGCTGAACATCGGTTATAATCCCTTTGTTTGCACATTTGTAATCTGTTGGAACAACTGTAATCTCTCTGTCTTTTTCAATTAATTCTCTCATAAAATTATCCTCATTAGTTATATTTCGTTATTATACATTTAAATTTTTTATTTGTCATTATGTTAAGAAATTCCTAAATTTGAAGTTTTTCAATTTTTACATTAAAAACCGCTTCTAAATCTATACCATTAATCACAAAATCAATTAATTCCTGAGGTAAAATATTTTCCCTTATTGCAGGTAATACCCCGAGAACTTTAGCATCTGTGTATTCTTCAATAAATCTTGGCATAAATTTTATATTTTCATCTACAACAGTGTCGGGATAATCATTAAATATTACCCCGCGAATATCAAGATTTAGTGTTTTCGCGTGGTTTAATGACATTATAACATTATTCAACGATGTTTCCTTTGGTGAAACTATGAATAGTGTTGGAATGTTAAAATCAGTCATCATATCGTCTTCCGTATAATCAACATTCAACGGAGTTCCAAAGCCGTTTGAACCTTCTGTAATATTACATTCATACAGATTCTTAAAATTATTGAATTCATTATTTATAATTTTCCTATCAATAATATTACCTTCCTTAACCCCAGCAATTAAAGGATTTGGATAACTCCCGTAAAAATATGTGTTACATATTGCTACGGAAGAATCCGCATTATTTAAAAAATTCAATTCTTTTGAAAATACTTTGTCATTAACTTTTTCACAACCCATTTGGATTGGTTTGTATACTCCGACAGAATATCCCAAGCACTTCATTGTTATGGCAAGTCCTGTTGTAATCAAATATTTTGTTTTATTCTCTTGTATTGAAGCTACATATATATTTAACATTTTTCTATTCGTTTATTGCAAAGTAAACATCTTTCAATCTTTTTTTACTAATATGTGTGTAAAGTTGTGTTGTTGCAACATCACTATGCCCCAAAAGTTCTTGAACCACACGCAAATCCGCACCATTTTCGAGCAGGTGTGTTGCATAACTGTGTCTTAGAGTATGGGGGGAAATATGTTTATTTACCTTTTCTCCAAGTTTTGAAATAAAATTATATATCTCTTGCCTTGTTTCTTCTCGCCCCTTATTATCAATCAACAAGTTTTTGGTAGCCAAATTGAACCTTAGTGTTAGGTATTCTCGTTCTTTCAAATAAGTTTTTATTGCCTTTACAGCAAAAGAACCGATTGGAACTATTCTATCCTTGGAACCCTTACCCGTGCAAGACAAAAATTTTCCAGATAAATCTATATCATTGACTTTTAAATTTGCAAGTTCAGAAACCCTCAAACCGCAGCCATATAAAAGCTCAAAAATTACCCTTTCTACTGAGTTTAAATCTTCCTTCAATAATTTTTCGATTTCACCTGTAGTTAACACCTTTGGAAGTTTTTTCGGGGTCTTTGGCAACTCAAGGGTAAGCGTAGGATTTTTAGTTATAAATTCGTTTGCACAGCACCACTTAAAAAACCCGCGAAATGATGCGATCTTCCTCGTGACTGTCGTCGGTTTTGAGTTTTCCTCACGAAGCTTTAGAATATATGAGTTGACGTCACTTCGGGATATTTCGGTTAAATCTTTTTTGCAAAAATCCAAAAATTCCGTTATATCTTGCCTATATGCATACAAAGTATTTTTTGCAAGACCCTTCTCGACATCCAAAAATTCAAGATATTCTGATAAAACCTGTGAATTCATGTTATCATTATAAATACAATTTGAAACAATTTAATGGTTTAATCGTTGTATTTTATACAAAATTACTTACAATAACTGAAATATTTATTCGTCTTTTACTTCTATCAAAATGTCTGATATTTTGCAATCGAAAAACTTTGCAATCGTTTCAAGTGTATACAGCTCATAGTTATAATGCCTGCCACTAAAAAGTTGATTTACAGTGCTTTTACTTAATCCGGTTGCCTTTACTATTTCATCTTGCGTATATTTTTTACGCCAACGAATATTATAAAGATTAACAATATACATACCTTCCAGTATACAATATTGTTTTTAGTTGACTAAAATTATTTTATAATATAATATTATTATGATATAATATTCTTTTAGTAAACAAAATTAAAGTAGGACAAATTTTTTCCACTTGGCCAATTTAATAATTTATCGATGGAATTATGATAGAGTAATGAACAATAAAGTTTCTAAAAAAGATATCTGTATTGATTTTGATGGAGTCTTAAATACATATCGAGGTTGGGCAGGAGAAGATGAACTATATGAGCCGCTACCCGGCTGTCAGGACTTTTTAAAACAAATGAGTATAAATTATAAGGTCAATATTTTTACCACAAGAAATATTGCGCAAGTAGAAAAATGGCTTGAAAAATACGAATTAAGACAATATGTAAATAAAGTTACAGATAAAAAGGTCCCGGCGGTTTTTTATATTGACGATAGAGCAATAAAATTCAACGGAAATTTTCAAGATATAATCAATCAGACAAAAAATTTTAAAACTTATTGGCAAAAATAATTCTTGGAATGAATTAAGCTTTTTGGTCAAGCCGTTTTATACCAAAATTAGCGCATACTTCACCAGCAAGGTTATCTGCCAACTTTTTGCCGGCTGAATAAGAAGATATTGATACTGCGACGAAAGCTATGCCTTTAACAAGTTCGGCATATTTTCCTGCATACTTTGTTTTCAAAACTTTTTGGGCAAATTTTCCTATAGTTTTGTTATTATGCGCTTTATTTATAACTTTAGTAACATTTGTTTCGTTGAATATTTTATCTTGATATCTTTTCATCACTCCTTCACCAAGGAACATTCCGGCCAATGCTCCGGCTTCAAGAATTCCTGTTTCTAGTTTATTGTCGGAGGTTGCTACCTTAATTCCTGATGAAACACATATTAAAGGGTTAATATTTTTACTTGCAAAATCAACAACTTTACCGGCGTATTTTAGTACTTTACTATCTTTAGACATTTTCGTAAATATAGAAGTTGCAGTTTGTGCTCCTCTACCCACGGCATTATCGTATTTTGCAACAGCTTTAAAGGCGTTTGCGGCTTGACCTGCGGCAACAGGAGCTCTGCCAATTTCACCGTTTTCGGTTTTTTTGACATTTCGCGAGCTGAATATTAGTGATGTCCACAAATTTGCCACAACAATAACCTTTTTAATACTACACTACAACTATATAAAGTATTTTTTTTATAAAAAATTGCTAGCTGATTAGAAATCTTTACAATGTTAACATTTTATTTTTTTGAAATATAATGGATATATAGGAAAAATTATGAATACGATTACAGAAAATATTACAGTCGAAGATATAGTTAAAAAAACGAATTTGAAACACATTGCGATAATAATGGATGGAAACCGGCGTTGGGCAAAAGAAAGAAATCTTCCTTCTGCCATTGGACACAAAAAAGGTGTTGATGCATTAAAAACAACCCTAAAGGCTTGCGATGATTTTGGGATAAAATACCTCACAGTCTATGCATTTTCAACCGAAAATTGGAATCGAAAACAGGAAGAAGTGGATTTTTTGATGAATCTGTTGGCGCATACAATTAAAAATGAACTCCAAGAAATGCATGAAAATGGTGTCAAGATAAATTTTATCGGAGATTTATCAAAATTAAGTCCAAAACTTCAGGAGATACTTTTTGAGGCTGTTGAATACACCAAGGATAACACGGGAGTAAATTTACAAATAGCCTTTAACTATGGAGCTCGCGATGAGATTGTTTATGCCGTGAAAAACATATGTCGAAAAGTTAAATCCGGAGAATTAAATGAGGGCTCCATTACAGAGGAGACAATTTCTGATAATATTTACACAAAAAACATCCCGGATCCCGACCTTTTAATAAGGACAGGCGGGGAATTGAGGGTTTCTAATTATTTATTGTGGCAGATTGCTTATTCCGAGATATATATCACAAAACAATATTGGCCTGAATTTAATAAAAAGTCCCTTGAAGATGCTATTAAAGATTTCTATCATCGCCAAAGAAGGTTTGGTGTATGATGAAAGAAATAGTTTTTGCTACAGGAAATCTCGGAAAATTAAAAGAAGTTAATGATATTGCAAAAGATTACGGAATAAAATTCATTTTACCCGGCGAAGGATTTAATCCCGTTGAAGATGGAGACACTTTTGAAGAAAACTCACTTAAAAAAGCAAAAGAGGCTTATCGTGTAAGTAAAAAAATGACTCTCGCCGATGATTCAGGATTATGCGTTAAAGCATTAAATGGTGCTCCGGGATTGTATTCGGCAAGATATGCGGGAAGTCAAAATGAAAAAATTGAAAAAATCTTAAAAGAATTGGAAGGTATTGCTGATAGAACGGCAAAATTTGTATGTTGCATGACCCTATTAGATGACGATGGTGAAATACAAGATGTTTATATTGGGGAATGTCAGGGTGAAATTACTACACAACGCGCAGGTTCTAATGGGTTTGGGTTTGACCCTGTTTTCAAGCCGAATGGGTACAACATTACGATGGCCGAACTTTCTGAAGATGAAAAAAATAAAATTTCTCACAGAAGTATTGCTTTAAGACATATTCTAAGTAAATTAATTTCCTCATGATATATAACAAAATTTTTAAGAAAAATTTATTTTTAATCTTGAGATATCTAAATTAACTGCATGTCCTGATAGTTCATAAATTGTATTTTTAAAATCTACAATATATTTAGGGTTTATTTTATGTTTTTCAAAAACACCTTCGTAATAGAGTTCTATAAGCCTATCTACGTACATTTGGCAAAATTTTGGACAATCCGGTCTCAACTTTAATTGCTCTTTAAATTCAATACTTTTGCGCATAGAGTTTTCTCTTGTCGTGGCTCCCGCATAATTTGACATTTCGTTAGCACCGCCGCAGGATCGCGGCAGAAGATGTTCAACTGAAGCAAGTGACGGCCAAAGGATTCTTGCTCCGATTTTTTCTGAAGGTTCACAAGCCAGTTTCAATACATACGCCGAAAAGTTTTGACTTGATGTCGGGAGCTTAACTGCTGTTTGCATTATTTTATCTTGCAATGTTTTATCATTTATTTTACTTACAATTTTTGCCAAATCATAGATAAAAGCTTTTCTTGAAAAAGGAATTACAACAGCTCCGTTTTCCAATCGTGCTTTTGATATTTCTATCAAGTCTTTCAAAGTAATATCATCTTTTAGAACAGATTTTTTTCTGATTAAATCCATAAAATCCACAACTGATTTTTGATGTTTGATTGTAGATTTATTAGTTGACAAAGCTAAGCGTTTGGCCTCTTTAATTAGCCTGTTAATGACTTTTTTCGATTTTATATCATTTTCGTTTGTAATATCATTTTTAATTTTTATCAACTTATACCAAAATTCTTTTGTTGAAAAAGGAACAATAACAGGTGTCCGTGCGATTTTCTTGCTTGTTTCATCCATTAAAATATTAAATTCGGATTGGATTTCTTGCGGCAGAGATTGGAATGTTTCTCTAAGCTGGTAGAAAATAGGAGCTTGTGTTTTGTATAAATCCTTTTGATAGAACGGTACAATTTCATCAAGTATATCGTGAATATTAAAGTCCGGATGGATTTTTGCTCTTTCTTCTATTAATTTAACCATGTCTTTTTCCATGCCAATAATACTATCTTCATAACTCTCAAATATTCTAACAACATCATTGGCAGAATTATCAAAAGCTTTTGCTTTAATGAGTTTAGTAAGCTGCTTAGCATCAATCATCGGAATCCCGCTGTATATACAGGGCAATTTATAACCAAAAAGGATCTTCAATTTTGCGGAATTTTGAACAGAACCAAAAGGAATTATAGTAAGGTAAGGAATTCCCGTTATAAAATCAGAAGATGTGTAAAATTGCAAAACATCTGTATTTAAGCTATATAAGTTCGCAGTCGGTAATTTCATGTTATAACTCATTTCTACTTTTATTATATCGAAATTTTTATTAAAAACTTAAATTATTAATTTTTCGAAATAGGCACATATTAAATTATTAGATTTAGGATATTTTTTATTGTACAATATTTATCAAGAAAAGGGGATATGTATGAATATAAAAACTGTATTTAAACGATCAATAATAACGATATTTGGAATATCTTTTGTAGTATATATAATATTTTTGCTATCACCGCTATTTGTAAACCCAATTTTAAAGAGTTACATTCCGCAAATAAAGGACGAAATATCAAAATCTACAAGATTGGTAGTTAATTTTGATGAAATAAACTTCAAAACAACTCCCAAAATGACGATTGGTGTAGACATCAAAAGATTTACGGTAAATCTTCCTGATTCAAAAGAAGTACTATCTATTGACAGTCTTGGTGTAAAATTATCGTTAATTCCTCTATTAGCTAAAAAAATTGAATTAGATTTAATTTCAATTGATAATATTAACGGGACTTTCGAAATAGACAAGAATGGCGAATTTGATATAGAAAAATATATCATGCCAGCAAGTGTTGAAACCTCGGAAGGAGGTTCTTCTTCAACGGAATTAGAACCATTGCCATACGGAATAAAATTATCTAATCGTATGCCGGATATATTGATTAATAAGTACAATCTTAATGTAAAAGACAGTTATAAAAACAAAAACTATACCTTAGCCGGAGTAGCTCTCCATATAACACAGTTCATTCTTGATAAAAAAATAAAGATTAAGGGTGACGGAAAAATTGTCTTAGACGGGGAGGAACACTTCAATTTTGATGTTAAAGTTTTGAATCGAATAATGCCTAATTTAAATTTAAATGACCTGGTATTTGCAAGTTCGACTGAACGATCAGAGTCAATACCGGAATTTAATATAGGTAAAACTTTGATATCCATATTGGAAAGTTTGCATAAAAACGGAATTACATCTAATGTGGTTGCCGATGTTAAAACTTTTGGCTCAACAGACGATATAAATATCTTCGGAAAAATTAACATTCAAAATATAGGATTAAATGTATATGGAAAACCGCTACCAAAAGGATATTTAAATCTGGATTTTAACAAAAATAAAATTGTCGCAAAATCTCAAATATTCACTTCAAAAGAGGATTCAACAACCATTGACGGTAATTTTAGAACTGGAAAGCATCCAAATATTGATCTTTCTGTAAAGTCCGGTGCAAATCTATCTGATATTGTAAACGTTTTTGACAGTATTTTAAAGTCATTTAATTGTAGTCAACTTGCAACACTGAGAGCACAAGGTAGGTTAGATAGTGATTTTAATTTGAAGTCAAATCTAAAAAAAATTGAATCTTCCGGTCATATAAAAATTGATCAAGGAACAGTCAATTATGGGCTATATGATGTAACGATAAACGATATTATCTCAGACATAGATTTATCAAATAATATAATAAGGATAAAAGATACCGGATTTAAGATTTTAAACCAACCTCTAAGTGTTTATGGAACGGTAAGAGAAAATTCTAATTGTGATTTGCACATTATAGCTGATAAACTTCAAGTCAAAGGTCTGCTTTTAGCACTCGGACAAGCAGAATTGTTAAAAGAAAATAATATTTCGTCAGGAACAGTATCCGCAGATGTTGCAATAGAAGGTAAACTAAACAAATTAAATCCTGATATAAATATAAATGTTGACAAAATTAACATAGCCAATATCCCGTCTGACACAAATTTATCTGTGGATTCTGTTATTGTAAATATTGATACTGACGGAAAAACGTATTTGGGAAATATAGATATAAATAACATACTTTTGAAAAATCCAATGGCAAAAGTAAAAATTCCGGAATCAAAAATAACTTTTGGACAAAATGATATAGTCATAGATAAATCAACTTTATTTCTAAATAATTCTAAAATATATTTAACCGGAAAAATTACAGATTACATTTCTGATAAAATTAAATTTGATATAAAAGCAAACGGAGATATAATATCTTCAGATATAAAATCAATGATTCCGAAAGAATTGGGACTTGATGTGTCCGCAAAAGGTTCTATGCCTTTGAGAGTAGATATTACCGGAAACAATAAAACACAAAATATCCGGGCAAATCTAACAGCCACACCGAATGGTTTTGTTTCGATTGCTGACATCGATAAACTCTCAGGACATAATACTATTATCAATTCAAATATAAGTATTTCTAATAACAACATAAAACTAAATGATACCGGGGTATTTGCAGATTCAATAAACAACCCTGTTGTAAAAGTTTCCGGTGGCCTATCAGATTTGACCGGGAGGCAAAACCTGAACTCAATAAATATAGTTACCCCTCAAAATATTTCTGTTTCAATACCGGGGTTCAAAGGTTCTAAAGCAACCTTGAAAGCTGATATTACCGCAAACGGCAAAATTTCAAATCCTTTAGTCAAAGGAACCGTTACAATCCCAAATGCAACGATTCCTTCCATGAAATTAACACTTAAAGATACATCCCTAACGCTTAATAATAAAGAGATTAATGCAAATTCCTCATCAATAACTATGGGTGAATCTGATTTTAGCGGGAAAGCTCAAATTAGCAATAATTTTAATAACGGAATTATTCTAAACACATTGGAATTTAGTTCCAAATATATTGATTCAGATGAACTTATGAATATAATATCAAAACTGCCTCAAAACAGCGGTTCAAACTCAAATGGCACCGTGCAATCCGGAGATCTTGGAATAACAATTTATAACGGGAAATTTGATATCTCAAAACTAAAATCAGGTACCATTATTGCGGAAAATATAACTTCTCCTCTTTCCCTTAAAAATAACGTTGCATATTTGAACAATCTCAACTTAAAAGCATATGAAGGCAATTTGACGGGAAAAGCTACCTTTAATGTTATAAATTCGAACACTACTCTTGATATAAAAGGTTCTTCTATGAATGCCGTGAAGGCAATAGAGGCAGTTGCCGGAATAAAAAATGCGATTTCAGGAAAATTGGGTTTCACTGCAAATCTTACCCTTAACGCAAAAGATGACAAAACTATGCTTAAAACTGCAAAAGGAAATGTCTCATTTAATATTGACGAAGGTACATTTTTGAATATAGGGACATTGCAGTCCTTCTTAAATGCTCAAAACATTTTGCAAAACGCAATCTTAAAAGCGGCAGTTCAATCAATAACCTATCTGCCAACAATAAAAAACACCGCAAATTTCAAATCTTTAAAGGGTGATCTTTCCCTTTCGAACGGGTGGGCAACCCTTAAATCTATAAAATCACAGGGTAATTCGCTTTGCTACTATATAACCGGAACTTATAATTTGCTAAGCGCATATTCAAGTATTTTATTTTTGGGAAGGTTAGATCAGGATATCGTGGCATTACTCGGACCTGTGGGAAATCTTTCGGTTTCAAAATTAACCTCTTATATTCCTAAATTTGGGGCATTAACAGGACAGTTAATAACGGCAATAACTTCAAATCCTGATAGAGAAAAAACAAGCGAAATTCCTTCCTTGTTATCCGGCAGCACAAATTATAAAGACTTCAAAGTAGAAATGATAGGAACCTTGGGGACACCAACGTCAATAAAATCATTCAAGTGGCTTACAGTATGTGACACTTCGGAAATCACAACTCTATCTATAAAAGAACAAGTGAAAACGACAAAAGATGCCATTAAAAATGAATACAAAAATCAAGTTCAGCAGGTTAAAAATACCGTAGATGCAACAAAACAAGAGGTTAAAAATAAAGTAGAAACCGTAAGAGAAGAAGCTAAAGAACAAGCTCAACAAACTCAGAACGTAAAAAACAACCTAAAAAATATAAAAAATTTACAAGATCTTCTCAAAAATAATGGCGCTTCAATGGGTGCGGGAAATTAGTTTTACAATTTTATATTTTTGAATTATAATTATACTGAACAAAAGAAGTGTATAATAAAAATTTGTGCAAGAGTTGCACAAACCTTGTGAAAAGTTCGCACAAGGAAAGATGAAAGGAAAATTATGATACCTGAAACAAAGAAAATGGAAATCGAAGTAGGCGGAAAAACCGTTACTGTCGAAACAGGGAAGTATGCAAATTCTACGAATGGTTCTGTAACAGTCAGATGTGGTGACACAATGCTCTTTGTTCACTGTGTTGTTTCAAAAGAACCTCGGGTAGGAATAGACTTTTTCCCATTATTAATTGATTATGAAGAAAGAATGTCATCAATCGGAAGAATTCCGGGCGGTTATAATCGTTCCGAAGGAAAATCAAGCGACAAAGCTATTTTAGTTTCAAGATTGATAGACAGACCAATAAGACCTCTGTTTCCAAAGGGTTACAGAAACGATATCCAAATAGTTGCACAATTATTCAGCTATGATCAAGAAAACCAGCCAGATACATTGGCAATGCTCGGAGCATCATGCGCTTTAATGTTATCAGGAGCACCGTTTGAAGGCCCAATAGGTGCGGTTCGTGTCGGCAAAATTGACGGTGTACTTGTTGCAAATCCAACTCACAGAGAATGTGAAAAGTCTGATTTGAACATTGTTGTTGCAGGAACTCACGACAGTGTAATTATGGTCGAGGCAGGATGTAATTTCGTAACAGAAGATGATATTATGGCTGCTGTTGAGTTTGCCCAAGGCGAAATCAAAAAACAATGTGATGCCCAATTAGAATTTGCAAAAAATTGTGGTGTCGAAAGAGAAACTTTTGTAAATCCTTATGATACCTCAGAAATCGCAAAAATTATCGAAGAAACCGCTCACGATATGATTTTTGATGCATACCACAATTTTGACAGAGAATACAGACAAAATAAACTTGAAGAAGCTAAAAATTTGGTTAAAGAAAAAATTGATGCGTTACCTGAAGATCATCAAATCAGAAAAATGATTGAAGAAACGGGTGTAGACTTTGTAGCTGAGGAATTCAAAGCTGCAGAAAAACACATAATGCGTGCAATGATTTTAGATGAAGGCGTGAGGGCCGATGGCAGAAAACCAACCGAAGTTCGACCTATATGGTGTGAAGTTGGGGTGCTTCCTCGAGCACATGGTTCTGCTGTATTTACACGCGGACAAACTCAGGTTCTTTCTGTTGCGACTTTGGCCGGACCTGCAATGGCTCAGGAACTTGACGGAGTTGACCCGGAAACTAAAAAATCGTATATGCACAAATATATTTTCCCTGGATTCTCGGTTGGAGAGGTAAAACCTTTAAGAGGTCCTGGCAGACGTGAAGTTGGTCACGGAAATTTGGCAGAACGAGCTAATATTCCGGCGTTACCTTCCCAAGAAGAATTTGGCTATACAATACGCGTAACTTCTGATGTATTAGAATCAAACGGTTCAACATCAATGGCTTCAACCTGTGGTTCATCAATGGCATTGATGAACGCCGGCGTTCCTGTTAAATGTATGATCGGCGGCGTTGCAATGGGTATGATTAAAGAAGATGGTTACGAACCTGTTGTATTAACCGATATTCAAGGTATTGAAGATTTCTTAGGCGATATGGACTTCAAAGTTACCGGTAACGATACAGGAATTACTGCACTTCAAATGGATATGAAGGCAAAAGGTATTCCAAATGAGACATTGCGCCGTGCTCTATTCCAAGCCAAAGAGGGTAGATTACACATTTTAGGTGAAATGAGAAAAGCTATCACTGAACCTGCCGCACAACTTTCACCATATGCTCCAAGTATAACCACAATGACGATACCGGCAGAAGATATCGGAACAGTAATCGGACCTGGCGGTAAACAAATCAGAGCTATTATTGATGCATCGGGCGCAGAGATTGATATTCAAGACAGTGGTGTTGTGACGATTACATCAAACGACCAAGAAGGTGCGGCAATTGCAAAGAGAATGATTAACGAACTAACATTCAAACCGCAAGAAGGAATGGTTTTAAAAGGTAAAGTCGTAAGAATTATTCCTATTGGTGCATTTGTTGAACTCGCTCCGGGTAAAGATGGGATGGTTCACATCTCTCAAATCTGTCAAGAAAGAATTGCTACAATCGAACCTCACGTAAATATAGGTGATGAAGTGATTGTAAAAGTAATTAAAATCGACGACAAAGGCAGAGTGAACTTAACAATCAAAGGTGTTACAGAAGAAGAAAAGGCTTCTGTTCAATAATTATCTATAAAAAAGTAAAAAGGCATGATAAATTTAATTTATCATGCCTTTTTTGTTATATATTGAGGAACAATAAGGCAATAAGAATTGTCATCCTGCCCGCCCCATGGACTTGACAAAATTTGAAAAATAGTAAATAATGAGGATGTTGTAAGCAAGAATATTCGGAGGATTGGAAGTATGACAGAAGATAGCAG
>CADBQW010000093.1 GCA_902796925.1 uncultured bacterium | reverse complement strand
GTGTTCAAAAATGCCAAGGTTTCACTGGCGCTATCCAGGCTATACCCTGCTTTTGCAGCAAGTTTTGCGCCCTCAACATCAGCCGCATATTCCATATTCTTTGAATCTATTAGGTATTTCCTCTCAAAACCTTTGTATGTTAAAATTGCATAAGAATTGCCCGCTTTCATAAGAGCTTTTTGCTTTTCCATTTTTGCTAATATTTGCGCTAATCTTTGTTGGTGTCCAAGGAGTGCATGCCCCATTTCATGACCTATAACCAGGGCCAGCGCATCGTCATTATTTTTTAATGTATCATATAAAGATGTGCTAATGGAAACGAGATTCATATTTGTAGAATATGCATTTGGTTCTTCGGTATCACGATAAATAGCAATTCTCCAATTTATGTAATCAAGCTTATTTGCACGAATCATTCTTTCTGCGATTCTGTATAATTTGTAGTAATCATCACCTTTTGCCTTTGCATTGTAGTTAAGGTAGGTAATCTTTTTTAATGGCTTATAGTACTCGTTATATATTTTCTCATCTTCTTCCAGTTTTGCATTAAAATCCGCATCTGAAATAATTTTGTATTCTCCAAACTTCATTATTCCCGGATCCTTGAGTTTTAAATTTGTAACAGGAGCGTTATATTGTCTGTTTGGAGAAAAATACTTGTTGGTAGTACCGTACTTTTGCGCATGTTTCATTTCTTTAACTTGTAATTTCGCATAATCACGTGCAGAAACTGTTGAAGTCGTTACTAAACATATGACCAAAAATATTAAAACTTTTCTCATTATATAATCCTCAATTCCCAAGATTCATTATATAAAAAATCATCCTTTTTGCAATAGTCAAATGGATAAACATTTATATGAATATTGCTTATTTCCGTAAAATTTGCCATCTTATTTTTACCGTGTATAATATTCACGTGAACTTGAAATTAAAATAGGGATATAATAAATTATGTCAGTACAAGAATGGTTTGAAAAGCGTAAAGAAGCACAAATTCAACGTCGGGAATTGGAGGCACGCGCGGAAATTGAACCAAACCCGGATTTGTGGACTAAGTGTGTTCATTGCGAAGCACAACTTTTAAAGAAAGATATAGCTGAAAACAAAATGGTTTGTCCTGTTTGTGATTACCACTACAGGGTTAACGCGAGAAGAAGAATTGAATTAACATTTGATGAGGGAACTTTTGAAGAACTGTTTACAGACATCAGGCCAACTGACCCTCTTGATTTTGTTGATCTGGAAAGTTATAAAGACAGATTGGAAAAAGCACACACAAAAACAGGCCTTAATGATGCTGTCATTACGGGTATAGGTGAAATTGAAGGACATAAAGTTGCTACAGCAATAATGGATTTTGATTTCATGGGCGGCTCGATGGGTTCTGTTGTTGGAGAAAAAGTTACAAGAATAATTGAAAAGGCAATAGAACTCAGACTTCCAGTCATTGCGATAACTTCATCTGGCGGAGCAAGAATGCAGGAAAGTGCCTTGAGCCTTATGCAGATGGCAAAAACAGCCTGTGCTGTATCTCGTCTTGATGACGAAGGGTTGTTATACATTAATCTTCTGACAGAGCCTACATTTGGTGGTGTTACGGCAAGTTTTGGGATGCTGGGCGATATAATTATAGCAGAACAGGGTGCAAGAATAGGGTTTGCCGGCAGACGAGTTATTGAACAAACCATTCGTCAAAAATTACCGTCTGATTTCCAAACTGCAGAATATCTTTTGAAATACGGACAGGTTGATATTGTTTCGTCAAGAAAAGATATGAAAAAAACTTTAGGCAAAATTCTTGAAATGCATAGTGCATAATTGAAAAGGAATTATTAATATGACAGTTTTAGATTTCGAAAAACCTATAACAGAAATACATGAAAAAATTGAAGAACTAAAAAAAATAAGTATGGAGTCAGGAATGGACTTATCAAAAGAAATAGAAACATTTGAACAGCAAGCTGAAGATTACAAAGTAGATTTGTATAAAAATTTAAAGGCTGCACAAAAACTACAGATTGCTAGACATCCAGAACGCCCAAATTTTTTGAACTATGTGGAAAATATTTGTGATGATTTCATAGAACTTCACGGAGATCATCATGGGGCTGACGATCGTGCAATTATTGGAGGGTTGGCTAAAATTGGCGGCCAAACTGTTATGATAATTGGCACGATGAAGGGCAAATCCACTAAAGAAAATCTGGAGTATAATTTTGGAATGCCGCAACCTCAAGGGTATCGAAAAGCATTAAGATTGTTCAAACACGCTGATAAATTTAATATCCCTATTGTAACTCTTATTGACACGCCGGGAGCATATCCGGGAATTTCTGCAGAAGAAACAAACCAGGGCGGCGCAATAGCAGTGAACCTTCGAGACATGGCAAAACTAAAAGTTCCTGTTATCGCAATTATAACAGGTGAAGGCTGTTCCGGCGGCGCATTAGGGCTTGCTGTTGCAAATAAAGTATTTCTGCTTGAACACAGTTATTATACAGTTATTTCACCTGAGGGTTGCGCGTCTATTCTCTGGCGCGATGCAACAAAGGCCGGCGAAGCTGCAGAAGCTTTAAAAATCACCTCAAAAGATTTACTTAAATTAGGGGTGATAGACGGAGAAATCAAAGAGCCTTTGGGTGGCGCCCATCATGATTACAAAGTAGTATCAGACAATATGAAAAAAGTTATTTTGGACAGTTTAAAGGAACTCAAGAAACTTTCGCCTGACAAGTTAAAGCAGCAAAGATATGATAAATTTCGTCAAATGGGCAAATTTATTGAGGGTTAGATGATGCAACCCTCCGATTACTACGAATTAGATTTAAAAATCAATCCGGATTTGGAAGATGTTATTTCTGAATACTTCTTTTCTAATTTTGAATGTGATGGCGTTGTACTTTATGAAGAAACTTACAAAGATTTGGAGCGCATTTCCACAACTGAAGGAACTTTGAGAATTTTTCTTAAAAATACAGGATTAGATGAAGTTAAAATTTCAATTGACAATTTGAAAAATAATTTTAAATCAAATGGACTAAGCAGAGAAGAAACGGGCTCATTAGAATATGCGTTTGAGAAAAAAGCATCCCAGGATTGGTCTCAAAAGTGGAAAGAAAAATGGGATGTAACTCACGTTACACAAAAAATAGCCGTTGTTCCTGACTGGATTGACTATCAACCTAAACCGGGCGAAATAATTATAAAACTGGAGCCCGGAAGTGCTTTTGGAACCGGCACTCATCAAACAACACAATTATGTATGAAAGCATTGGAAAAGTATTTAAAACAAGGTGATGAAGTTGCCGATATTGGTACCGGTTCTGGGATTTTAGCTGTTTTGGCAATAAAGTTGGGTGCAAAATATGTTTTTGGTTGTGATAATGACGAATCAGTCATTAGCGTTGCAAAAGAAAATGCGAGAAAAAATGAAATTGACACAAACCCTAAAGCCAACAGAATTACTTTTCAATACATAACGGCAGATAAAATTAACCGAAAATTTGATTTTGTATGCGCAAATATTTTGCATTTTGTACTTGCTGAAATTATGGGGGATTTAAAAAATATTACAAAATCTGGCGGTTATATTTCATTAAGCGGAATTTTAGATGATAAAAAACAAATGGTTTTGGATGCCATTGAAAGGGAAAATTTAGCGATTATAGAAGAACTTCATCAGGATCAGTGGACATCATTTGTAGTAAGGAGAGTGTGATGGAAAAGAAAACAGCAATAATTATTCCGGCAAGATACGGTTCAACCAGATTGGAAGGCAAACCTTTATTAAAAGTTTTAGACAAACCTGTTATTCAATGGGTATATGAGAAAGCACTTCAGGTTAAGGACGCTGATGTTGTTATTGTTGCGACTGATGACGAACGTATAGTACAGGCTGTAAAATCTTTTGGCGGATTGGTTGAGATGACTTCACCTGAACACAAATGTGGTTCTGACAGAATAAAAGAGGTTGTAATGCGTCATCCGGAATTTTCATATATTGTAAACCTTCAAGGTGACGAACCACTGATTGAACCGGATAGCATTGAAGAAGTTATCCACAACGTTAAAGAGGATGATTATACTGATATTTCAACACTTGTTCGCAGACTTGAGAATGACGAAGAAATTAATAACCCAAATCTCGTAAAATGTGTTATTGATGTATATGGTTATGCAATGTATTTTTCTCGTTCGAAAATCCCTTTTGAGAGGAATGTCGGTATGGCAGATTTTTACGGTCACATTGGAATTTATGGCTATAAGAGAGAATCTTTAATAAAAATGACTGAACTTGCCCAAACAACCTATGAATTGTCAGAAAGTTTAGAGCAACTTCGAGCGCTACAAAACGGAATGAAAATTAAAACTTCCGTTGTTGGTTTCGTTCCTGTAGGTATAGATACTAAAGATGATCTGGAAAAATTCAGACAGATTGTAGAATGTAAACTCAAAAAAGTGTAATATAAACTTTTTAAATTTAAATTAACTATATCGCTTGAACGTGTTGGAAATATTTTTATCTATAGTCTTTTTAACAGAATCATATTCAGTT
>CADBQW010000092.1 GCA_902796925.1 uncultured bacterium | reverse complement strand
TAACAAAAAGGAGAATAGAATGACAGAAAAAAGAGTATGGCTTTTCGAAGAAGGAAATGCCTCAATGCGTAATCTCCTTGGCGGAAAGGGTGCTAATTTGGCAGAAATGACCAATTTAGGTTTACCTGTTCCTCCGGGATTGACGATTACAACCGAAACTTGTATGGACTATATCAACAACGGCAACAAAATGCCAGAAGGTTTGATGGCAGAAGTTAAATATGCCCTCAAGGAAGTTGAAGCAAAAGCAGGTAAGAAATTTGGAGATAAAACTAATCCATTATTAGTTTCAGTCAGATCCGGTGCAAGAGTTTCTATGCCTGGTATGATGGAAACCATCTTGAATCTTGGTCTGAACGATGAAACAGTAGAAGCTATGGTTAGCTTAACTCAAAATCCTCGTTTCTGCTATGATTCATATCGTCGTTTCCTAACGATGTTTGGTTCTGTTGCTTGGGAAATGGATAGACAAAAATATTTTGAATCAGAAGTTGAAAAGGTTAAAGCGCGTGAAGGCGTTACTTCTGATACAGAAATTTCAGCAGAAGGATGGAAATCCCTTATTCCGATTTATAAAGCAACTATCAAAGAAGTTACAGGAAAAGAATTTCCGCAAGATCCATACGTTCAATTACAAGAAGCAATTGAAGCAGTATTTAGATCTTGGAATATTCCTCGTGCAGTTGCCTATAGAAACATGAATAAAATTGATCACAATTACGGTACAGCCGTAAATGTTCAAACGATGGTATTCGGTAATATGGGTAACGATTGTGCAACAGGTGTTTCGTTTACTCGTAACCCTGCAACCGGTGAAAACAAATTCTACGGCGAATATCTTGTTAACGCTCAAGGCGAAGACGTTGTTGCAGGTATCAGAACTCCAAAACAAATTTCTGAACTTGAAACAGATATGCCTGATATTTATGAACAATATGTAAATATCGCAAAACAGCTTGAAAAAGGTTATCACGATGTTCAAGATATGGAATTTACCGTTGAACGTGGTAAATTATGGATTCTTCAAACAAGAAACGGCAAAAGAACTGCTAAAGCAGCTATCAAAATTGCCGTAGATTTGTATAATGAAGGTATTATTTCAAAAGAAGAAGCTATCAAACAAGTTGATCCTTATTCAGTATATCAAGTCTTGTTACCATGTTTCAATCCGGCAGCAGTTAAACATGCACATAAAGTTTCAAAAGGTGTTAACGCATCTCCGGGTGCCGCTGTAGGTAAGATCGTATTCGATACAGAAGAAGCAGCAAGACGCGGTGAAGCTGGCGAAAAAGTTATCTTGGTAAGAATAGAAACTTGTCCTGATGATATTCACGGTATGGCAGTATCTCAAGGTGTATTAACACTAAGAGGTGGTGCGACATCACATGCTGCGGTTGTTGCAAAAGGTATGGGCAAACCTTGTGTATCAGGTTGCGAAGACTTGGTAATTGATTTGGCTAACGAAACAATAACATGCGCAGATGGTACAGTATTCCATAAAGATGATATTATTTCTCTTGATGGTGGTACCGGTGAAGTTATGGAAGGTGCAATTGAACTTGTTCAAGCGGGCCTTGATAAAGACTTTGAAACCTTCTTCTCTTGGGTTGATGAAATCAAACAACTCCATGTAGAAGCTAACGCAGATACTCCAAAAGATATAGAAAATGCAATGAGATTTGGTGCGGAAGGTGTTGGTCTTTGCAGAACTGAACACATGTTTATGGATCCTGACAGACTTCCTTGGGTACAAAAAATGATTATTGCAACAACTACGGAAGCAAGAAAAGAAGCTCTTTCACATCTTCTTCCAATGCAATATTCTGATTTCTACTCAATGTTCAAGGCTTTGGGAGACAAACCTTTGACAGTTCGTTTGCTTGATCCGCCTTTACACGAATTCTTACCATCAAAAATAGAACTTGTTGAAAAGGTTGCGACTAAAAAAGCATTAGGTCAAGATTATTCAGAAGATGAAAAAATGCTTGCTATTGTTGAAAATCTTTCTGAATCAAATCCTATGATGGGATTACGTGGATGCCGTTTAGGTTTGACTTATCCGGAAATCAACGAAATGCAAGTTAGAGCAATCTTTGAAGCTTGCTGTGATTTGACTAAGGAAGGACATCACATCCAACCATGGATTATGATTCCTCTTATTGGTCATGTAAACGAGCTTAAAACAGCGAAAGCTACATTAGTTGCAGTAGCAGAACAAGTTATGAACGAAAAAGGCGTAAGAGTTGATTACAAATTCGGTACAATGATTGAGATTCCTCGTGCAGCATTAACTGCCGATGAAGTTGCAACAGAAGCCGAATTCTTCTCATACGGTACAAACGACCTGACACAAATGACATTTGGTTATTCTCGTGACGATGCTGAAGGTAAGTTCTTGAAGAACTACGTAGAACAAAAGATTTTACCTTCAAACCCATTTATGACACTTGATACAAAGGGTGTTGGCAGATTGATTGAAATGTCAATAAATGAAGGCCGCGCAGTAAATTCTAAACTTGTCGGCGGTATCTGCGGTGAACATGGCGGAGACCCTGATTCAGTTAAGTTTGCTCACAGAATCGGATTGAATTACGTTTCTTGTTCACCATTCCGTATTCCTCAAGCAAAACTTGCGGCTGCTCAAGCAGTTGTTGAATCAAGACAGGTTGCTAAAGTTTAGTTAAACTTTTGCAATATATAAAAATAAAACCGAGGTTTGAAATTCGAACCTCGGTTTATTTTAAAATGAACGCGGTAAGCGTAGCAAATTTATTAAACAATTTGTTTACGCATACATTTTATTTTTATAATCTTTTTGCATTTGTTGTTCAACGGGATTGAATGCATAGCTGTTTGTTTCGACTATTGATAAGGCAACTTCCAGCATATCAGATGAGAAGTTATCTTTGTTTTTAATAATATACTTTGCAGCGCTAATTTTATCGATTTGTGCGCCTTCTTTAATCATAGCTTTTATAACGGCATTTGTCATTTCAACATTTTGGCCAACCAGTCCGAGTAGCATATTGCCCTGTCCGTTTGAAACAAGACTGCCAATCAACATTTTCAGTAATTGGGGTCTTTGGTTAAGCAAAACTTTTAACATATCGGGCTTCATTCTGTTGGTGTTAATAAGACGTATAAGCATAGGTGCCCATTCACCGTTAGAAGTTGTATGTATAATTTCTAAAAGTCTGGAAAGCGGAATTTCTTTTTTCTTAAATGCATTAAAAGCGTTTTCAATATTTAAAATAAAAGATGGTGGGTTGTCAGGTACGAACTGTTTTATGTCATTGATAAAACCAGGTAGTTCTTTTTTAACAATTTCAGAGAGTGTTCCTATAGATTCCCAAGTATTGGATTCCGAATTGTAAGATTCAGAAAGCATTGATTTTTGGTATTCTGTTTTGGTTGCATTTTGAGCGGAAGGACTCATACTCTCGTAATTAGAATTTGCGGCATCAATAGCTTTTTGATCGCCGGTGGAGATTGTATATTTATAAGCCTGAGCCTGAACGGATTCGTGATATTTGTAGATATTGCTTGCGGTGTGCTCACGAACCTCGGAATATTTGGATTGCATCATGGTTTCATGAGCTTTGTATTGTTGAGATTGATGCAATTTAGGGACTTGGTCGGATAATTTATTTTGTAATCTTATGGTTTCACTTTTATTGTAGTCGTTCTGCTCTGTGCGTGTTTTAAGAATTTCAATTGTCTTTGCTTGATTTTCAGGTGCAATACGTATTGCTAAATCAGATTCTATCATTGCATTATTGCAACCTCTATCCTGTGTGTATAACTTAATTAAATCAAGCTGGTTATCTTTGTTATTAACTCTATCAAGTTTAGTGGCTGCATATTGTTTTGTTTCGGAAGTGGTAAAATCAGAGTTATAAATATTTTGTAACTCATTATGTTTAAGATTCTCATCTTCCATGTTACAAACTCTATCTGTATTAATTAGTTGGGTTTGTTGGTTACCTGAATTTCGATAATATTGGCTTACACATTCATGGTATTGTTGATCAGTTGTATTGTTAGCTGTAATTTCCGCATTTGTTGGATCATTTGCCGTTTGTTGAGCATGAATTTCTAAAGATGGTTGATCCAATATACTTGCATTCATGGATGTTACTAAATTTATTGATGAACTATTACTATTGACAATTTGATATTGTTCATTATTGTTGGAGTTTTGTATGATATTTCCACCAAATTTTGCTGCAAATTCGGCATCTTCTCTCATCATATCAGAAATTAATTCTAGCGTAATATTTAATCTTTCACCTTCAGGAAATTGCTTTATATATTGATGTATTATATGTAGTTTATCGCTATATGAAGTCGTTCCACTGTATAATTTGAAATAGGATTCATTTTCCTTGAATTTTTTATATTGACCGTAATCTTTCTCTGGCTTTAGATTTTTTAAACCTTTATTCAAATCAGTTAATTTCTTTAGTCTTTTATTATCTTCATCAGTTAGATGTTCTTTTTTCTTTAAGTAATGAATCAATGCATCTGTTTTCAATATTTGTGTACCATATTGATTATTTTCTAAATTAAATTTTTTTAAATATGAGCTCATTTCATCAGGACTCATAATAAAAGAATTTTTGACAAATTTATTTCCGTAGCAATCCTTTATATTGTTATCATTAAAATAATCTACCATTGCATTGGTTAATTCAATCTGCTCTTCTAAATACTTTATTTGAATGTCAGAGGTTTTTGAATAATCAATTTTGATCTCTCCGGTTTGTTCATCGGTGTAAGTGAATTGAAAATTGAAGTTATGTATGGTATCAATTTGATCTTCAAATGTTTTTTTGTCAAAGTCTTCAACAGTAATATTTTCAAAATTGGCAGATTGTAACTCGAGCATTTTTATATCAAGTTCTTTACAAAAATCTTCATCACTAAGGTTTTGTGTATTCCTGTTGTAATATATATTTCGTTTATTTTTTGCTAAAGTGAGATATTCTTCTTTTTGGTCGTTTGATAATTTATCCCAATTTTTATTTTCTGTACATTTACAAATATTCTTTGCTAATTCTGTAGTGTATATTTCAACTTTTTGATTAACATCTTTAATATTAGAGTATTCTTTGATACTAAAGAGCTCGTTGTTATTATTTGAATTGTTATCTGCTTGTTTTGGAATGCTTTTTTCATTATTAGGATTATTAAAAGATTGCATTATTTGAAATTTTTCTTCATTAGTTAATGAATAAAAATTTGGATATTGTTTTAATATTGCTTGTAATTTTTCTTTCTCTAACTCGTTGTTAGGGGTGTTTTTATCTAAACTAAAGAGAGGATCATCACATACAGTGTGTTGTTCCAAAGTTGTATTTAAATTATTATCATGTTGTTTGATTTGAATTTTGTTAATAGCCATTTTTAAACAAAAACCTTTTATACCATGTATACAATTATACATGGTATAACGGAACAATTGTTAATTTCTTTAATTATTATAAAAGCAAATTTACAAAAGTTAATATTCAAAATCCCCGGTAATAGGATCAATCTTTATATCATAGCCATTCTGGGCTTTAGATCCTTCAAGTTTTATATATTCTTCTTTTACTAAACTTGGAGGAAATACCTCTTTTAAAGCATCAAACGTGTTTTTTGACACCTCTAAGCGGCTATTTTGATCTTCTCTTTCTAATCTTGGTGGAAAATCCTTGTATAATTCACCATTTTCAGCATAAAATGCTGTATTTTTAACAATACATGGGCCGGATACAAAATATCTACATGTTATATCGCCATCAGTATGTTGAGTTTTTAGTAAAACTAATGAATCTATATATTGCGTTTCATTTTCGTAAACTCTTACTTGTACATTCTTGTTCAGGTCCGGATCATAAATTGATCGGGTACCATGCTTCCTTGGGGATCTTCTTATATTAAAAGCAAGTCTTTCGGCATCATTATCGTTGCCATCACTACTCAAATACAATAAAACTTTATTTTTACCATTCAAATCTTGTATTGTATCTTTTGCAATAATTTTTTCTCCAGAAAAGGTATATATGGTCTGAGCCTGTACATTGCTGGATATCATTGGACTCATAGCAATCATTGTTGCAAGCGGAATGGCTCTTAGAGGTGAGACATGTTTGCGAGATGGTTCTTTATATTCTCTATCTTCTTCGTGTCTTTGTCCAAAATTTAAATTGTTATTATACCTATTAAAATTTACATTCTGTACTGCACTAATTGTCATTTTTTACCCCTTATATTTTATTACTCTACTATTAAAACTCTTAAAAAATTTTTTTGCTACCATTTTACAAATTTTTACAAACTTTCAATATGAAAGTTCAATAAGTAAGCGTAACCTCCCAAAAATCAAATATTAAAATTTGTAACAATATTTTAAAAATATATCAATTTTATATACAAATTTGCCTTTATAAACATGAGAGGTATAAAATGTCATTCAATTGGAACAAATTATTTAATATAGGCCAAGCTTTGCAAGCAGGAAGCGCTTCTGCAATGCAGGCAGGCATGCAGGCTAAGCAATGGCAATTTATGCAAAATATGCCCATGATGGGAATGATGAGTCCGTACGGCAGCGTGTTTAATTATGGAGGAGGATATAATCCACTAGTATTCGGGGCAACAAACCCTTATAATAATATGGGTTTGTATAATAATCCTTACTTTACAATAGATACTGATGGTATTATAAACAAACATGTTCGCGCATTTGAAAAAGCATGTAAAAAATCTAAAGAAGATACCAGCATATCCCGTGGCGGTGCTATATATGATGCATTTATAAGACTAGATAACGGCCGCGTTGATGCAACAAAAATTTCGACCAAGTCAAAAAATAATGATAATGAAACTTATGATAATGCATTTAGTAAGATTTCAAACGATTTGTTGAATTTTATTGATAATAAATTTGGTGATAAAGACGGTAAAGTATCAGAAGAGGAATGGAAAAAATTCCTGGATGATCGTAAAATTACAAATAATACATTATCTTTTTATAGCTTGGGTGAAAATGGATATATAAGTTCAACCAAATTATCAGAGGGTTTGAAAAACGCAGATGTCGATGGTGACGGTCAAATAACAAAAGAAGAATACAATGCCTGGAAAACCGGTGAGTCGCTCGAAACTGACAAGAAAAAAGAAGAAAAAGAAGAAAAAGAAAATAAAACGTAAAATAAAAGATTGGATTTCCAATCTTTTATTCTTATATGTTATAATATGTTTATGAAGGTAGAGCAGTTGTTAATATCATATTTCGAAAGTTTAGGGATAGATGTTCATACCGGGACAAAAGCTCGTGGTCATCAAGGGTTTTATTTAGATAAAAGAATTGATATTTCAAAAAATATTAAGCCCGAAAGAGTTGCTCCGACTCTGATTCACGAATTTGCACATTATATTCATTCAAAAGTCGAGCCCGAAATGTTAAGAACCGGAGGTTCTCTTTACAAACTTTTTGGAGCGGATGACGAAGAATTGCGTAGTGAATTAATAAAAGTAACAAATTTTGTTGACGAAAATTCTCACTTGAAAAAGTTATATGAACATAAAAAATTGTTAAATGAAAAAATTAAATATTATGATTCTATAATAAAATCTTATTACCCGAAATTTCAACGCTCAAAAAGATTCAGGGAATTTGAACGATATATAAAAAGTTCTGATGCCAAATATCTGCTCAAGTACGATAGGATAAAATTAGTAAAAGGGTTTATTGTAAAATCCGCAAAACTCTATACAATTGATAACATAGAAAAAGATTTTCCGGATATGCCGCCGGCTTTTGCTGCCTACATAAGACTAAAATCTTATCAGAAACGTCAGGCAAATAATTCTAAAAGAATAAATAAGTATAAAAAATATTATGAAAAACCTACAGAACTTTTTGCAAGATTTGTTGAAAGCCTTTATCTGGATAAAAACGTAACTGTTAAAATCGCACCGAGAGCAACAAAAATATTCTATCGACTATTGGAAGGTGGTTATTACTACGAACTTAAAAATATAATATATTAAATTTTTTCGTCAAATGCCCCGCCAATTTTGTAATAGTATGAGCAAGTTACCCCGCTGCCTTCGCTCGAACAATCTTTTTCAAGTGCATCCATCGAAAGCCCTTCCCCAAATGGTTTTATCGTTGAATCAGAATATACATCAATGCCAAAAATATCCTTACCCCAAGTATTTGGTGGCCTTTTCCCATTTAGGTCAAACATCATTTTGTATACGGGAAGGTTTTTGTTCTCAGTTTTAACATTTTTTATCCCAACAATAATGTTTTTTTCCATATAATGAAGATTATCAAAATAGTATTCCTGACCTTTTAAAACTTTCGATTTATCCATATATCTGATTTTATAGAATTTGGAAACTTTCTTAGAGGTATCAATCCGTAAATATGGCTGAATTAATTGTATCGCAAGAAGGTTTCTATCCTCATCACCTTTCGCCTGCTCGAATGTTTTTTCGGTTTCTTCATCAATATTTACTTTAATTACAGAAAACATGTAATCTGCACGGTTATACTGTTCATTCCATCGTGAAATGAGTCTTGCTTGACTTGTCCGTGTAATTGAAACTGGCAAAAGTATCAAGATTGTCCCGAACAAAATAAATAATGTTATTGTGTATTCAAGTCTCCAAATTTTGTTTTTCATAATTATGCCATATCAATTAAACGTTTTTCGTTAACAAGTTTGTCATATATCCATTCAGGGATAAAGTTCTTGCCAAGAATTATTTGTCCGCTTGCAAGATTAGGGGCGTGAAAATCTGACCCCCCGGTAACAATCAATCCGAGATTCTCTGCCATTGTTGAAAAATATTCAACACAAGCTGGTGAATGTTTTCTGTGGTATGCCTCGATACCGCGTAATCCATATTTCATAAGCTCTTTAATTAATTCTTCGGCAATATCTATATCATGAGGGTGCGCGATAACCGGAATCCCTCCAGCGTTGTATATAATCTCAACTGCATCATGGGGAGAAACGGTTTTTCTGTTAACATAAACGGGTGAATTTTCATGGATATATTTAGCATAAGATTCTATAACACTTGTTGTACCCCCGGCAGAAGTAATCGCCTTTGCAATGTGTGGCCGCCCTATACTACCACCAGGTGCAACTTGATTAATTATATCTTCAAGTTTAATTTTAATTCCTTCTTTCTTTGCAAGAAGTGATATTATTTCTTTTGTTTGGGTTATTCTCGCTTTTTGTTGAAGTTTTAACATGTTTTGAAAATCAAAGTCTTCTACGTTCATAAAATATCCGAGAATGTGAACTTCGTAACCTTTATGAAGGGTATTGACTTCAACACCCTGAATAATTTCAAGTTTATCATCTTTACCTTGTTCTTTAAGGTATTTTCTGGCGACATCCGCAGATAAGACATTATCATGATCTGTAAGTGCAATTGCCTGGAGACCGACATCGATTGCGGTATCAGCTATTTTCTCGGGAGTAAAAACTCCGTCAGAATAGTTTGAATGGATATGCAAATCACATTTCATTGTCATCTTCCTTTTCTTTATTCCTAATTATACTGTAAATTCTTTTAATAGATTCTGCAAATCCGCTTGTTTTATTGACAATAATTTCTACAGCACAAATTTGTGAATCTTTCGATTCTGCAACTTCATATCTTTCAGGAAGTGCAGTAATAAACCTGTTTAACGATGAATCGTAATCCATACCGATAACACTATCTTTAGCCCCGCAAAAGCCCACATCTGTAATGTATGCCATGTTATTCATAATGCATTCATCGGCAGTCTGAATATGCGTGTGTGTGCCAATCAGTGCGCTAACACCAAGTTGAGAACAAAACTTTCCAAAACAAATTTTTTCAGCCGTTGCTTCAGCATGAAAATCAATGAATATTATTGGGGTTTCTTTTTTTAGATTTTCAACTTCTTCTTTAATTATTTCCCAAGGAGATTTCACAGGCATCATAAAAACTTGTCCAAGAAGATTAACAATACCTATTTTTAATCCGTTCTTTTCAATTACTCTTGAACCTTTGCCATACTTCATTCCCGTTGGGTAATTAATCGGGCGGACCAGTTTGTCCGCCTCATCCATCGTATTTATTAATTCTTTTTTATCAAAAATATGATTGCCCGACGTCATTCCGTCAATACCGTATTCAATCAAATCATTGTAATTTTTTACGGTTAGACCGAACCCGTGAGAGGCATTTTCAACATTAGCGATTACAAAATCAGGTCTTTCGCTTTCTTCTAATTGGGCCAGATAATCCCTCACGGCCAACCTGCCCGGTCTGCCGACTAAATCCCCGAAAAATAAAATTTTGATGTTATCATTCATGACTTTATGTGTCTGTGCCTCTATTTTGCAATCTCTGTTGTTCTGAATTCCCGAACGACTGTAACTCTGATTTGTCCCGGATAATCAAGTTCATCTTCAATTCGTTTAGCTACATCACGTGCAAGTTTTTGGGATGCCAAATCGTCAAATCTTTCTGCTTCAACTATTATTCGAACTTCCCTTCCTGCTTGAACTGCAAAAGACTGTTTTATTCCTTCGTAACTGTTTACGATTTCTTCAATTTTTTGCAGACGTTTGATGTAAATTTCTAAGGTGTCGCGTCTTGCACCCGGTCTGCCTGCAGAGATCGCATCTGCGACTTTTACAAGTACAGCCTCAATTGTGTTTGCAACTACATCATCGTGATGTGCCTCTATCGCATGGATAACTTCAGGGCTTTCACCATATCTGGCTGCTAATTCAACACCTAGCTGAATATGGGTTCCTTCTTGAGTTTGATCTACAGCTTTTCCTATGTCATGCAAAAGTCCCGCACGTTTTGCAATATGTTCATTGGCTCCAAGTTCTGCAGCAAGCATGCCTGCAATATGGGCAACTTCCAAGGAGTGCTTAAGAACGTTTTGGCCATAACTTGTTCTATAATAAAGTCTTCCCAAAGTTCTTATTAATTCCTTATTCAACCCCATGATTCCGGTTTCAAGGGCTGCGTTTTCACCTTCTTGTTTTATTTTTTTGTCAACTTCTTCTCCGGCCTTTTCAACCATTTCCTCAATTCTTACCGGATGGATACGCCCGTCAGAAATCAATTTTTCCAGTGCAATTTTCGCAATTTCACGTCTAACAGGATCAAAGCTTGATAAAACAACGGCTTCAGGGGTGTCATCAATGATTAAATCAACACCGGTCAGAGTTTCTAAAGCCCTTATGTTTCGACCTTCCCGACCTATTATGCGGCCTTTCATTTCATCATTTGGAAGTGCAACGACCGAAACTGTAGTTTCGACGACTTGCTCTATCATGCAACGCTGCATGGTTGTTGATAGTATTTCTTTTGCCTTTTCCAAGGAAGTTTCTCTTATTTTTGCTTCATTTTCTCTTATTAAATTCATCTGTTCTTGGGCAAGGTCATGTTTGAGTTGCTCAAGTAACATTTTTTTTGCTTCTTCAGCAGACATGCCGGAAATTCTTTCCAATTCTGTTGTTTGCTTTTGAACAATTTCTGCTAAATAGTCTTCTTTTTCTAATAATTCATCAATTTTTCTTTGAACTTGAAGATCTTTTTCTGTATATTCTTGAATCTTATCTTCAAGCATATCCTCACGCTTAGCGAGTTTTTGTTCTTGTCGAGTGAGTTCTTGTCTGCGCTCTCTTTCTTCCTCAATAAGTTTTTCTCTGTCGTCTTGAAGTTCGTCAAGAGCTTTAATTTTAGCTTCTCTCAACAGAATTTTTTCTTTTTCTTCCAGAGCTCTCCTGTCTTTTTCCAAACCCGCAACAAGGGTTCTTGTTTTGTTGTTTTGGACATAGAGCACCGCAACTAGAGCTATTACCGCAATAATCGCTATAATTACCCAAAGGTTTACCATAAAGCGTTACCTTATCCTTTTCTATTTTTTTATAATACACGCAACAACCCGACACATCTAACCTATCGGGTTCCTATTTATTTCTTATTTTAAACAGTTTTTATTGCATATATATTCAAAAATATTTACCTATACTACATCTGATTTAATACTACCATGTTTTTTTAATTTTGTATAGTATAATTTAAAAAATTTGTATAAAAATACATTAAGTGTTACAATAGAAATGAAAGAGGAGAAAAAATATGGAAATAAAAGCTTTACAAGATTTAACATCTGCAGATTATGAAGTTCTTGTTGTAAACATTTTTGAAGGAGAAAAAACAAATCAAGAGCTGATAAATAAATTTGCTATTGAAGTTGACAATTTTAAGGGAAAATTTGGTGAAACTTATCTTTTACATACGTTAGGCCAAGAAAAATTCAATAAAATCCTGGTTGTCGGAATGGGAAAAAGAGAGGATTTCTGTATTTGCAAAATTGGAGATATTGTCTCGAAATGTATTAAAAAATTACAAGGTATATATGCAAAGAGTGCTTGCTTTGATTTTTCAATAGATGCTGATTATGGAAAATCCGGGGCAATTGCTGTTGGGATAGCAAACTATTATTTTGACAAATATAAATCAATTAAGTCACCAAGGGTTGAAAATGTATATTTTGTAAAATGTTCTCAAGAAGCAATAGATGAGGGATTGATTTTTGCAAATGCCATGACATTTGCAAGGGATTTGGCAAATGATTCTGCTGCTGTTGTAACCCCTGAAAATCTCGCACAAGCTGCTTATCGTATTGAAGGTATTGAAACAAGGGTTTATGATAAAAAAGAGATTGAAGAATTGGGCATGGGTGCATTTTTGGCTGTTGGGAAGGGTAGTAGTCAAGAACCAAAATTGATACACCTAAAATATTCCCCTGAAAATCCTAAAAAACGTATCGCAATTATTGGTAAGGGTATAACTTTTGATGCCGGAGGATTGGATTTAAAACCACCTGCAAGTATGTTAACTATGCGTGATGATATGTCAGGAGCAGCTTGTGTTTTGGCTGTTATGAATGCGATATCCGAACTTAAACCTGAAATAGAAGTAAATGCGATAATTGCGGCATGTGAGAATATGCCGGGTTGCAGTGCGTATAAACCGGGAGACATTTTGACAGCGAAAAATGGTAAAACTATTGAAGTTGATAACACTGATGCGGAGGGCCGTTTGACATTGGCAGATGCACTTTGTTTTGCAGAAGAACTCGGCGTTGATGAAATTATAGATATTGCAACATTAACAGGTGCGTGTGTTGTTGCGCTCGGTACAACGGTTTCAGGGATAATGGGAAACAATGATGACCTTGTTAAAACTTTGATTGAAACAGGAAAGTTATCGGGCGAAAAGTTTTGGCAGCTACCGATGTATGATGAATACTTTGATAGTATAAAAAGTCAAATTGCCGACATGAAAAATACCGGTTCTCGCCAAGGAGGAGCTTCTATAGCGGGAGTTTTCCTAAAAGAGTTTGTAACTGATAAGGTAAAATGGGCACACCTTGATATTGCAGGAACAGCATTTTTAGAAAAGCCATACAAAGAATTTGTCCAAGGCGCGACGGGTGTTGGCGTTAGAACTTTATTGAATTATATTTGTAAATAGTTCTGTAATATATTAATATAAAAATGGGCTAAATTTTTGAATTTAGCCCATTTTTATTATTTAAAAAGAATTATTGAGGTTGAACTGTGCTTTTAATATGTAGTTCTCTCAACTGTTTTAATGATGCGATACCGGGAGCATCACTCATCAAATCTTTTGCTCCGGAATTTTTAGGGAAAGCTATAACATCCCGGATAGAATCTGTTCTGCAAAGAAGTGCAACAAGTCTATCCAATCCTATAGCAAGTCCGGCATGAGGAGGGGTTCCATATTGCAAAGCGTTAACCATAAATCCAAATTTTTCTTCAGCTTCTTCTTGAGTTAAACCAAGTGCCTTGAATATTTTCTGTTGAACTTCTGATGAGTGTATTCTCACAGAACCACCGCCTAATTCAGTTCCGTTGTATACTATATCGTAAGCTATCGATTTAACATTACCCAAATCACCACTATCAAGTTTATCTAAATCCTCAAGGTTTGGTGATGTAAATGGGTGGTGCATTGCCATAAATCTTCCTTCTTCATCACTCCATTCAAACATTGGAAAATCTACAACCCACAATAAATTATGTTTAGATTCATCAATCATATTAAGAGTTTTACCAAAATGAAGTCTCAATCTGCCCATAACATCGTAAACAAGTTTTGGTTTATCTGCTACGAAGAATATTATATCTCCGGCTTGAGCACCTGCGCGTTCTTGAATTTGTTTAGCTTGGTCTTCGGTTACAAACTTCAGTACAGGTGATTTTGCCGTTCCGTCTTCGTTATAGATAATATTGGCAAGGGCCTTTGCACCGAACGACACCGCCAATTTTGTGATATCATCAATATCTTTTCTTGAGAATTTTGCACCGCCAGGAATTCTTATACCACGAACTATACCACCATTTTCAAGAGTATTTTTTACAATCTGGAATTCTGATTGAAGAATAATGTCTCCAATATCAAATAATTCCAGACCAAATCTTGTATCCGGTTTGTCCGATCCAAATCTATCCATAGCTTCCTGCCATGTTATACGAGTGAATGGAGCTTTAATTTCTACTCCTGCGGCTTTGAACGTATCTTCCAATAAGCCTTCAACAACACGAATAACGTCGTCTTGTTCAACAAATGACATCTCGATATCAATTTGAGTGAATTCAGGTTGTCTGTCTGCTCGCAAATCTTCATCTCTAAAACATTTTGCTATTTGATAATATCTCTCAAATCCACCTACCATTAAAAGTTGTTTGTATATTTGTGGGGATTGAGGGAGTGCGTAAAATTTGCCCTCCTGAACACGTGACGGAACAAGGTAGTCCCTCGCACCTTCAGGTGTAGTTTTAATTAAAATAGGAGTTTCAACTTCTAAGAAGTCTAAATTGTTCAAGTAGTTCCTTGCTGCTTGACAGATATTGTGACGAGTTGTCATATTGTGAATCATTTTTTCACGACGCAAGTCCAGATATCTGTATTTTAGTCTGACATCTTCAGAAACATTTTCATCGTCAAGTACAAAAGGTAAAACCTTTGCTGTTGACAATATTTCTAAGGATTCCGGATACATTTCAACTTGTCCTGTCGGATATTTTTCGTTATAAGTTTCTTCAGGTCGTTTTGTAACTTTACCTGAAACTTTTATTACATATTCAGTTCGAACTTTTTCCATCAGTTTATGAACTTCCGGATTAACCTGAGGGTTTGCAACTATTTGGAAAAAACCGCTTCTGTCACGAAGTTCTACAAACAATATCCCGCCAAGGTCTCTTATACAAGAAACCCAACCGGATAATACAATTTCCTGATTGAGATTGCTTATGTTAAGCTCTCCGCAGTTATTTGATTTCATACTAGTCTTAATCATTTTTGTTCCTTTTTAATAATATTTTCATTCTTCTATGTAAATAATGTATCAAAAAAATAAAAATATAGCAAAAAATATTTTTAGAGTATTTATATTTCTTGTATAAGTGACAGAAGGGTGAATTATGAAAATTGATAATATTGCATTTGCTACAGGATATCAACAAAATAAATTTAATAATAGTAAAACTAAAACGACAAGTTACACTTCAAATTGCATTACTCGTGAAAATTACAATCCTCCTGCATACAAGCCAATAAGTTTTTCTGCAAGGTTATTCCGAACTCCTGAGAATTTTTATGAACAACCTTTTAACAGAGATGGAATGCCTGAAACTATGAAAAGATATCTTATGGAGGATTATTCTGACAGGTGTCATATGCCGCCTTCTCAAATGATGGCTTTAGTTTATGATGATTTAAATGAGATAACAACTTTAGATCAGGCAAAGAGAATATTTCCGGAGGAACCTTTATTTCAAGATTTAAAAGAGCCTTCCGCAAAGATAAGAAAAAATATTATTGCCGGAGTACAATTACTTCAAGATGAAGCTAATCCGGAACCTCTATTTAAAAATGGAGATAACAATCTTGGGGTTTACATACTTAGAAAGATTTATCTGGAAGGAAAAACTTTAAAAGAAATTAACAAAGATTTTAAAAACGATGCAAGAGCCGTTTATTCAGAACTTTTGCCTGAAATTGATTATCAAACACTTAAATTCTACGGGATAAAATACCCAAAACAAAGTTTTTGGCATTCTTTCTATTCAAATCGTGAAAACTTTCCTTATGTATACACCCCGAGAAAAGATTTTATCCACAACGGCAAAATACATAGTGTTGCAAGAGATACAATTCCTCATGAAGTCAAGGAAATTAGAAAGTATAATCTTTCCCAAAAGGATCTTGATAAAATGTCGGATTCCTTAATAAAGGGGGAAGGAAACTTTGTCAATACTAAACGGGCCTTAAAATATAATCGTATAGATAAAGAAAATTGTAATTTCTTATTTAAATATATGAGTCCTATTATGAGTGTTGCAACTGACAGAATTAATCTTTCAGATAAACTTGAGGAATTTTATAGGACAAAAGGCTACGGAGAAATCACCGGACAAGACCTTGCAAATCTTACAAGAAAACAAGGTGCCGCACTAAAAGAATTTTGGAATCTTAATCCTGCTCTTAAAGAACAATTTTCTAATGCAATAAAGGATACAATAGCCCTTTTCACTGAAGAATTCGGGGCAGATGGTAATAATGACAGATTCAGAGCCCTATTGAGTTTTGCGGAAAATATAAAACCGGAAAGAGAAAAACTAAAGGCTCAAAATCTCGAAAAACAAAAATATTATGATGAAATTTTCACCCAAGTTGATGCGCAAAAAGGTGATTTACCAAAAGAGTTAAAGTTGTTAGATGGTGACTTTGAAATAAAATTTAATAACTTGAAAGATCTCGATAAAGAAATTTCCGATGTTGTTAAAAATAAAATTAATGAAAATGTTATAAATTACAAAAATGTGATAGACACCAATATTAATTTAACATATTCTCCGGAAGGATTTAACAAGCATTACAGAAATTATTTCTTCAATAACAAAAGAGCAGCCAATGGAGAAAAAGCTATAGCAAGCAATCTTGATGTGTCAAATAATACCGAACTTATCAACATAATAAGGGATATCGCATCGGAATATTCCGACAAGTTTCTAAAGAATGAAATGGCAGCAAAGGTTGCGATGTATGAGACTTTCAAGCCGGTTATTAAAGATACAGAGGATTTTTTCTACGGGAGTATCTATCATTCAAATCAGATTATTGAAGACGCATTAGGCGGTCAGGATATAAAGATTTTAACAAAAAGCCGACTTGCCAATATTTATAAAACAATAACGGAGGACAAGCTTACAAGTAAAGATAAGTTTGAATTATCACAAAAATTTGCAAATAATGTTTTAGAATATTTGGCAGATGAATGTGACAGAGTAAAGTTAGAAGCCGGCATTATGAGTAGTGCTGAAAAAAAACAATGGATAAAGAATTTTAAAAATGATCTTTTATACAAAAATTATTTGAATGAGTTTAGTGGTCACATAAGGTTTGCCTTGGACAAAAATATCGATATAGTAGTAAAAAAATTCCTATATCAAACGATAACAATGCTAATGTCCTTACGATAGTTTTGAAAATCGGTGAGGCTAAAAGCCTCACCGATTTTTCGTTATCCCATTAATTTTGAGACAACTAATATGAATATCAAAGAAAGCACGACAAATATTATCGTACTTAAAAGACCTGAACCTTTAGATGGTTTAGGTGAGTTTAAATCATTCTGCATTATCTTTCTCCTATATTTTATCTTAGTTAAAAATTGTAATTTGAGTAGGGTTTAAGGAGCACGAATACAAATTTCATTTTCTGAATATTGATATAAGCTATAAAAAGGATTAGTTAATTTAAGGACAATTTTTCCGGAATGATAAAATATTTTCGAAAATAATTTTATACTTAATATCCTGGGGAGTGTGTTTTTGAAGTTATCTTTTTTTGAATTTGCAGGAGATAGTTTTTGTTCACGAAAATTAGTTGAGATAAATGTTGCTTTTTCATTTTTGCGAGTTGAAACAAATTCGTTTCTTGTTTTACATGTTGAAGAAATTACTGTTTTACAATCATTTAATTCAAATGTAGAATTCGAGCATAACCCTGAGTTAACAGTAGTTATCAGGCAAGTTGCTATGAAAAATATTTTCAATATATTTTTCATATTCATTAATTATTCTCCTTTTTTAAATATATTTCGTATTTTTTTAAACGGAGAAGATTTTTCTTCCTGCACAACAGCGTTAGGATCGCTCATTACAAGATTTCCGTTTTCATCAACTGTCGGTGGCGGTAAAGAATCCATAAATTCTTGAGCGCTGGCTATTTCTTCTGTCGCAGCTAACCACTTAAAAGATTTTATCATACTTGTAATTTTTATATCTTTTCCTTTGACAACAATTTGGAATTTAGTTGCGGCATTATTGTCATAATCCTTTTCGAATTGAGGTATGGCATCCATTTCCTCCTGTGTTACAGATTCACAGAATAGGCTGAATGCTTTGAGCATAAGATAATTTACCCCCGGTGTTGCTTTCACAACGTTAATCGGATTTAGTTGCCCAAGTGGTCCCAATACATTGGAAACCATAGATGCCAGACGCCCTCTAACTTTCAAGTCCGTATAGCTGCCTAATATATCATAATCTCCAAAAACATATAAGCACATTACATTCCCAATGGTTTTTACCGGGAGGATTTTAACTATGCCGTCTTTAATTTTTATATCGCCATTTATTTTATCAAAATGTGTAGTATCAATTGTTGCAAATGAACTTATCATTGAACCGATTGTAGTTTTAAAAAATTCTGATTCTCTTATATTTTCAGCAAGTAAAAAGTTTTCAAATTTTCCAAAATCACCAAACTGTCCTTTGCCAATTTCAAAATTAACTTTTCCATTTAGTGAGCGTATCATATCTTCATAATCAAGTGCTTTGAATTTTATATTTGAATTAAAAGTTAATTTCCCGCTGACAGTGTTTTTCATATTGGCAAGCTGGATTAATGCGGTATTTGTATCAATATCAATACCCGAAACTGTTGTATTTACACTCATATCATTCAAATCTGCAACCGCTGAACCCTGAGCTTTTCCTTTGAAAATGTCAGTTGAAAAACGCTTTAAATCAAAAATGTTTTTTATAAAATCAAACGTTCCGGTCGTATTATCGAGTGTAATATTACCGGTTGTAATTTTATTAAGGCTTAATTTCCCGTCTCTTAAAATTATAGGGGATTCGGTATTTGTTTGATTTTGAGTGTTCGTTTGAGTCGAATTGGTATTGTCTAAAAAGACTTTTTTAATATTTTCGCTCACAACCAAAGCTTTGTCCAAATCAATGTTTTTCGAATTTATATTAACATTATTAATAAATATTCTAGGCAGCCTATTTAAGTTGATAAGTCCGTGAATATTTATATCGGATGTTTTATTTAAGCGTAAATTGTTAAGGTCGAAATTAACGTCACGATTAACTATCCTAAAACTTAAATCGTCAAGTGTCACTGGAAGCTCAGGGAAATTGATTCTATTTAAATTAAAGTTACCTCTTATAAATGGAATTTTGCAATTACCGAATGCTGTCAGATGCCCATTTATATTTACGTTTGAATTTTTTAATTTGTATACTGAAGTCCTTAATTCTTGAGGTATATTTATTCTAAAAATATTAATAAAAGGTTCTTTTGTATTTAGGTTTACAATAGTTCCGCCAAGAGAAACTACGGGTCTGTGTAGTATTCCATCTTCAAACAAACCTGTTTCTTTAATATTTAAGCGGTTTTTCTTGAAAATAACTTTTGCCCGGAGAATTGTGGGTTTATTCTCAATATTTTTTATGATTAAAGGTGTTACATAATTCCCCGGAGTTGAGAAAGCTTGTGCCAGCATCTCAGAACGTTTTAGATCCCCTTTGTATGAAAATTTAATCGGTATAGAACCTTTGGCATCAAAATATGACCACAATGACTTATCTACAAAATGCAAAATATCTCCTGAAAATAAATTACCCTCCGCATAGACATTTATTTCAGGTTTTTTAGAATAGTTTTTTATGTCAGTATTTAATATAATCTGTGAAAATTTATTGATGTTAAACTTTGAATTTTCTATTTTAATATCCGAATTATTTACATTTACAACCAGTTCAGGATTTAAAATAACGGAATTAGTATCAGGCAAAATAAATTGGAAATCTTTATTAGTTATCTTTGCAGTGATATTTTTAAAATCATAAGCTCCACCGATATTAAGGTGTTTATTTAAAATTACGAATTTATTGTTTTTGTCCCTAAAATTCAAGTCTGAAACCCATAATTTCAGTCTTGCCGCAGCATTTTTTAGTGTTCCGTGAAGGTTAAAATCAATATTTGCATTGCCAGAACTAAGCACATAGTTATTTTTTAAACTTTTAGGAGCAAGAGTATTAAATGCCAATGTTAAAGGTAGTTTTTCGGATTTTACTGAAAAATCAACATTTGAAGCATCATCAATCAGTCCTGAAAATTTAATTGGAGAATCACCTATAAAGATATGAGATTTGGTTACAATAAACTTGTTATCTGCAAAAATGAAATTTAGATTTCCATTATCAAAGAGTTTGCCGGATTTTTTATTCATTAAAAATCCATTGCGAGCAATAATACAGCCATTAGACCTTAACTTGTTAAAATCTGTAAAAATATTGGTATTAGCTTGCAAATAACCCCTGCCTGTAAAATCATCAAGATTATTTCTTATCTGCATAGTGTTCAAAATACCTTTTGCAAGAAGAATTATATCATTTAGGAAAATTCTGTCTGTTTCGATTTTTGCATTAAGAGATTTTTTTTGACCAAAATTTACGTCTGCCCCCATTTGGATATTTTCATCTTTTGCTACATAAAAATCCGTATTTATGCGGGCTCTGTCGCCATCAGCATTTATTTTTATATAACCTTCAGGCAGGCTTAAACCTTTAACATTGAATAAAATGTTTTCAATATTAACATAGCCTTTTGCAAAAATACTATCATCTTTGTTTGTAATTCGAAGTCTTGAAGATATGTTTGTTTTAAAATCGTACATCCTATAAGTGCTAACAGGATTTACAAAAGGAAATTCTATATATTCTGCAGGGTCATCTTCGGTATCTTTTTCTCTTGAAATATTAGGTAAGAATGTTTTTACATCTATATTTGCAGTAATATTTTTGTTTTCATCAGAAAATAATTCAGCAAAAGTCTTTAATTTTGCGCTTTGTTTTGTGCCCAAAACTGTCGCTTTATAGCCTAAATTTAATTTTTCACCTCTTAAAGAAAGAAAGTGCTTATTATATGTGTCATCAATCTTTATGTCGTAATTATTTATTACAAAATCCGGAATATTGATTGTTATCCATTCAGGATTGAACCACGAATATTTTTCTTGCAATTTTTCAAATATGTCTTGCTTTTCTACAACTGTAGAGGTTTCTTGTTTTTTCTTCTCGTTAATAATGTCTTGAACAATTAACATAAATTTATACTGTTTATCGTCTTTTATTTCGGCATTTATTTTTAAGTTGTCAATTTGAGCTTTTGTTGTCTTTACTTGAAGTTTTAACAATGATGGCACAGAGAGTTTAATTGTAATAGAATCTGCACCCAATAAATTTGTATCGTCGGGCAATTTAACATTTAGGTTATCTAATGAAATTCCTGCAGACAAATTGGGAGTTGTGACAAGTTTGAAATTTTCAAAATTCACATTCAATCTTGCCTGTTCTTTTGCAAGTTGTTGGATTTGCGATTTGTAAGGACTTAGATCTACCAGTTTTGGTAGCAAAAATAAAAATCCACAGTAAAGAACGACTAAAATACTTATAGTAAATATCCCTAAAATTTTAAATAATTTTCTCATATCTATTCTCTCTGACTATTATTATATCCCTTCTACATCATTATAATACAAAATGCCAATTTAATAACAAAATAAGAAGGCAAAAATTTACCTTCTTATTTTGTTGAATTTTTTTTTATTATAATTAGTTAACTCTTTTTATAATAATTCTGCCATCTTGAGTTTGAACAAACTGGAGATTACCTTGAGCATTATTCGTTCTGTCTTTAATTTGTTCGAATGTATTTTGAACCTGTTCGTCAGCTTGTTGACGTCTTTGTTCTTTCTTGTAATTCACAGAGTTTTCAAATTCACGACGTTGCATGTTTAACATTTGCATTTCGTGAGTATTTGAAGTTCCTGAATTATACATTCCAAACCCGTACATATTACTAAGTCCCGGTGCTGTTGGTGCAATGTCAATTGCGTTTGCCGCCAAAATTGAGATTAAAAACGCTCCTGCTAATAATAAACCTGTTTTTTTCATACTTTTCTCCTTTATTTTATTTGGAATACTACATTCGCTACTGAAGTTATTTTCTTTTCTATAGTTGAAGTATCACTAATACCGTAGTCTGTTACATCAGTTGAATCTACAGGTGTAATTTGGAAAACACCCATCTTTACTGATTGAATTTTTCCCACACGGTTATGAGTTGATTTTAACATTGCTCCTGCTCTGACTTTGGCATCTTTAGTAGCTTCTTCTAAAAGCTTCACTTTAAGATCAGAAAGCTTTGAATACGAATATTGAACTCTTTGTGCATCAATATCAATACCTTTTTCTGCGAGTGTCTGAATATTTAACGATGCATTTTTAATTATGTTCACATCATTGGATTTTACATTAACACTTTGTGATAAGTTGTAATATGCGATCTCATTTGTCATATTCCCGTTTGCGCTGTACTTGTAGGAATTATATCCGTTCGCAGCTTTAACATCGATATCTTCAGGTTTAAAACCGTTGTCTTTTAAAAATTGAACGACAATAGGAATTTGTTTTGCCGCTTCTGCAATCGCTATAGATTTCGTTGTTTTTCTCACATTCAAAACCAACTCCATTGAGCCGGAATCAGATTGTACAATTTCATATGCTGAACCTGTTACACTTACTGAGTCTTTTGACATTCCACTAACTGCAGTTTTAACGGCAAAAAATAATCCTAATGCCAGGATTAATCCTAATATAGCCAATTGGTATCTTTCTAATTTGTCAAACAATATTTTACCCTTCTAATAACTGATTACATCCCAATTATATCTTGTATTATAAAAAATTGCAATTATACAGTTAGGGTTGTGAAGATTTTTTAAATTAATCGTTATCACAAACGGCGTTTACAATATTTTCCGCGCTAATATTGAGGCAATCCGGTTTTTCGCAGGTGGTATTTCTCCTTGCCCACAGGCATGGTTTTAAGGGACAATTGTCCATTGTCTTTATCGGAGTTACAAAATTTTTGTCAGGAATTAAATGCTTGTCATCCGTAGGCCCAAATATTGCATATGTTCGGGTTGCAAGAGCCACTCCTATGTGTAGCGGTGCGGAATCGGAGCAAATAAATTTTTCTGCTTTTCCGATTAGAATAGCCAAATCTTTTATATTTTTTGTTTTCCCGTAGAAGTTTTCAAAATTCGGATTGTTTATATCTATATTATTTAGTATATATTCAATAACCTCACTGTCATCAGGTCCGCCCGCCAAAATAACTTTCTTGCCTTTTTGTAACAATAGATCTATGGTTTTTGCCCAAATTTTAGGTGGGACAGTTTTTATTATACCTTTTTTTTAAACTCATTTTGCTAACTCCGGGATGAATTAAGACGGAGTTTTCTATTTTTTTTTGAGGGTTGACATTTATTATTGGTAATTCGGTATAAATTTTTGTTATCGGGGTTGCCAATTCGTGATACATTGCGCAAGCATATCTGTTCTTATCAAGTTTTACGGCTTTTGTCAAAAGTAGTTGACTCAGTTTGCCTGTATTATAACCATAGCGCTCCTTTATTCCGGTCAAAAATAAGAGGATGCTGATCAATTTATTTCCGCCCGATGATATAACGATATCAAAATTCCCTAATCTGGCATTTAAAAGCATTTTTATCAATTCAAAATACTTGTTTTTCCCTTTGATATCCACAAAAATTAAATCATCAATAATATCCGTAAGATCCCTGATTGCTTTGCTGCGCTGTTCCAGCGCAAGCGTTATCTTGGAATTTGGAAATTCTTTTTTTATTGAAATCAATGTGGGAAGAAAAAATATTTCATCCCCAATGCCGCCAAAATTTATCGCTAAAATGTTTTTCGATTTATCCATAAAACAATTATATAACAAAAAGTACAGTTTTATAAAGTCTTTGCATAATCGTTTATTTCTTGAAACCTAAAGAAGTCTTCCATTGTTATATCCAGTGCCGTACAAATCTTCAGGATTGTGTATATCCTGGGTTCTTTCATATTTCGTTCAATTTCACTCAGTCCGCCCTTAGAAATTCCGCTTTGGTAGGCCAGTTTCTCGAGTGTCAGCTTGTTACTTTGTCTTAAGGTACGAATTCTGCTACAGATAATTTTGTTAAATTCTTTGTTTGTCATAAATGTTTCTTCATAGTTGTGAACTAAAACTTGATTTTACTAATTTAATAAATACAATAGTTCATACAAATGAACATTAGGAGTACATTATGAATTTTACAGTGCGAAATGCAAATTTTAACAACACAAGACTTTTAAAATATGTTTATTTAAAATAGTTAAACCTTCATATCATTACAATTCTAAATAATTTATTGAAGAAAATATTTTTTTTGTGTAAAGTCATGGTTAGTGGTAACTTTTTGATATTGAAAGGGAACTATGGAAAAGGGATATGTGGAAAACGGATTTATCGTAGATGTGAGCCATTCTGCAAGGATGTCTCAGATCATCTATGAATTGAGTGCAGTACTTGAAATGCCGGAAGCAAAAGAAAAAGATGTGTTTTTAAAGCTGGGATCATTTGAGATGAATCCTACCCAAATGCTCAGTGTAAAAGCGATGGTTGAGTCTATGGGTTTAAAGCTGGGTAAAATTAGTTCGACTTCAAAAGTTACACTAAGTTCAGCCAATGAATTGGGTATAGAGACTGCAGAATTAGAAAATGTTATACCAACTATTGCGTTTGATAATATTCAACCGGAAGTAAATAAAGAATTAAAAGTTGCTCTGGACAAAATTTTTGGTGATGATATTTCTACAATATCTAACATTCATGAAGATATTGATGCACCAAAAGAAGAACGAGTGTCACAATCCGTTATAGAGGATGAATATTCTGATGCTGCAGCACATGACGAAATTAATAAAGTTATAGAAGAAGCAAACAATGCACGAACGGAAGTTGATATAGACAGTGTTGCTCCGGAGATTAAAGATTCAATCACAGATACAAATTATTTAACTGAGGAAGAAAAAGAGAAATTAAAAGAGACAGAACAACTTCCGACTCTTTACATTCAAAGAACACTTCGTTCAGGGCAGAGTTTGAAATCAGAAGGAAATATTGTTGTAATAGGTGACGTGAACCCCGGTTCTGAAATTATTGCCAAAGGTGATATAACTGTTTGGGGAATTTTAGGCGGGATAGCCCATGCCGGTTGTGATGGAAACTCTTGGGCAAAGGTTCGTGCGCTTAAGATGAATCCTATACAACTTAGAATTGCGGATACTCTTGCAAGGAGACCGGATACGGCCAATATACCGTACATACAAAAAACAGATACATTCATTCCGGAAGAAGCTGTTATGTATAGAGGACAGATATATATACATAAATTATACGAGAATTAAGATTAGTAGGAAATATAAGGAGATATAAATGAGCGGTCGAGTAATAGTAATTACATCCGGTAAAGGGGGAGTCGGAAAGACAACCACTAATGCCAATATAGGTACTGCCTTAGCTAAAAAAGGTAAAAAGGTAGTAATGATTGATACTGATTTAGGCTTAAGAAATTTGGATTTACTTCTTGGACTTGAAAACCGTATTGTCTACACAATTGTAGATGTAGTAGAGGAACGTTGCAAGTTGAAACAGGCGCTTGTAAAGGATAAAAAGAATCCGAACCTTTGCCTTCTTGCTGCAGCCCAAACCAGAGATAAAACAGCGGTTACTGAGGAACAGCTAAAAGAAATTTGTGAAAAACTTCAAAAAGATTTCGATTTTATTCTTGTTGATTGTCCGGCAGGTATAGAGCAAGGGTTTCAAAATGCGGTAGCCGGTGCCAGTGAAGCAATTGTCGTTACAACTCCTGAAATGTCTGCAATACGTGATGCAGACAGAATAATCGGATTATTGGAGGCAAAAGAAGAAATTAAACAATATCATCTTTTGTTGAATAGAGTCAGACCAAATCTTATCAAATCAAACGATATGATGAGTGTTGATGAAGTTGTTGATATATTATCTGCCGAACTTATTGGTATAATCCCTGAGGATACAGGTATTATAACTTCAACAAATAAAGGTGAACCTATTGTTAATGATGAAAAATCTCTTGCAGGGCAGGCTTATATGAATGTTGCAAGCAGAATCCTCGGGGAAGATGTTCCTTTCTTGAATTTGGAAGAAGATACAAGTATTATGGGAAAAATGAAAAAGTTTTTTTCGAGTCTTGTAGGAAAGGAGCAAAAATAAAATGAACGATATTTTTACAAATTTGTATAATAAAGTTTTAGGGTTTTTTAGAAAAGTTGAAGCTCCTGAAGAAAATTCTAAGGATATTGCTTGTAATAGATTAAGAGTTGTACTTATGCAAGATAGAACAAATTTGACACCTGAACTTTTGGAGAGAATGCGTTCTGAACTTGTCGAGTTGTTGTCAAAATATTTGGAAATGGACAAAGATGCATTGGAGCTTAATCTGGAACAAGATGGAGAACAAATGGCGTTGGCTTTATCTATTCCCGTAATAAGAGCTAAAGATGAAGAAGAAATTGAAGCTGCAATTAAGGCGGAAAAAGAGGTGAAGGAAGAAGAATCATCTCAAGATGAAATTAAAGACAATGAAGATAAAGAAGACAGTGAGGAAGAAGAAGTTCAAGAGTCTGACTCAGAGGATGATTGTTCCGAAGACAATACTGAGGATACTAAAGATCCAATAGATGAAGAACTTGAACAAAATGAAGAACAGGAATCCGATTTTACAGGCAAAGACGTTAAGCAAAAACGTAAGTAAAAAATCAGCATTGCAAAGAACCGTCTTGATATAACATGTCAAGACGGTTCTTGTATTTTTTTTATAACTCTTGCCAAAAAAAATCCACCCTGCTATAATACTATCCGGAGAGAGAATTATGAATAAATATTTGGAAGAAGTTTTAAAAAATACGAGACAAAAAAACATTAATGAATCAGAATATCTTCAAGCAGTTGAGGAAGTCTTGTCATCTATTGAACCTGTAATATCAGAGCATCCGGAATTCGAAAAGCTTTCACTGTTAGAAAGAATGGTAGAACCGGAAAGAGTTATAATGTTCAGGGTTCCATGGATAGATGATAATGGTCGTATAGTTGTGAACAGAGGGTATCGTATTCAATTCAGCAGTTTAATCGGACCATATAAGGGTGGATTGCGATTTGACCCGAGTGTAAACCTTAGTATTATGAAATTTTTGGGTTTTGAACAAATATTCAAGAATGCCTTAACAGGTCTGCCTATAGGCGGAGCAAAGGGCGGATCGGATTTTAATCCAAAAGGTAAATCGGACAATGAAATAATGCGTTTTTGCCAAAGTTTTATGACAGAGTTATATCGTCATATAGGCCAAGATGTTGACGTTCCGGCCGGAGATATAGGAGTTGGGGCCAGAGAAATAGGTTATCTTTTCGGCCAATATAAACGGATTAAAAACGCTTATGAAGGCGGAGTTCTTACCGGTAAAGGGTTAGAATATGGCGGGTCACTTGTTCGAAAAGAGGCAACCGGGTATGGACTTATCTACTTTATGCGTGAAATGTTAAAGGAAAATGACAATAGAACCTTGGAGGGTAAACGTGTAACGATTTCGGGTGCAGGTAATGTTGCGATTTATGCTGCAGAGAAAGCTCTGCAGTGTGGTGCAAAAGTCTATGCAATGAGTGATTCCAACGGTTGCATTTATGATGAAGAAGGTATAAATCTGGATACGATTAAAAAAATAAAAGAAGAACAACGCGGAAGAATAATCGAATATCAAAAATATCATCCAAAATCAAAATATTTTGAACACGAACCGGGGAGTGAATCTCCTATTTGGAAAATTAAAACTGATATTGCGTTGCCGTGTGCTACTCAAAACGAGTTAACGTTGGAATCTGCAAAACATCTTGTAGAAAACGGTGTTGTTGCGGTAGGTGAAGGGGCGAACATGCCTTGCACGGAAGAAGCAACGAATTACTTGCTTAAAAACGGGGTGCTTGTTGCGCCTGCAAAAGCTGCTAATGCCGGCGGGGTTGCAACCTCTGCTATTGAAATGAGTCAAAACAGCATGAGATATTACATGACATTTGAGGAGGTTGATAGAAAATTGGATAATATCATGGTCAATATCTTCAACTCTTGTAAGCAATCTGCAAATCAATATAATTTAGGAAACAATTATGTTGCAGGTGCGAATATAGCCGCGTTTAGCAAGCTGGCTAAAGCTATGGTTGCACAAGGTATTGTTTGATGTAATTTATACAATCTTCATACAAGTCGAAAACTCTAATCTTATCACTGCTGAATAGATTGGAGTTTTCAACGTTTAAAACAGTTTTATTTTCCTTTATTGCAAAAACAGGGATATTTCGCCTTATACATTCAAATACAGGGGTGGAACCAAGTGAATTGTATGGCATTACAAGGTAATCAAGATTGTTAATATTAATTTCGCCATCAGTTGATAATAAAGGGGCTCTGTCAAGCCCTAATAATATGCAAGGCAAAAAGGTTGGAGTAATATATTCAGAGGCAGCACGGCCGTCTATCAGCTCCGGCGATATTTGATAATCACAAAACGCAGGGGAATGAGCGCAAGGAACCTTTAATTCTTTTGAAATACAGTGTGAAATTATAGCTTCTACCCCTCCTACCGGGTCAACCCCTATGCCATTTGAATAATCTTCATTCAAAGATTCAGCATCATCAAAAAGACATACAATTCCGATTGCTTGACAACCTTTATTGACAAGGTATTTTGCACTTTCGATTACAGTTTCAATATTTTTAACACTGCCTGTAGAATTACCGTTTTTTTCAAGTTTAAAATCCACACCCACGATATCTTTGGTGATTGTGAATTCTTCTATATCTATCCCATAAACGCACTTGACGGCATTTATAGTATTAATATGGACATTTAGCACATCTTTGGGTATAGCTTTGTCAAAAACTATTCCTATTTTGTTGTGTTGAGAAGGGTTAAGTCCAATGTTACCTTTAAAAAATTCATCCAAACTGTAGCCTTCAACATATAACATTCCCGGCTTAATTCCCGAAAAGCATCCGGCGTTAACTACGTTAGGATTGACGATTAGATCTGAAATCTCACAAAATCTACTCGCCCAAACACTTGCATCTCCGGCAAAACCTCCGATTGAGGCTCCTACACCGGTAGGAACAATAAATGCACCCAGTAATTTCTTTTTGTTAATCATAAGTTAATTATACAATAAAAAATGTTAATTTATACGGTTATATCAATGTTTATTCTCGTAATAGCTGGGATTATTGGTGATTTATCCGTTATTCAAAAGTTTGTACTGGTGTACATTTTTCTATTCATTTTGCACGAATGGGAAGAAATGTCATATCCGGGCGGTTTTGCGGATATGATCGCAAAAATGATTGAGGTTGATATTAACCCTGAAATAAAACGCGCAAGCAGAATACCTACAAGTATATTGCTTTTAACATTTACCATTACTCCTTTGATTTTACATGGATACCCGATTACAATTTTACCGCTTGCATTTTTAGGGCTTTTTGAGGGGGTTGTTCATATTTTTGGAATAAAGCTATTTAAGTGTACAAAATGTTATTCCCCGGGATTTGTAACCGCAGAAATTTAAGCCGTTATTACAATAATATTTTCCCCTGCATTTGAACCAATCTTTTGCCCAAGTCAAATGCTTTCTCAAGGTCTTTGGGAAACTGTTCATCTCTGTGTTTTGCCTTATCTTTTTCATCAAATAAATCAATATTATATTTTGAATAATCGGCGAATTGATAAGTATCATAAGTATACAAAACCTCTGCATAACCCATTATATGCTTGAACACATTTACATTTTCACCTAAAAGGAGAGGATAATTTACATCTTTAGCCATATTTTCAGGACAGTTCATTGTAAATATTATTCCTGTAGGAATTGTTTTATCTAATCTTCTTTTTAAACCGCCATGTTCTTTATCTACCATATAAGTGTGATTTGGAAACAATAACCTTTCCATAAAACTTCTGAAAACACCTGTTGGATAAGAAAAATATACAGGAGTTCCGATAATTATGGCATCAGCGTTTAAGCATTTCTCTAAAATCGGTTTAATGTCATCCCTTATTGCACAAATCCCTTCTGTTATACTTCCTTTTCTCTGACATGCGAAACAACTTCTGCAGCCTAGAAAGTTGTAGTCATAAAGATTAAAATATTCAACTTCTGCCCCTGTTGATTCAGCCCCTCTTTGAGCTTCTTGTAACATTTTCGCCGTATTAAAATTTTTTCTCGGACTTGCGTTTAAAATAATAACTTTTTTAGACATAAATACCTCTCCAATTTATGAATATATTATCATAAACAATGATATTAATGACAGGATAGCAAAAATATTTTTTAGGAGTTTTGATATAAAT
>CADBQW010000091.1 GCA_902796925.1 uncultured bacterium | reverse complement strand
TTCATCTTTTTGCGCTTTTAACTTCATCAATGCATCTTGCTTTGCTTCAAACTCTTTTGATGTTGTAGCTTCAAAATTTTGTTTCTTCAAAGGGGTATCAAGAGCCTTATACTGTTTTTCCTTATCAACCATGTATTGTTGGAGAGCAAGGGTTTGAGTATCAATTTCTTTTATTGCAGATTGCGCAAGCGGGTAATTATCCTGAACTTTGCCATAATCAATGTAACCCACGGTAGCCGCATTAACAGAACCTATTGTCATTATAATGCCAACTGCCGCCATCATAAATTTTAAACCTGTTTTTTTCATATTACCTCCCGTAATTTATTCTATCAAAGTATCTTTAATACATAATGTCGCCTACACCAAATGTAAAGTAGCCGTTCTTAGGCCCGTAAGCACCTGAGTTTGTGAGTGGAATACCGTAGTCGATAGACAAAGGACCCATTCCCGGTACATAAACCTTTAACCCAATACCGGCAGCGACGCCGTACATTGGTCTGTCATACAATTTGTTCGATACTGTATCTCCAAAAACCTTTCCGGCATCAGCCCATACAGTAAATCTTATGTTATGCAGAAAATTAATCCTTGTTCTATCCAAAAACGGTATAGGAGTTGCAAACTCTGCAGAACCCATCACGAACCCGTCACCTGTACCTATACCACTCATCTTGTAACCTCTTACAGTATAAGGTCCTCCGAGTCTGTATGCCATAACTTCAGGCATATGGTCGCCATGTATCTTTCCTCCGCCCTTCGCCATCAAAGAGAATGATGATTTCTTTCCTAATGGAATATACTGTTTAACCATACCGGTCAAACGGCCATGAGTTTTGTCAAATCCGTCGAGTCCAAATTCCTCATCAAATCTCAGATTTGCCATAGTTCCTTTTCTTGTAACAGTAGCGCTGTCTCTTGTATCATAAATCAATGACGGACTTAAAGAAAGGAACAAACCGCCCTGTAACTGCTTAGCACGTTCACTAATCGGAATATGGTAACGTGAATACATGGAAGAAATCTTTCCGAAATTTCCTTCTCTAACATCAACATCTTCAACTCCTACGGACATTGTTGAAGTAAAGTTTCTGTTCTTCTTCAATCTGTGGGCAACCGTAACTTCTCCACCGATTCTTCTTTCAATTGCAAGCGGAATTTGGTATGATCCAAAATCTCGGAAGAAAATTTTACTCATTAAAGATGTTTCACGATTCAAGAAAAACGGCTCATAAAAACTCAACTCAGCCTGTAAATTCATCCTTCTTTCAATGGAAGCATCATTCATAATTACACCGGTACCGGCTAAACCATTTAACGATAACCTCTGATTAACCCCTCGGAAGTTGTTGTCTGCTATTCCCAATGAACCAAATACACCGGTTACGGTATCCAGACCACCACCAATTGAAATACTTGCAGTTCTTTGTTCCTGAACTTTTATTGTTATGTCATATGCATCAGGAATATTTTCACTGGGTTCAATCTCACGCGTAACGTCTTTAAATGCCTGAGTTGCATATAACCTTACCAAATCTTCTTTTAATACATTCTCATTGTATACAGTTCCGGGTTCTGTCAAAATGTTACGTTCAACAACATAATCTTTTGTTTTTTCATTACCCTCAATCATTATCTTGTCGATTTTACCTTCTTTAATGGAAACATTAACCGTTCCATCCGGATCATCACTGACAGAATCAACACGAGATAAAACATAACCCTGAGATGTGTACATATCCTGAATTTTTGCGATCGCCTCATTCAAATCCCCAATATTTTGTGGCTTACCCTTCATAGGCATCAGAACATTCATTATATCTTCCGTTGAAACAACAGTGTTACCCTCAACAGTAAAATCAGAGATAGGTGCATTCTCTTGAAGCATTATCTTGATAGTAACAGTTCCGTCATCATTCGGTATCGGAATCGCTCTCATCTTCTCAGTGAAAAATCCTAACTGATATATAGCTTTTAAATCATTTTGTAAAAGATCCCGACCATATATATCACCACTTTGAAGGTTAATTTTCTGCATGACAAGTGCCGGATCTATCGTATTGGTACCGAGAATCTGAATTTCTTTAATAGTACGATTTTCTGTCTCCAAAATGGGAGTCTTTTGCACAGCAGGGGTTACATTTATATCTTCTTTAATTTGTTCCGGTGCATCATCTTTTACAAAAGGTGTTGTATATGTTGAAACATCAACATCATTATCATTTGCCTTTATTATAGGAGTGTCAAAATTTGAATCGTAATCGTATATGTCACCTAATGCCTGTGTTGCAGAAGGAGCCTCTATTGCATCAGAAAAATCTTGATTGTAACTATCGAAAAGCCCGGCAGCATAGGATTTATCAGCTATAACACTCATAACTGACATTGTTAGTAATATTGCAAATACTTTACTTACCGACCTCAACTATCTGTCCTTCCCGATACTAATCCAAAGACATTATATCATAAATTTATAAATTTAATATACGTAACAAAATTTTAATATACAATTCATAACATGTCAAATTAAATGTAAAAAAAACCACTCATAACTGAGTGGGTCGTTTTCTGCATCCTAATGGTCTCTTTAGTGTTTATTATTTAGGAGTTTATATGTTTTGGGGTTAATGAATTTAAAAGTCTTTACTTTGCTATTTATATTTAGTGTTTTGGCTACACTTAAATCTAACAAATATATATTAGCGCATATCTATTTTTTTGTCAACCTCACCAGTAAAGTATTTCATTCAAATATCCGAAAACCCTGTAATAGTGTAGATTTTACACTTTACAAAACTTTACAATATGTTATAGGGGCTTGTTTTTTAGGAATAATAAGGGTTACAAGGTTATTTACCTACTTAAGTTATAAAAAGTATATAGCAATTTTTTAATAGATATATACTTTATATATATAAGAGAGAAAATGAGGATTAACCATGACACATACTGAGAGTATTAGCGGTATAAAATTAACTTCACATTATATGAGTAATGTCGCAGAAAGCAGTTATAACAGAATTAATCAGCTATCTGCACCCACAGTAGACAGTATGGATGAAAACGATAGAATGCTTGCAATACGAGGATTACAGTTTACAAGAGCGTATTACAATCAAGGCAATCCTATCACAAACGGCAACTGCGGGGGTGGACTAAACCTATTAAACCCTATGTATAATGAAGATGGGATTCCACCTACAACAACTTTTTCAATTTTTGCTTAGGCGAGGTATAAAATGGATTTTAATCAACAGTCACCATTATCATCAATAACAAATCACATAAACGCAGCGGGCATCGATGTTTCTTCGTTGGGGACTGTTACGCTTCCGAACAATCCTATATTCAATACTCTTATTGTAAATAGAAATTCTGAAACTCAATACACGGAACAATTCAATCCGCAAGAAAATGTGGGCATTGGAACGAATCCATTCAATCCAAACCCATTAAAAGAGTGGCAGGGCAAAAATTTACATACATTGGGTTAGAGAATCTTTTATTAAGGTAGGGAATTTTATCTTAACAATTGGTAAAATTGAACAAAAAAATATATAATATCGTTATTACATTGTAGTAGCTAATAACGGATAAAAATTTGAATATAAAAAAGACAATAATAGCTTTTATTGCAGTGAGTTTAATTTCGTGTACTTGCTCATTTTCTGCGGAAAAACTGGCCGTACAGAAAAACACGATTTTGAGCTTGGAAGATTGTATTAATATTGCATTAGAAAACAGTCCGCAGGTTAAAAAATATCGTTACAATTACGAAATATCCAAGAAAAATACAAACATCGCAAAATCTGCGTATTTTCCGACTTTTGGGGTTGGTACAGGCTGGGGATACAATTCAAACCGCAACAACAGGATGAACTCTGAATCGACCGCATATACAGCAGAAGCAAGCATAAACCAGTTGATCTTTGATTTTGGGCAAACGCATGCCTCTATAAAAATGCGAAAATTTAACCAAATTGCTGCAAAATACAACTTTGATAATACTGTTTTGAATACAATTTATCAGGTTGAAATTAACTATTTTGGGGTTTTGGCAGCAAGGACAAACATAGATGTTGAGAAGGCGAATGTAGAAGTTAACGAAAGAAATTATCAAAGGATAAAGGCATACTTTGATGAAGGGATAAGGTCCAAAATAGACCTTGTAAATGCGGAAGTTAATCTTTCTGATGCGAAGATTCAACTTGTTTCTGCACAACAACGCTATAAAGAAGCGATAGTAAAATTAAACAATTCTATGTATGTAGCATATGCGCCGGAATATGAAATAAAGAATACGGAGGCTTTTAATTTTACAAGGAATCTAACTCCGGTAAATCTGCAAAGGATATCTGAAACTAAGGATTTATCAACACCGCCTGCGGCTGTTGGGGATGCGTATTTAACTGCAGGGGTTCAAAAATTAAATGTTCTTGAAAATTATAAATTCAAGGCATTTCCGTACACTTTTGAACAATCTGTTGAGATGGCAAAAAAGAACCGCCCCGATTTAAAATCTTATGAGTCGGTAAAGAGTGCAATGGAGCAAGAACTTCTTGTTTTAAAGCGTACATATTATCCAAAAATTACGGCCAATGCCGGATATGGATATAGGGATCAATATTCGACTAATTCCTATAATATAGGAATTAATGCCTCGACCAATTTCAACATTATGAGCAAAAAAAATGAAATAGATATTGGTAAAATTCAGGTTGAAATGGCAAAAAATGACATTGAAGAACTTGAACAGAATATTTATTTTGATATTCAATCACTTTATGTTGCTATGAAACAGTTGGAAGAACAGATTCCTTTGATGGGAGTAAAAGTCAAACAGACATTGGAAAATTTTGAACTTGCAGACGGGAGGTATTCTGTAGGGTTAGGCGACTATATAGAACTTCAAGATGCAAAGGTAAAGTATAATAACGCGCAGCAATCATATGTAAATACCGTATATTTATATAACGTAGCTCGTGCAAATTTAGAAAAAGCAATTGGAATGGACAAAGATATAACTGTAAAAATAGAGGATAAGAAAAAATAATGGCGATTAAAAAAAGATATTTTGCGGCGGCAATATTGGCAATTACTTTAATTGGAGCGACGTGTTTTGTAACTATTAAGAATAAGAACAGGGTTCAATATGTTACACAGGGCGTAGATAGGTGTACAATAACTCAATACGTTGAAGCTTCAGGAACCATTAATCCGGTAAATACTTTTAGTGTAGGTTCGACGGTTTCCGGGCTTATAAATGCTATTTATGTTGACTATAACAGCGAAGTTACAAAAGGGCAGTTGTTGGCCGAAATTGATCCGAGAACATTTCAGGCTAACGTTCAACAGCAGCAAGCACAAATTAATAATGCGGAAGCAAACTTGGCAAGGATGAATGCGGTTACTGTTATGTCCAAAAAAACTTTAGATAGGTATAGAAACCTATACAAGAAGAATTTTATAGCTCGCAGTGAGCTTGATCAAGCTGAAAGTGATTATCTTGCGAACCTTGCCCAAGTAAATGCAGCACGGGCACAAATTGCACAATTCAGAGCAAGTTACAAAACTGCGCAAACAAACCTTGAATATACAAAAATAATTGCACCCGTATCAGGAACAATTATCTCAAGAAAAATAGATGTTGGCCAACCTGTTGCGGCTAGTTTCCAGGCTCCGGAACTTTTTACTATAGCTCAAGATTTAACAAAAATGCAGATAGAGGTTAATGTTTCAGAGGCTGATATTGGTAAAGTTAAGGAAGGGCAACTTGTTAAATATACTCTTGACGGCTATCAAGACAGAACTTTTGAGGGAAAAGTATCGCAAGTCCGACTTGCCTCAACTACAACCTCTAATGTAGTTACCTATCCGGTAATAGTTTCTGTAGAAAACACGGATAATATATTAAAACCGGGCATGACAGCAAATGTATCAATAATCACCGAAAAAGCAGATGACGTAATGTGCATTCCGAATATTGCACTAAAATTTACTCCGGACACAACCGGTCAGAAGTATAAAACCCAAGGGATTTGGATTTTAAACGACAAAAAGAAACCTGAAAGAATTAATATTGAATCAGGGATTAGTGATGATTCGATGACAGAAGTTATTTCTGATTCAATAGCAGTTGGCGATAAAGTTATTACCGGGATAAAAGGCAAAGGTCAAGGAAAAGGTAACAGCAATAAAAGACCGATGAGGATGTTCTAATGAACGTTATTGAGGTTAAAAATGCCATAAAAACCTATATCACAGGTGAAGATAGCTTTAATGCTTTAAATGGAGTGTCACTAAGTGTTCAGGAAGGTGAATTTGTTGCAATAATGGGTGCCTCCGGTTCCGGGAAATCAACTTTTATGAATATGATTGGATGTCTTGATAAACCGACATCCGGTGAATATTATCTCGATGGAATTGATGTTTTATCGATGACACCTGATGAGTTGTCTGAGATTAGGAATAAAAAATTGGGTTTTGTTTTTCAGGGATTCAATTTGATTTCTCGCACCACAGCTTTGGACAATGTGATTTTACCTATGATCTATTATGGAATAGAGGAAGAAGAACGTGAAAAACGTGCAATGGAGGCTTTGAAAGTTGTGGGACTTGAAAAACGCTGGGACCACATGCCGAATCAAATGTCCGGAGGTCAACAACAAAGGGTTGCTATAGCTCGTGCCATAATTAACGATCCGCCGGTTATATTGGCGGATGAACCCACCGGAAATCTCGATACTAAAACCAGTATCGAAGTTATGGAATTCTTTGTCAATCTAAACAATCAAACTGGAAAAACTATTATCCTAGTCACTCACGAACCGGATATTGCGGATTATTGCAAGCGTGTCGTCAAATTTAAAGACGGTAATATCATCTCTGATGATACTAAGGAAGAATGGCGTAAAAAAAGAAATAGGGAAACATAATGATAGATATAAAATCAATACTTAAAATGGCAATTGTTTCATTAAAAGTTAATAAGATGCGCTCAGCATTGACGAGTCTCGGTATAATTATAGGCGTTAGTGCGGTTATAATAATGCTTGCTGTCGGAACAGGTTCAAGCCAAAAGATTGCAAAAGACATGGAATCTATGGGCAGTAACCTTTTGATGATTCGATCTGCTTCCGCAACATCAGGTGGGGTCAGAATGGGGATGGGTACAAGGCCCACTTTAACATTAAAAGACACCGAAGCTATCGCCAAAAATTGCAGAGGCTTGCTCGCTATTGCCCCATATTCATCGGAGGCAAAACAACTAACTTACGGAAATCAAAACTGGTCAACATCAATTGGCGGAACTACAGCAGACTACCTGTTTATAAGAAATTACGAAATTGCCTCCGGTAGAAATTTTTTACCGGAAGATATTCAAAATGCCTCAAAAGTTGTAATAATAGGTAATACAGTTGCAACAGAACTTTTTGGTGATGTCGACCCTATAGGCAAAACCATGAGAATAGGTAATGTACCATTTAATATCATAGGGCTTCTTAAAACCAAAGGGCAAAGCGGCATGGGCATGGATCAAGACGACCTCGCTTTTATCCCAATTACAACAGCACAAAGACGAGTTTTTGGAACTTCATTCCCCGGAACGGTTACTATGATAAATGTAAAAGCGCAAAATGACGAAGTTTTAAACTCTTTACAAACTGAAATAGAAGAACTTCTTCGCCAACGTCACCACATAGGAAAAACTCAAGATGATGACTTTGAAGTAAGAAACTTATCAGAAATGCAAGAAACCATAAAATCTTCTGCTCGAACAATGTCAATTATGTTGGGGGCAATCGCATCGGTATCATTGCTTGTTGGTGGTATCGGTATTATGAATATTATGCTGGTATCAGTTACCGAACGAACAAAAGAAATTGGAATCAGAATGGCTATCGGTGCAAAAGCTTCTGATATAAGAATACAATTTTTGATTGAATCATTTATATTATCAATAATAGGAGGGCTTATCGGGGTTTTGACCGGTGTTATTGGCTCTTATCTTGTCAAAATCTTTGCCGGCACAAGTATAGCCATAACATCATCATCTATAATTCTGTCACTTGGATTTTCCGGTTTTATAGGGGTAATCTTTGGCTACTACCCTGCATACAAAGCTTCCCTCCTGAATCCGATTGATGCATTGAGGTATGAATAAATAGTAAGGCCATAAGATAATATGGCAATAGGGCCATAAGAAGTTCAAATAATTGTACACAAAAGCAGGGTTGACTTTAGTCACCAAATATTTTCGGTAGACTGAAGTACGAATTGAAGGTAATAAGAATTGTCATCCTGCCCGCCCCACAGATGGCGAGAAATGGGTTTCAGGATCTCACGAACTAGACAATCATGAGGTTCCCCTTCATAAAATAGTACACAAAAGAAATTGATAAGTGGCCACGTGGCCAAGATGCTGAAATAAATTCAGCATGACATGAGAGGGTAGCAGGTAGGTCGGGTTTCATGAATCCCCGACCTACTTGCCTTATACAATTATTAAACAATTTCGGAAATTATATTTTTATTGTTCCGGAACTATGACGATTAACCATTTGTTGATATTGATCAATGGTTATACCTCGTGGTGCTTGCAGGCTATCTTTATTTTTTTGATAGTATCTGTTATATATTTTATCTTTAGCTGCCAAAAGTTTCTTTTGCTGATGTACTGCTATTTCATTCCTTATTATCGGAGTAAGAATGTTACAGGATAAGATAGTGCCTATTGTTGTACCTATTATCCCAATACCATTTTCAAATCTTTTGTAATCTTTTTTAAAGTTTTCAAGTTCTGCAATTTTTGTTTCTATATTATTTATTTCTTTACTATTGAGATTTGGTTTAGACAACCGCTTTTTGCAAGATGATATAAGAGATTTAATACGATTTTCCATATTAAATTTAAATTCGCCCAACGTAGGTTGATTATTACTGGCTATTCGCTCAAAAAACTTATTTTTTCGACAAAATTCATCAATCGAAGATGTTCTAAAACGACCGGTTTTTACAAGTTTTTTAGAAACTCTTGTAAACATTGTTGTTATAAGAAGGTATGCTCCAATATTTACACAAGCATCGGCGAACTCTTGCGGAATTAAAAAAGCCTTATCTTTTGAATCAATTTTGTCATTGACAAATATAGCCCCGATTTGAGCAAGTGATGATAGTATCCATCCCAAAACACTTGTATGAATAAGAATTTTACTCGGGTCACTACTATATTTATTATAAATATGAGTCTTTATATTAGAAAAGTTTAGAGGTTTCATTTTTTAACCTCCTTCTCATTTGTTGTGTTGTAATTTTTTATACCATGTTCAATGAATTTGTTTGTTAATAATTTTGTAAGAGGGGCATCAATCAGGAAGTTTGTAAATAGCATTACGAATAGGCCAACAAGAGTTCCCATAATGTTGTTATATTGTTCAAACCTGTCTTCATTCGGAATTTTATTCAAGAATTTTTTTGGGGTAAAGAATTGTTTGTATTTAGGCAAAATTTCACCGTTTTTCGCCACTTTTGACATTTTGTTAACCAAATTTATGCTGCCTCTCCTAATTATAACTCCGGTTGTAGTCCCGACAATAATTTTGGCAATAGTTCTTGCAACAGCAATTTTTCTGGTATTCTCATCTATTCTCTTATTATTCCAATCAATGAATGGTTGGCTCATCAATGCAGTAACCCCAAGAATAAGCCGGTTTTCAGGTGATGTAATATTTTTTCCAATCCAATTTATAATTTTTATCTGTTTTTCATTTTTAAATTCTACTCCCGGAAATGTATTAAAAATAGCACGTTCAACGTTTCTACGATGACGCATAAATCTTCTATATACCGTATTGCGCGGTAATGGCCTTATTTTTGAAGTTGATACCATATGCTATTACACTACCTTCCACCATATTAAAGCAACTTAAGCTGATAAATTGCTATTTTTAGATGATTTATTAATAAATATTAAGATACATTATGCAGTAAGTGTAAATATTTCATATATTTCTTCATCAGAAAGTTCTGTAATAATCTTTTCACCTTCAAATACAGCCATATTAGCGAGGTCTTTTTTAGATTTGAGCATTTCGTCAATCTTTTCTTCAAAAGTTCCTAATGTAATCATTCTGTGCACCATAACATTTTTATCTTGACCAATACGATAAGTTCTGTCCGTAGCCTGATCTTCAACCGCAGGATTCCACCAGAGGTCATAATGTATAACGTTAGTTGCACTTGTAAGGTTTAACCCGGTACCGCCGGCCTTCAGAGAAAGTATCATGACTTTACAATTTTCATCATTTTGGAATTTATTAATCATTTCTTCTCTTTGAGTAACAGTAAGCGAACCGTGGAAGAACAATGGTTCCGTACCGCATTCTTCAGGTATCACACGACACAAAATATCACCCATTTCTTTATATTGGGTAAATATCAGGGTTTTTTCTCCATTATCAAGTATACTTTGTACGGTATCAAGACACTTATCCATTTTCCCGGAAAGTTCTCGTGATACATCACCTGTTTTAAGAAATTGATAAGGATGGTTACAAATTTGTTTCAGAGCTGTAATTAACTTGAATATATTACCGCGCCTATTAACCCCTGTAAATCCGCTTATTTTTTCCATCATTTCATTTAGAGTTTTTTCATAAAGCACGGCTTGAGGTTTTGTCAGGTAGCAATAATCGTTAAGAACTACCTTTTCCGGCAAATCTGTTATTACATTCTTATCCGTTTTAAGACGTCTCAACACAAAGGGCGACACTGACATTCTTAACCTGCCTGCACGTGAAGTCTCTTTGAACCTTTCTATCGGAATTGAATAACTCTTTTGAAATTCCCTCAGCGTTCCTAAATAACCTTTATTAATAAAGTCAAATATACTCCACAATTCGGTTAACCTATTTTCTACAGGGGTGCCTGTCATTGCAATTTTTATATTTGATTTTAGCATTTTAACAGCAATTGATTGAGCAGTATCCGGATTTTTGATATTTTGTGCTTCATCTACTATAACCATTCCCCATTCATGATTTTTTAATTCTTCAATATCAATTCTCATAATTGCGTATGTGGTAAGAATTACGTCATGTTTGAGGTCCAACTCTCTTTCTGCCCCATGGTAGATAACAGTATCCAAAGATGATGCAAACATTTGAATTTCCTTCATCCAGTTCCCCATCAAGGTTGTAGGACAGATAACAAGAACCGGTTTGTCGAGTTTTCCTTCCTCTTTTAGTTTTAATATCAAACTTATAACCTGAATTGTTTTACCAAGCCCCATATCATCAGCCATACAAGCACCAAAGCCTTTAGATATATTAGTCCACAACCATTTCAAACCGGTTGCCTGATAAGGTCTGAGAGTCCCTTGTAGTGTAGCAGGAACCGTAACTTCAACAGGTTTATTAAAATCTTTTATTATGTTTGCAAATGCTTCATCGTAATCAAAATCGTATTCTTTTATCTGTCCGCTCATTGCAGCATGAATTAATTCCATTCTCGACATAGATTTTAAGTTGGATTTTGCAATTTGCTCAAAAATTTTCTTGCTTTCTTCTTTATCAATTAAAACATATTTGTTCTTGTATTTAATAAGTCCGCTATTATTTTCGACAAGTTCATTAAATTCTTCCAGGGATATTCTTTCGTTGCCGAGTGCAATTTCGTATGAAAAATCGAGAATATCATCTAACGAAATTTTTCCGGTTGTCCCGCTATTAAATATATCCTGCAGTTCCTTTGTACGTGAAGTCTTAACTTTAGCATTTATAGACGCGCGCGGAATTACGATATTAACAAGTTCCTTTGGAAGTACAACTTCAATTTGCGCCTTTTGAAGATAATACGCTGTTTGAGTAATAATTTTATAAATTTCATTTAAGTTTAAATCCAAGTATAATTTATCTTCATCATCAAAAAGATTTTCCAATTCCGGCATGTAACGAATCGCATAATTAAGCTGCTTTTCTACTATTCTTGCTATATCTCCTGACGGTGCTCCAAAAATTTCTTTATTTTCCTCATATAGCTCATCTACAAGGACATTTTCTCCGGTTTTTCTATTTTTTATATAAACTTTTAATCGGAAAAGTTCATCTTCAATTTTGTCAATTTTGAAAAATGGTATAACATCATATTTACCCAAATAAAGTTCGTCAAACCATTGCGAAAAGTTTTCTGCAATATCAATTCCTCTGAGTTGAGAACGTTGCTCCAAATTCTTTACCATATAGGTACCGGATTTGACATCTTTAAATTTGTAAGATTTTATTCCCAAAAACTTATAAATAACATAATTCAAATAATTGTATATAAAATCAATAACAAAGTTTTTTGGCTTTTCACCTTTAATAAACAAGTTTTCAGGCATATATTCCTGAAACTCATTAATAATTCTTGCAATTTGGCTACTTGTTATTATTGGTTCATACACAATCCTGAACATTGAGCCTGATTGATTTTTTTTAACTGTTGGAATAAAGTACATTTTTTCTATGAGTTTCATTACAAAATAAGTAAGCTTATTTAAGTAAATAAATGTATCTGTCATATCGTCAAGTTCAAGAACTTGTCCAAAACCTCCAAAATAATCCAGAATCATATCCAATTGCATTGGATATCCTACATATTCTCCCATAACTTCCGGGCGAACTCTGAATAACGAGCCTTTTGATTTTAAATAATATTCAAAATTATTTGTCGGTGTAACAAAAAAGGATAATTTATCATCTTGATTTACGAGGAAAAAATTAGTGTTTCTGCTCGGAGCATTGGGACTTAAAAATATCCCGGCAAATTCATCTTCAACAATTTGATAGATTAAACTCAACGTATAGCGAAAATCTTTGTTTTTAAAACCTTCCGGATTTTCAGAAAGATTAAAAAACAGTTCATCAACGTTATTTTTTTTAAATGAGAAATCTATATTCCAGTCTTGCAAATTTTTCGGCATAATTTATCCTTTATTAAATCTCCTATATAGTTAATTTATAAAATCAATGATTTTCCTGTCATTTCGGCAGGTTTATCAATATCCATTAATTTTAAAATTGTTGGTGCAATGTCACAAAGCGCACCGTCTTGAGTTAATTCTATATCATTTTTTGAATTGATAACTATAAACGGGACTTTATTGGTTGTGTGCGCAGTTTGAGGTTTTCCGGTTGTTTCGTTAACCATTGTTTCAGCATTACCATGATCTGCAGTCAGAAGCATTGTTATGCCGTGAATTCTGCAGGCTTCAACAATCTTTCCGACACACTCATCAACTGTTTTGCAGGCCTTAACTGCCGCTTCTAAAACACCCGTATGACCAACCATATCAGGGTTTGCAAAATTAACCAGTATAAAACCGTAGTCAGGATTTTCAATTGCTTTTAAAACGTTATTACAAACTTCATACGCACTCATTTCCGGTTGAAGATCATATGTTGCAACTTTTGGGGATGCAACAAGAACCCTTGTTTCGTCAGGTTGTGGTTCTTCAACTCCTCCATTAAAGAAAAAGGTTACATGAGCATATTTTTCAGTTTCCGCTGTTCTAAATTGCTTTATTCCTTTTGACTGCAAAACATCTCCTAATATATTTACCATCCTTTCTTTAGGAAAAGCTATTGGAAGTGTGAGATTTTCGTCATATTGTGTCATACAAACGTAATATAGGTTATTTCTTACTATTTTTCTTTCAAAACCGTCAAAATCAGATAATGTCATTGCTTTTGTTATTTCTCTTGCCCTATCAGGTCTAAAATTAAAGAAGATAACGGCATCGTTATCGTGAATCCGGGATTCATTACCACCTATGACGGTAGGAATAACAAATTCATCGTTATTTCCGCGCGCATAAGATTCGGTAACTGCAACAGTTGCGGAATCTGATTTGTGACCTTCACCTAAAAGTAATGCATTATATGCACGCTCAACTCTATCCCAACGGTTATCTCTATCCATTGCATAATATCTGCCGATAACCGTTGCAACCGGAGGAAGATTATATTTAGCAAGTTCATCTTCTACAACTTGTAAAAATTTATTGGCACTCTGAGGCGGGGTATCACGACCATCCAAAAAGGCGTGAACATAAAATTTCGTTAAACCCTCTTTTGCAGCAAGTTGAATCAATGCTAAGATGTGCTCCAATGAAGAATGAACTCCTCCTGTTGAAACTAATCCATAAATATGTAATGCTGAATTATTCTTTTTCACGTGTTCAATAGCGTTCATAAATTCTTTATTGTTAAAGAAAGAACCATCTTTTATAGCATTATTAATTTTTGACAAATCTTGATAAACAATTCTTCCGGCGCCGAGATTTAAATGTCCCACTTCACTATTTCCCATCTGACCTGCAGGCAGACCAACATATTCACCGTCTGCGTGAATTTCCATATATTTTTCTGTTTGCTTCAATCTGTTAAAATTTATAGGATTAGCCAATTTTGTTGCATCATATTGTCCTGAACCCATTGAGATTCCCCAACCGTCCATTATGCATAATAAAACTCTATTTGTCATTCATCTTTCCTCTCTTGTTATTGCAATCAATTGAGAAAATTTTAACAGAGACATAGACAGATTTCAAGAGTGAAAATAAAAAAGACTAAACTTTCATAAACATCTAATTTACGTTGATGTATCTTTTATATTCATCAGAATCGTAAACGCTATACATTGGCATCAATTCGCTTGGTTCATTAAATATTTGGTAAACTTGGTTTTCGTAAACTTTTCTTTTATCTTCAAGTTTATAATGAGAAATAAGATATTTGTACAAATTTTCGTTTTGCATACTATGCAGAATTGAATAATATATGCAGAACCCTCTATCAATTTCAAAATCCACATAATATTCAGGGTCAATAAAGTAAAATTTTCCGTCTATACTCTCTATAAAATTATAAAAATGGCAATCCCAATATTCTGGCAAAATTTTGTTATCATATTCATTACATTTGTAATTTTCAAAAAACCAATCAAAGAATTTGGTAATAAGTTCATGTTTTTCTAAGTCTGTTTTTAAACTATTCATGCGCACCATTAACGAAACTCCACTTATATATTCTCTTATGACACTTGAAATACATTTCATATGTTTTGGTGTACCGTTTGTGTTACCGAGAGTATTACGTTTTAATAATATCTTATCATCTTTTTTTAATACGGTAGTACAACTCATATGATTAAATTTACACGAATATTTCCAACAAAGCTCTCCTTTCTTAAATTTTTTTATATGTTCTGCATACAAGTTATCAGTTTTTTCCAAAATAACAAGACTATATTCTGTTCCGTTTATTGGATATAAAAGAAAATCCGATATAAAATTTGTATCAAGTTCAAAAAATTTCCTTGACAAAATAAAGGTAATTTCTGAACTTTTTAAACGGAAAAGTTCCGCTTTTTCTGAAAATGAACCTATAATTAAGTTTACTATATTGATTTTGGCATTGTTATTTACTTTTTTAAACTCACGTTTACAAACTCCAATCATACTTTCAAATTCAAGAGGTAATTTTTTCTTAATTTTGAACTTTATACCGCATAAATTAATCATTTTATGCTTTCTTTTTACAAACCCCAATTCATCAAATTGATATAAATTAGTTACTGAAAATAATTTTCTTAATTCCATAATCTTCATGATTTTGTAAAACTCAATATTTTCTTAATTAATTATAGTATTCCTCAATTATTATATGCGTAAAACTCAATAAGTCAAGAAAAATATAGACTTTTACGCGATTATATAAAATCTGTATTATCAGATAATTGTTCATGGTAGGTGAGGACAAAATGAATATTAAAAAACTTCTGGGAAAGAAAATTCAGGAAATCAGACGTCACAGAAAAATTACTCAAGAAAGACTTGCTGAACTTGTTGAGCTTGACACCTCAAGTATAAGTAACATTGAAAATGGTAAATACTATCCAAGCGCGGATAATCTTGACAGAATATTACAGGTTTTGAACGTAAAACCAAGTGACGTTTTTGAATTTGAAGGTCAGGCAAAACACGAAGAACTTTTGGATGAAATGTATTCTGCAATGAAAGATAACGAAAAATTAACCCGATTAATTTACAAATTTTACTCAGTGGTTAAATTTTTGTAACTATACCAATATTGAAATAAATTAGCTGGTAGCCCGTAGGGTTGACTTTAGTCAACCCTACGGGCTATTAATGCACGTTGCAAGTTATCATTATTATGGTGTAAAAAATTTCATCCTACGGGCTTGTGCCATTAATACTATCTATCATTAGTATATCATTTCTTATAAATTGACATTCAATTCTGCAAGTTTTTTATCAGCTTGTTTAAAACACGGAAAATATAATTAAATTTCTGTAGCATTATAATGTACGCCCATAAGGCTATTGCTCTATCTCCATGCTAAGCAATTCCAAAAACTCATTTGCAGAAAAATTTTTACTATAATATAATATTTACAAACAGAAAATGAGAGGGAATCTTATGGAAACATTGGCAAAGAATGAAGGGTTAATAACAAAAATTATAGGTCCGGTTATTGACGTAGAATTTCAAGCAGGAGAGTTGCCGGAAATATACAGTGCACTTCACGTTTTAAATAATGATGGTCAGAAAGTCGTTCTTGAAGTCCAGCAGATGTTGGGTTCAAATAAAGTTAGAACGGTTGCAATGTCTTCTACAGACGGACTCAAGCGCGGAATGAAAGTTTTAAATACTAATGAACCCATTAAAATTCCCGTCGGAAAATCAATATTGGGCCGAATCCTAAATGTTACGGGTGATGCCGTTGATGAACTGGGTGAAATTAATACTGATATATACTTGCCGATACACAGAGAATCCCCAAAATTAACCGATCAAAATACTGATGTAGAAATTTTAGAAACAGGAATAAAGGCTATTGACCTTATACAGCCATATCAAAAAGGCGGAAAAATAGGGCTTTTTGGCGGTGCCGGTGTTGGAAAGACGGTTTTGATCCAAGAACTTATCCACAATATTGCAATGGCGCATAACGGGGTATCCGTTTTTGGCGGAGTTGGAGAAAGAACCCGAGAGGGGAATGACCTTTGGAATGAATTCAAAGAAAGTGGGGTTCTGGATAAAGTTGGGCTTATTTACGGGCAGATGAATGAACCTCCCGGCGCTCGTATGAGGGTTGGACTTTCTGCTCTAACTGCGGCTGAATATTTCCGCGACTATGCTAAGCAAGATGTGCTTTTATTCATAGATAATATATTTAGGTTTACTCAAGCAGGCAGTGAGGTTTCTGCACTTTTAGGGAGAATGCCTTCTGCCGTGGGATATCAACCTACACTCGCAAATGAAATGGGAGAATTACAAGAAAGAATCACTTCAACAAAAGACGGTTCTATCACTTCCGTGCAGGCAATATATGTTCCTGCAGATGACTTGACAGACCCTGCACCTGCAACAACCTTCTCGCATTTGGATGCTTCCACAGTGTTGTCAAGGGAAATTGCATCACTGGGAATTTATCCTGCAGTAGACCCTTTGGAATCGAGTTCGCGAGTCCTTGATCCTAACGTTATTGGTGAAGAACATTACAGTGTTACTCGCAAAGTTTTGGAAATTCTTCAAAAATACAAAGATTTGCAAGACATTATTGCAATTCTTGGAATGGATGAGCTTTCGGAAGAAGACAAAGAAACAGTTAACCGTGCCAGAAAAATTCAAAAATTCCTTTCCCAACCGTTTTTTGTGGCTGAGCAGTTTTCCGGAATTTCCGGTAAATACGTAAAAATCGAAGATACAATTCGCGGTTTTAAGGAAATTATCGAAGGTAAACATGACGATTTGCCTGAACAAGCGTTTTATATGGCAGGAACCATCGAAGATGTTATCGAAAATGCAAAGAAATTTGAGGTTTAATCTCTATGCATCTAAAAATAATTACTCATGAAAAAATTGTGTTTGATGAAGATGTAAACGAAATCTATACCCGAGGTTTAGATGGTGAGTTTGGAGTCTTAAAGGGACATATACCAATTATGTCTACATTGGATATCGGAATTACGCGAGTTGTACAAGATGAGGGGGAAAAAATCTTTACGACAATGGGCGGAATCTTTCAGTTTAAAGACGATGAAGGAATAATCCTCACAACAACTGCAGAATCCGGGGATGAAATCGATGCTTATAGGGCACAGGAAGCTTTAGAGCGCGCTAAACAACGTTTGTCTGAGCACCAAACAGATTTAGATGTGAAGCGGGCACAAGCCGCAATAGCTCGTGCTATGGTTAGGCTGCAAGCCTCTATGAAAAATAATATGTAATTATAAAAGTTGTCGCTAATTCCGGATTGCGGATGCGAATAATTTCTTAAAAATTTACCAAAAACCTGATTATAAACGAAGTCTTTTTGTAACCAAACGAATCGGGCGTTGGTTTTTCTGGTTATATGTAATATTAAAGGAACCTGGGATGGACAACCTATTGACGTTAAATATAAGGAAACAAAGGACAGGAAAGGTTTGGAAATAAAAGGTAAACTTCCTAATGATGATTTAGTTCCGATTCTTGCGCTAATGGTTACCGATAAAGTTCAACAACAAACATTAATTAAGGTATAATAATAGTTAATAAGGTCCGGTTAAAAACCGGACCTTCTGCTTTGTATCTAATGAATATAAACTTGCTCAAATTTCATTCAAATGAAGGATAACTTTTAAATAAAAATAATATATCTTAAAAAAGTAATCAGACAGTGGGTAGAGCAATAGTTTCGGGCATGCCCGAAACGGTCTATATTACAAAATGTTACCGAATTTTAAGAATTATTAAAATGGCTGAAACCATGATGAATACATGGTTTCGGGGGTGGTTCAAAAGCTCGGTGGCACAAAAAAAATAAAAAGTTGTCCACTAAAAAAAACGATAGTACAATTAAAAAGTACTCGGTTACGGGCACAAATTCTTGTAGGAGTAAGAGAATTTATGCAAGAAGAAGTAATTAAGGCAAACCTTTTGCAAATACAAGAAGACATCGCACCTTGTCAATTGAATATTATTGCAATAACCAAGTATTATGACGAGAATGCTATAATTGCCGCATACAAAGCAGGTTTGAGAAACTTTGGGGAATCCAGAGCTTTAGAGGCAATAAAAAAGATTGAGAACATTCCCGATGAAATCAAGAACAATTCCAAATTTCATTTTATCGGGCATCTTCAATCAAATAAAGTCAAAAAAGTTGTTAAGAACTTCGATTTTATACATTCTGTCGATACGCTTGAACTTGCCGAAAAAATTTCGGAGGAAGCAGAGAATATATCAAAAGTTCAATCGATATTTTTAGAAGTTAATATATCTAAAGAAGAACAAAAATATGGATTTTCAGTTGATGAACTCAAAGATTCGTTTGAAAGGATTCTGACTTTGCCAAATCTAAAAATTGAAGGACTTATGAGCATGGCACCTTTCGGGGCGCCTGAAAAGATTATACAAGAAATTTTCGATACTACAGTAAAGCTCAGAGATGAACTTAATAGGAATTTTGGCGGCAATATGCAAGAAATTTCAATGGGAATGAGTCAAGATTATAAAATTGCGGCAAAGTCCGGTGCAACGTATTTGAGAATAGGTAGAAAATTGTTTAATTAAGATAATTACAGGAGGATAAACAGGTGGCAGTAACAGACAAAATCAAATCAGTAGTAGACTTTTTAGTAAGAGGATTCGATCCGAGAGAGACAGACTTTGACGATATAGCTGAGGAAATGCAAGGGGAATACGAAACTGTTGATAATTTAGCAGTTGACCCTGCATATAGCTATTCTTACCAATCACATCCGGAAATCGACAAAACCAGCCAATTAAAAGTTGTAAATCACCCTAATTTCAAGGGATATGAAGTTAAAGTTATGGAACCTCGCTCATTTGATGATTCTGCAACAATCGTTCAAAACTTGAAAGATAGAAAAACTATTGTTTTGAATTTGCATCTTTTGGATAATGAACAGTCTCAAAGAACTATTGATTTTGTTTGCGGTGCAGCTCACGCTCTAAATGGCAAACCTCAAAAGGTTGGAGACAGAGTTTTCATTTTCACTCCGAGCAACGTAACGTTGTCTGTAGATGTTGATCCGAATATGAATAAATTTAATGATCCATTGTGGAGAAGTTCTCTACAATAATTGAAAAGATTATCGGGATTACCCGAAATTTGGGAAAGAGAAAAAGAGATAGCTTAAATTAACAATTTAATTATTTACATAAACAAAACGGCCAAAAGCCGTTTTTCTTTTTATTAAAAATTTTGTGTGAAATGTCACATTTATAGACTATCCATTGGCAGCCTTTTCAATTTCTCTTTGTTGTTTCTTTGCAACAAGACAATCTTTTACTCTTACAGCGGTATATGAAGCCAAGCCGGTAGCTATTGCCACTATAACATAGCTTATTCCTGCAATTTTATTGCCCTTTATAACTTTTTGTGCTAATTCCGGAGAGAGAGCTTTGCTTACCCATTTATTTGCTCGAGATGTAGCTTTAAATTCTTCAGCAACAATTGGCACCATTGCCATTAGGGAGAAGAATCCGGCATTATTTCTTATTTTATTTTTAAATTTATCTGCAATACAATTTTCTTTTCCTGTGGTATTTTTCGTGAACGCACCAAATGTCATCAAAAATGCAGGCAATATCATACCGAGAGGTCTTAGTTTTTGAACCTTACGCCACAAACGGGAATTATTAAAGTTGATGGCGTGACCTATTTCGTGAAATATTGGTACTTGTAATTCCCTTTTATTTATTAATATTGTATTTTTTTTGATATTTGTACCGGAGATATCTTTCTGAACAAAACCGCCATTCCACCCTTTTCCTATCAAAAATAATTCTACAGGAAGTTTTTTAATATTTACAATTTCACCGTTTTCAAATTTATAGAAACGTTTAAAAATAGAATCTTTATCCCAATTTAAAATCTTAAGGCCTTTTTTATCCAAACCTTTCTTTTCTATAAACTTATCAGCACAATTGAAGATAGTCTCTTTATCCGGCTCGTTGTCCAATTTAAAAGAATTTAG